>PMSX01000221.1 GCA_003167495.1 Bryobacterales bacterium | reverse complement strand
GCACCGTTCGCGCTCGCGATACCATTCCCGCGCCGCGCGCAGTTCGTACAGAATTCGCCGCGGCACAAATGTCGTCGCCGTAATTTGCGAATGCGCGTGGGTCCATTCCTCACCCGCTTGCGGCCCTTCGTTCTTGAATACCGTTACATATTTGAATCGCGCGTCGCGTTTCAAATCCGCGATTCGCTGCGCGTACGCGTCCAGCACCCGCTCGACTTCCTCGTCGCTCATCTGCGCCAGCGTGCGGGTGTGGTCCGGCGTCTCCACCACGATTTCATGCGCGCCCGTCGGCGCCATCCGGTCGTAAATTCCNNCGGGGCACAAGGGACACGGATCCGGCCTGACTTTCTCCCGTTCCGGATGTCCCACCACCACCCAGCTGCGTGTAATCGGATCCTTGCGAAGTTCCATCAGTCCCCAACAATCTGCTCTGCGTTCATCTTATACCCCGAGTCTCATGTGGGCAAAACATAGCAGTTCGCACGCGACACTCGAAGCCAAATCGCTACGTGCTATTCTTGGCTTGATGCCGGAAGTTTCCCAATCCGATCACGTCTTCATGTCCGAGGCCCTCGAGGAAGCCCGCGAGGCGGCCGAACGCGGCGAAGTCCCCATCGGCGCCGTCATCGTCCATCGCGGCGAGATCATCGCCCGCGGCCAGAACCGCGTCCTGATTGCCACGTCTGACCCAACGGCCCACGCCGAAATTGTAGCTTTGCGTCAAGCCACCGGGCGAGCCAAGAATTACCGCCTCCCGGGCGCGACTCTCTACGTCACCCTCGAACCCTGCGCCATGTGCGCCGGAGCGATTGTGAGTGCGCGCATCGAGCGCCTCGTCTTTGCCGCACGTGATCTTCGGTTCGGTGCAGTGCGGAGCAAATTCCGGCTGGCCGATTCGGATCTCCTCAATCACCGTGTGGCTGTCGAGGAAGGGTTGCTGGCCGCCGACGCGACCGAGATGTTGTCGCGGTTTTTTAATAGAAGACGGGACTGATTTAGTCACGGGGGTTGGTACGTTGGATTGCCGACGGGAAGGCGAACAAAGGGCGTTTTTTGGAAAACGAATGTCGCGTGAAGGGGCGAAAGGCGAAGAAAAAGCGTTTTTTGCGAAACGGATTTGTGGTTCGGGACGGCACTTTCGCTGGCGAGGCGATGAAAAGGCGTACTTTGCGAAACGATATTTCGCTTTTTCTTCAGTGGTCCGCGCCCGATTGAGCAATTGTCCGCTTGCGTGCGGTGACTGATAGGTTGCCTAATCATGGTTATGCTGCTTCTGGTCTTCTAGAACAAGAGTAGAATAGGGCCGTTCACAAAAATCGCTGGAATGGCTGTAAGTTACTCAAAATAGGCTCGATACTATTTTCTGCGCGTTGGTTACCGTCGAACGGTAACCAAACGGTCAGCGACACGACGGCCCGAAGTAACAATTTGCGGAGTCAGGTTTGTGGCCTTTGGGGCGAGGTTCATCTTAAAGTCAGACACCATTAAGCCCCGGGGTTCGTTTTACGAAACGAACTTGCCGGGTTCGAAAGTCCCGTATTGAGCGTTTGGCCAAAAGAAGTTCCGGCGCTTTGCGTCCGTCTCACATACGCGACGGCGCTTTGGCGGATTCGTAGCGGTAGCGCAGCCGCACGCGCCCCAACCTTACAGTTCGCGCAGGCTATTGCTTACGTTTGAATGCGCCACCTCTAGCAACGTGGTGATTTCGTCGGCTGACTATGCTACTTCTCGTAAAGAAATACTGGCTTTTCCAAGCGGCTTTCTCCGCCGTCGTTCACCGCGAACGCCTGGTAGTCTCCCGTACTTTTCCAAAGCGAACCCGCCGCATACTCCCCATCCGTGCGCAGCGCATAAAACTCGATGCCCAGTTTGCTCAACATCGGTTTGTCGTCGTTAAACAGCTTCGACACGCGTTTCAACGCTTCCAAGACGGCTTCACGCGGGTGAACTCCGCGTCGCATCGCTTCGACAATCGTGTGTCCACCGGCCACGCGGATATTCAATTCGCCGACTCCCGTCGACCCCGCGCCGCCCACGTCGGGATCGACAAATAAGCCCGCGCCAATAATGGGTGAATCGCCTATCCGGCCCGGAATCTTCCACGCCAAACCGCTCGTCGTCGTGACTCCCGAAATTTCGCCCTTTTCATTCAAACCCAGGCAGTTGATCGTTCCGTAAGTCGGATGGTTCGCCATGTGCCAGGCCCACTGCAACGTCTCTTCGTTCACATTGGGAAACGATTCACGCAGGCGCTCGAAAGGCGGCTCGGCATCGGCGCGCAAATTCTTGTCGAATGAAGTCCAGTTGTTGAAACCTCCCGGCGAGCGCAGCGATTCCTTCCAAACCAACCACGCGGTGCGCGCTTTCTCCGTCAACAAGTCTTCGCGTTGATATCCGTGCGCCACGGCGAATTTCGTGGCGCCCTCGCCCACCAGCATCACGTGGGTTGTATGGTCCATCACCAGCTTGGCGATTTTCGACGGCGTCTTAATTCCGTGAATTGCCGCCACGGAACCGGCTCGCCGCGTGGGGCCATGCATCACGCTCGCATCCAATTCCACTTCGCCTTCTTCGTTCGGCAAGCCACCGTAACCCACCGACGTATCGTTGGGATCAAGCTCAAGAATGTTGACGCCGGCTATCACAGCGTCTAGTGTGTCGCCACCCGCTTGCATGACTTGCACCGCTTTGGCGCAAGCTGCTAAGCCGTTAGGGCTCGAAATCGCTATGGGTTTCTTACCCTTGCCCGATTGCCCCGCCGCCGCTGTTGCCGCGCCTGCCAGCGCCGCCGAACTCGTTAACCACTCTCGACGATTCATCATGATAAGGGCTTTGTATCACAACGTTACAATACAAGTTCAATGACTGAGCAAGTCTCGCCTGTCAAGGGCGTTCATGGTGTTGTTGGGTTGCCAGGCGACAAGTCCATCTCCCACCGCTACGCGATGTTGACCTCCATCGCTGACGGCGATTCCGAAATTCACAACTACTCCACGGGCGCCGATTGCCGGTCTACGCTTTGCTGCATGCAGGCTCTGGGCGTGAGCCATACTTTCAGCGAAATTGACGGCCGCCGCGTGTTGAAGGTGCACGGCAAAGGTATTTCGGGATTGACCGTTGCCGCCGGCACGCTCGATGCCGGCAACTCCGGTTCCACCATTCGCATGCTTTCGGGCATCCTCGCGGCGCAGCATTTCACTACGGTTGTGACGGGCGATGACTCCCTTGTCAAGCGCCCCATGCGCCGCATCATGACTCCGCTGGCGGAAATGGGAGCGCGCATCGAGGCGACTGATGGCCAGTTCCCCCCCCTTACGATTCATGGCTCGCGCTTGTACGGCATTGACTACTCGCTCCCGGTTGCCAGCGCGCAAGTCAAGAGCAGCGTGCTGTTAGCGGGTCTCTACGCGAGCGGCGAAACCATTGTTCGCGAACCTATCGCCACGCGCGATCATACCGAGATTGCCTTGCGCGAACTCGGCGCGGATATTGTGATTGAGCCGCGCGTGGCCCGTGTCCGCGGCGGCGCCAAACTGCAAGGCAAAATGCTTGTCGTGCCGGGCGATATCTCCTCCGCGGCGTTCTTTATTGTGGCTGCTCTCGTCACGCGGGATAGCGATCTCATCATTACCAACGTAGGTTTGAATCCAACCCGGACCGCGCTGCTTGATGTTCTTTGCGGGATGGGGGCCAATATCAAACTTCTGCGCATTGAACAAGTCAATGGCGAACTCATCGGCAACCTGCAAATCAAAAGCTCTGTCGTTAAAGGGGGAACAATTGAAGGCGCGACTACGGCCGCGCTTATCGATGAAATCCCAGTGCTCGCCATTCTGGGCGCTCTCAGTCAGAACGGTCTGATTGTGCGCGATGCGGCGGAACTCCGCGTCAAGGAAACAGACCGCATCGAAACCATCTCGGCCAATCTCCAACGTATGGGTGGTACGCTCACAACTACGCAAAGCACACTGGAAATTCCCGGCAAGCAACAACTTCATGCAGCGGAGATTCAATCGTTTGGCGATCACCGCATCGCCATGGCTTTCTCCATTGGCGCTCTGACGGCTTCCGGCACGTGTGAAATTCGCGAGGCTGAAGCCGCGTCGGTGTCGTACCCTGAGTTCTACACAACTCTTCGCAACATTGCGCGCTAGGCGGGTAAAGGATGCCGGTTATGGACGATGCCGCTGAATCGGAACTGACTCGTGAAGATCTCATTCACGATCTGAACAACGTTTTCGAGACCATCACCGAAGCTGCGGATCTGCTCAGTACGGACCGCCGCTGGAAGACTCTGGCAGCTACTCTCGGCCGCAGTGTCACCCGCGGCAAACGCCTGCTGGGCGCTATTCCCGACAGCACGCCCTACTTAGCGGCTATTGTCGAAGACGCCATTCAGTCGGTAACGGACTATTGCATTGCCGCGCGCAAGCCGCGCCTCCGTTTTGTTCGCGTCATTTCGACCGATACCCGTTTGCCAGGGTCGGCCAAAGATTGGGAGCGCGTCTTCCTCAATCTCTTCTTAAACGCCGCGCAGATCATGCAGAAGCCGGGCCGCATTGACATTGTGACGCAACAGTATGAAGATACCCTCTGCATCACGGTTTCCGACAACGGGCCGGGGATTCCGGTGGATTTACTGCCGCGCATTTTCCGTACCAACGTCTCGACAAAAACCAGCCGCTCGCGTTCGGGCCGCGGCTTGCACATCGTGGCCGCCATTGTGAAACAGTACTCTGGCCGCGTGAACGCTGCGAACCGCGAGCGGGGAAACGGCGCGGTATTCACGATTTCTTTACCGTCATCCGGCTAGCTAAATTGAGCGCGATCTATGATGAATTAGACAGTCTTCTGGATGAACTATCTTTGTATTCATTGCCACTTCTATCAGCCGCCGCGCGAGAATCCCTGGCTAGAACAAATCGAACTGCAAGATTCCGCGTATCCATATCACGATTGGAACGAACGCATTTCCGCCGAATGCTATGGCCCTAACCTGGCGGCGCGTATTTTGGACGAGCAACAGCGCATTACGCGCATTGTCAATAACTACACAAGAATCAGCTTCAACTTTGGGCCATCGCTCCTTTCCTGGGCCGCTGAGCACGCGGCTGAAATGTACGAAGGCATTTTGAACGCGGACAAGCAAAGCCAGAAAATATTTTCGGGCCACGGATCGGCGATCGCGCAAGCTTATAATCACATGATCATGCCGCTGGCGAACAGCCGCGACAAACTGACGCAAATCCGCTGGGGCATTGAGGATTTTCGCAGCCGCTTCGGACGCCTTCCAGAGGGTTTGTGGCTGCCTGAGACGGCTGTCGACATCGAATCTCTCGACTTGATGGCGCAGGCGGGCATCACGTATGCCATTCTCGCGCCTCATCAGGCCAAGGCCGTACGGCCGCTGTCGGGGGGCGATTGGGAGGATGTCAGCGGATCGAAAGTCGATCCAAGCCGCGCCTATGAATTCAAAAGTCCGAGCGGCAAATCTATCGCGTTGTTCTTTTACGACGGACCGATTTCGCAGGCGGTGGCGTTCGAAAAACTCCTGCACAACGGCGAAGAATTCGCTAAGCGGCTGACCGGCTCTTTTTCGAGCAGCCGCACTTGGCCGCAATTGATGCACATTGCCACCGATGGTGAAACATACGGCCACCACCACCGCCATGGCGAGATGGCGCTGGCGTACGCGCTGGATTGCGTCGAATCGAAAAAGCTCGCGAAGATCACCAATTACGGCGAGTTTCTCGAGAAGAATCCGCCCACGCACGAAGCCCAAATCATTGAAGACACCTCGTGGAGTTGCGTCCACGGCATTGAGCGCTGGCGCAGCAATTGCGGTTGCAACGCCGGCCGTCATGGGTGGAACCAGGATTGGCGCCGGCCTCTGCGCGAAGCGCTCGACTGGCTGCGCGATTGGATTACGCCGCGCTTTGAAAATATGGCCAACGGTCTGCTGACAGATCCGTGGGAGGCGCGCAATGGATACATCAATGTTGTCCTAAGCCGCACACTCGATGTCAGGGAGCGATTCGGTAAAGAGTTTTTCGCTCGCGAGTTGACCAGAGACGAACAGGTCATTGTTTGGAAGCTCATGGAGCTGCAGCGCAACGCCATGCTCATGTACACCAGTTGCGGCTGGTTTTTCGATGAGCTTTCCGGCATTGAGACTGTGCAGGTCATAGAGTACGCGGGCCGCGTAGTGCAACTTGCCGAACAACTCTTCAATGAACCGTTGGAAGAACAGTTCTTGGAGCGTGTCTCCGCTGCTAAGAGTAATTTGCCGGAGTATGGTGATGGTGCAACCATCTATCTCCGCTATGTGAAGCCGTCGATGGTGGATCTTGAAAAAGTCGGTGCACACTATTCCATCAGTTCGCTCTTTGCTCCGTACGGCGAGCGAACGGATGTCTTCGCTTACAGCGTCAAACGCCTCGACTATCACACAGGCGATGCAGGCAAGCTGCGGATGGCTCTGGGCCAGGCGCGCTTCACGTCCAACGTGACGCAGGAATCGGAAGTGCTGACGTTTTGGGTGGTGCACTTCGGCGATCACAATGTCGCCGGGGGTGTGCAGAAAGCGGATGGCTCCGCCAAATATCTCGATATGTTAGGCGCCATCAGCGGTTCATTTGAGCGCGTCGACATTCCTGAAGTGGTTCGTCTGCTTGATAAGCGCTTTGGGGAAAAGACCTATTCCTTGCGATCGCTCTTCCGCGACGAGCAGCGCCGCATTTTGCGCACCATTCTTTCCACGACAGTGGCCGAAGCCGAAGCCGCCTATCTACAGCTTTACGATCATCACGCCTCGCTCATGCGCTTCATCACCAGCTTGGGCACGCCGATGCCGCGAGAGTTCGTCGCAGCCGTCGAATATGCCATTAACAGCTTAATGCGCCGGGCTTGTTCGGCGGAAGAACTGGATGGCGAACGCATTCGCAGTCTGCTGCGGGAAGCCCAGGCGAGCAACGTCAGTCTAGATAAAACCACCACTGAGTTCCTGCTCCGCCGCAAATTGGATACTTTGGCCGGTCGCTTTGCCGCAGAACCATCGAATATCGAACGCATTTTCGAACTGCAAAACGCCCTCAAGATTGTTAAACAGATGCCGTTTCCGGTAACTCTCTGGGGCGCGCAAAACCAGGTTTATTCGGTGCAATCCGGTCTTTACGTTCGGACAAAACGGAGGGCGCAGCGCGGCGATCCAAAAGCGCAGGAGTGGGTGGATGCGTATTTGAATCTGAGTGAGTTGTTGATGATTCGGGTGCCAGGTTAGCCCGCTGCTAACCCTGCCTTAACAAAGCCACCACATCATCCACGGTAATCACGCCCAGCAATTCTTCTTTTTCGTTTACTACCGGCAACGCCAGCAAATTGTATTTGTCGAAAAACTCCGCCACCCGGTCTTGCTTGAAATTCGCATGAACGGAGAGCAGCCGTTCACTGGCAAATTCCTTCAGCGGCGCATCGCCGGGCGCAAAGAAAAGCTTCGCGAGCGGCACAGTCGCTCGCAAATGGTTTTCGCCGTCTACCAGGAACAAATAGTGCAAATCCTCAATCGTTTCTTCCGACTTCTTCAGCGCGTCCATCGCCTGCGCCACCGTCGCATCCTCCGGTAACGCCAGGAATCCGGTATCCATAAGGCCGCCTGCCGTATTTTCACCGAACTCCAGCAGCTCTTCAACGTCCTCTTTCTCCTCGGGCTCCATCTCTTCCAGAATCTGCTCAGACTGCTCGTCTTCTAACTCATTTAACACGTCTGCCGCTTCCGAAGGTTCCATTTCCTCTAGAATGTCGGCCGCTTTATCCGCCTTCAGCGATTCAATGATGCTGGTCTGAATTTCAGGTTCAATCTCACTCAACATTTCGGCGGCCGTTTCGGTATCGACCGCGTTGATAATCGCCGCCCGGTCTTCGTGCCCCAGGTGCTCGACGATATCGGCCAAGTCCGCCGGGTGCATGTCCTCCAGCAGCTTGTTCGAAATGTTCAGGCGCACGCGCCGTTGCGGATCGGCCTCTACTATGTTGCAGAATTCCCAACGAATGGAATGCGGCGGAATCCGCCGCTGGAGCGAACGAATCACCGCTGCCGGCACAATTCCACTCAACACCCGCCGCACAATTGACCGGATACCGATGTCAATTTCCAGGATGTGTAGTACCTGCGTGCCATTCTCCGCCTCCTTCAGAAACGTGACGTCGTTCACCCGCACGACTTTGCGCCCCTGCGCGTCAATTACTTGTTGATCGAGCAGATCTCTCACCATCCGCAACATGTATTCGTCGGAATGGTAGGGCGTCAACAACTCATCTTTGAGGCGGATTCCGCCGGTATCAATCGACTTGATCTGGTCGTACCGGATGCTGAGCCAGCCGGGTCCTGCGCCCACCAAAAAACGGTCCACGCGAATCGGGTCAATCAACGGCACCAGAGCCGCATCGCGTAGCGTACCGATGAGCCGGCCCTTCAGGTCATAGACCTTCAGGCCGAGCAGTTCGGTCAAGTAGAGAATCTCTTCCGCCATGATGCCATTGCGCGGGCGCGCTGCCCTATCTTAACGCGTGCGACGAAAATTCGTCCAGTGCTGTAGCCAATTTTTGGTAGCCGTTGACGGCCTGATATTATTCTGGAGCAACCATGAAAACAGCTATTGGCCTTGTAGCCCTCACCGCCGCCTTTTCCTTCGGTGCGCCGATTCCGAAGATACAACAGCTTCCGTTTGGCGAAGCCGACGGCAAACCCGTCTCGCTCTACTTGCTGAAAAACGCAGCCGGCATGGAAGTGACCATCACTAACTACGGCGGTACGGTTACGTCAATCAAGGTTCCCGACCGCAACAAAACCTTCGGCAACGTCGTGCTTGGATTCGACAATGTTGCTCCGTATCAGGCTACAACCTCCTACTTTGGAGCCCTGATCGGACGTTACGGCAACCGCATTGGCAAGGGTCAGTTCCAGTTGGACGGCAAGGTCTATCAAATTGCCACGAACGAAAACGGCAACACGCTGCATGGCGGAACAACGGGCTTCAACAAGCGCATTTGGGACGCCAAAGATGTTTCCACGCCGAAAGCCCCGGCCCTCGAACTGCACTATCTGAGCCCCGATGGCGAAATGGGTTTTCCCGGAAACCTCGATGTAACAGTTCGCTATACGCTCAACGCGAAGAATGGGCTGGAGATCGAATATAACGCCACTACCGACAAAGCTACCGTTCTGAACCTCACCAACCATACCTACTTCAACTTGGCCGGCGCAGGCAGCGAAACAGTCCTGAAGCAAAGGCTCACCATCCGAGCGGATCATTACACACCCATCGATAACGGTTTGATTCCCACGGGTGTTGTGCAATCTGTCGAAGGCACACCGTTCGATTTCCGCAGAGGCAACGTGATCGGTTCACGCATTAACGAAGACAACGACCAACTGAAGCTTGGTAAGGGCTACGACCACAATTTTGTGCTTAATGAACCGGGAAATTTGAAGGAATGGGCTGTGAAAGTGGAAGATCCCGGCAGTGGACGTGTGTTGGAAGTTTATACCGATCAACCTGGAGTCCAGTTTTATACGGGTAACTTTCTGGATGGTTCCGCGCAGGGCGTCGGTGGCGCGTTTAAATACCGGTCGGCGATTTGTCTCGAAACGCAGCACTATCCCGATTCGCCCAATCATCCTAATTTCCCGAGTGTAGTGCTTCGTCCTGGCGAAACATACCATAGCGTGACGATTTACCGTTTCAGCACTGAGGAGTAGATTCTAAGCCCCACTACTGAACAGGCGCGCGCGCCGTTCTAACGCCTGCGAAGACGATACGAAGGAGTGTGCGCGATCGAGTCTTTTTCTACAACCCTCCGTGGCAAACTAGAAAATTGCACCCTCTCAACGACACTCTTACTTTATTGCGCTCGGCCGCAATATTACTGCTGATTGCGACGCCGCCCGCAGTCGCGGCCGAATTCTTGTGGCTTTCTGACATTCACTTCGACCCCCTGGCTGACAGCGCCTTAGTAGACAATCTGGCTGCTGCGGAGCCAGCGGAATGGGCCGTGATTTTGGCCGGCGGCTCGACGAAGTTTCCTGTATATGGGCGCGACACGAGTTGGCCCTTGCTTGCGTCTGTCCTGCAAGCTAGCACAAAGACCCAGCCGAACACTGCTTTTACGCTGGTGACGGGCGATCTTCTCGTTCACCATTTTCGTGAACAGTTCAATGCGGCCGCCACCGTGCACGACGACGAAGCTTTTCGTAACTTCGTTCGCAAGACTGTAGAATTCGTCGGTCTTCAACTTAAGCAGCGGTCCCCGGGCACACCTGTTTTCATCACGCTTGGCAATAACGACGACGAATGCGGCGACTACGCTGTCCAGCCGGACGGGCCGTTTCTGCATGATACAGCCAAGGTTGTCGGCAATCTGGCCGGCCTCGCCAATACGGATTCGTACGTTCACTATGGTAGCTACAGCCTTGCGAATCCGGCGGTCGAACATCAGCGGATCATTGTTTTGAATACGGTGTTCTTCTCTCCTAGATACACAGATCGCTGTGGCCAAGGCGCCGGCGATGCTGGGGAGAAGCTGTTGGCCTGGCTGGCGAGTGAGCTGGAATCCGCCAAGTCGCAGCATGAAAAGGTTTGGCTCGTCTACCACATTCCGCCGGGCGTGGACGCTTTTGCCACTGCTCATGCAAAGGCGCCTGGAACCTTGACACTTTTGTGGAAAGAGTCTTACACCAACAAATTCTTGAGTCTGCTCGAACAATACTCCGCTGCCGTAGGTCCTAGTTTCGCCGGCCACGTGCATGTGGACGATTTTCGCCTTTTGGGAGGTTCTCTGAAGACCTCTCCTTTTGTCATCATAGGTCCTGCTGTGAGTCCCATCACTGGGCAAAATCCCACATTCCGCACGGTGAGCTTCGACGCCCACGGCAAACTGAAAGACGAGGCGACATACTATCTGAAAAATCTCACAGAGGCAGGTAAAGATACGCTGCCTGTTTGGCAATTGGAGTACGATTTCGAAAAGGAATGGCGCCTCAAAGGTTTGAACGCACAAACATACTCTTCTCTTTTTGAACGAATTGAGAATTCAACGGAGACCTCCGCCCGCTGGTCAATTCTGTATTCCACGTCGCATCCTGCCAGTTCTAACGCGCCCGACAGCTTCCGCCTGCTTTACTGTGCGGCCGGAGGCGTAACGGCGCAAGCTTATCAGTCATGCGTGGCGCGAAAGGAAACCAAACATGGAAAAACTGCAGATTAAATATTTGGCTCGGAACTTCGCCTTGTCTCCCACGCATCCCGCACAATTTCCTCTAGCCCAGCCCTCTTCGCCCTCCAGCCCAGCGCCTTCCATACCTTCCCCGCATCCGCCACTAACTCCGGCGGATCGCCTTCCCGCCTGGGCCCCATCGTGTATGGCGCCTTCCTCCCAGTCACTCGTTCGGCCGCTGCCAGCACTTTCTTCACGGAGTGTCCCTTGCCCGTCCCCAGGTTGAAGGCGTCACTCTTCCCGCCTTTCAGCAAATATTCCACTGCCAGTATGTGCGCCTCCGCCAAATCACTCACATGAATATAGTCGCGGATGCAGGTGCCATCGGGTGTTGGGTAATCATCGCCAAATACCGTCACGGGTTCACCCGTTTCCGCCGCCCGCAAAACCAGGGGTATCAGATGCGTTTCCGGATCATGCCGCTCTCCCAGCCCGCTACCCGGCTCACCCCCACACGCGTTGAAATACCGCAGCCGCACGCTCCGCAACCCTCGAAATTTATCCAGCCACTCCATGATCTTCTCCACCATTACTTTCGACTCGCCGTACGGATTAATGGGAGCAAACGGCTGATCCTCCGTGATCGGCACCTTGTCCACAATCCCATAGCTCGCGCACGTCGACGAAAACACCACAAGCTTCACGCCCGTTTCGAGCATCGCTTCAAACAGTGACAGCGAACCTCCCACATTGTTGATAAAGTACATCTCCGGTCTCTGCGTCGATTCGCCCACGTACGCATACGCAGCAAAGTGAATCACTGCATCCACTTTCTCTTCGCGCAGCACCTGTTTGACTTTCTCCGAATCCCGCAGATCGACTTGGCGCAGCATCCCCTCTGGCACTGCCCGCGCATCTCCCCGCTCTAAACTGTCGAGCACCACTGTCGTGTGCCCACTCTTCTCCAGAAAATACCGCGTATGCGAGCCTATATATCCCGCCCCGCCCGTCACTAGAATCTTTGCCATCGTGTTCCTGTAGTTTAGCTTGCGCTTCGCCGGTGAAGTGCTGATGGCTTTCCATTTCGTATTCTGTATTCTTATATTCATTCATGATTCTGCATACAGTCGACTGGATCATCGCGGCCATCTGTCTCTTGATCTGCTTCCTGCCCGCTCTGGCATTTGGCAAGCGTTCCGGCAAAAGCACATCCGAATTTTTCGCGTCCGGCCGTTCTGTGCCTTGGTGGCTTGCCGGTATTTCGCTCGTCGCCACAACCTTTTCAAGCGATACCCCGAACCTCGTTGCCAACATCGTGCGCACACAAGGCGTCGCGGGCAACTGGCAGTGGTGGGCTTTCACGCTCACTGGCGTCTCCACTGTTTTCTTTTTCGCGCGCCTATGGCGTCGTTCCGGCGTACTTACCGATCTCGAATTTTACGAACTCCGCTATTCCGGCAGGTCCGCTACAGCCGTTCGCGGTTTCCGCGCGGTTTATCTGGGCTTACTGTTCAATTGCATGATCATGGCTACCGTCAATTTGGCAGCTTGCAAAATCGCGAGCGTTCTCTTTGGCATGAACCGCTGGCAAACTCTTGCCATCGTGGGCACGCTCAACGTCGTCTTTGCCGCGCACTCCGGCCTGTGGGGCGTCCTAGTCATTGATATGGTGCAGTTCTTTATCAAAATGGCCGCAGTCATCGCAGCCGCTTACTTTGCGGTCGAACTCCCACAAATTGGTGGCTTGAGCGGTCTCGTCACAAAAGTCTCCGCTCTCCGCGGACCGGGAGGTCTCCACTATTTGAACGTCTTGCCCGATTTCACCAACAACTGGGATCTGGCCTTGGCCGTTTTCATCATTCCTTTGACTGTCCAATGGTGGTCTGTTTGGTATCCAGGCGCCGAACCAGGCGGCGGTAGCTATGTCGCACAGCGCATGCTCGCCTCCAAATCTGAAAAAGATTCACTCGGCGGCGTACTCTTCTTCAACCTTGCTCACTACATCCTCCGACCCTGGCCTTGGATCTTGGTTGCTCTCGCGTCTCTCATTGTGTATCCCACACTCGAAGACATTCACAAGGCATTCCCGAATGTCGATCCATCGCTCATCGGTCCCGATATCGCGTTCCCGGCGATGCTACGTTTCCTCCCAGCCGGCTGGATCGGTCTCATGGTGGGAGGCCTCATCGCCGCCAACTCCTCCACTATCCTGAGTCACCTCAATTGGGGCGCATCCTATCTCGTTCACGATTTCTACCGCCGCTTTCTCCGCCGCTCCGAAACGGAGAAGCACTACGTACTGATGGCACGCCTCGCTACGGTTCTTTTATTTGTCTTATCCTCTGGCTTGGTCTTCGTCCTGCAAACCGCGCAAGAAGCCTTCTATCTCATACTGCAAGTCGGCGCCGGCACTGGCTTGCTTTATTTGCTGCGCTGGTTCTGGTGGCGCATCAACGGCTGGTGCGAGGTGGCGGCCATGCTCAGCTCGTTCTTCATCTCGCTTGTTTTTTTCATCCTTAAGCAGCAAGGCACTGTGTTTTCAACAGACGGCCAACTAATCTTCACTGTCATTGTCACCACCGTCTGCTGGGTCGCCACTGCCTATCTCGGTCCGCAAACCGACAAACAAACGCTCATCGATTTCTATAAGAAAGTGCAGCCCTTCGGCCCCGGTTGGAGGGCAATCCACCTTATATCCGGAGTCTCCGACGAAGAAGCCGCCGCTTGGAAGAAGACCGACAACATCCCATTAGCGATGTTAGGTTGGGTGACTGGCACCGTTCTCATCTGGTCCGCTTTATTCACTGTGGGCAACTTTCTCTATGGGAGATGGAATTACGGCTTCGGTCTCCTGGCAATCTCAGTCGTGAGTGGAGCAGTTCTGATCGGCGTCGTGAGAAGAATCTGGCGTTAGTTGTTCACCGCTGCCAGATCTTCTGGCCGTCCGACATCTCGCCAGTCTCCCTCAACTGGCGAGATTCTCAATTCAACGTGGTCGGCCAGCATCATCTCGAACGCTGAAGTGATCTCATATTCGTTCCGAACCGACGGCGTGAGCCGTGCCAGGTAATCGAAGATCGCGGGGCGAAACCCGTAAAACCCGGCGCTACCCCAACGTGTAGTCGAAGTACCCTTCGGAGGTTTCTCAATGATGCGCGTTATCAGTCCGTTCTCTGCATAGATGGCCGCACCCAGCCACGGGTCGTCGATGTCTTTAGCCGCCAGTACCGCTGCTGTCTTCGGATTGTCTTCGAGAATCGAGCGAATGCGGATATACTCAGACGCGTCGCAAAGACAATCGCCAAAGGCCAACAAAAACGGCTCGCCGCCCACGAACTCTTTGGCCAAGCTCGCCGCGCGCCCGGTACCGTTCACCGGTTCCTGAACGCGAAACTCGACTGGCAACCGCCATTGGGCGAAATGCCTTTGAATTAACTCGCCTTGATACCCGATCACAATCAAAAATCGCCGGATGTCTGCTTCAGCCAACCGGTCCATAATCTGTTCCAGCATCGGTTTGCCCTGAACCGGCAGCATCGGCTTCGGCATTTCTTGCGTGATCGCTCCCATGCGTGTGCCTCTTCCGGCCGCCAGCAACACCGCCCGTTCGATCCTTTCAGACACTCAGCGCTCCCGCGGATGGCTCGGCGAACATCAAATGCTTGTCGCGCTCAAAGCTGCTGCGCTTGGCATAAAATCCATCCGACAGCGCCTGCGCGATTCGTTCGCTTTCGCCCACTTCGCAAAACACAATCGCGCACCCGCCAAATCCCGCTCCCGTCAGTCGCGCTCCCAGCGCCTTGTTCTTCATCGCCAGTTCCACCAATTCGTCCAGCTCCGGGCAACTCACTCGCAAATCGTCGCGCAAACTGCGATGCGACTCACACAACAACCGTCCAAAGGTGTCTTTGTCCGCCCTCAGCAAAGCTGCCACCGCTTCACGCACTCTTTGCCCTTCGCTCTCAACATGCCGAAATGCCCGCGCCTCCTCGTCACTGAGTTTTTCTCCGGCTCGCAATTTCTCAAACGCACTTTGTCCCGCCATTCGCTTCGAATTGAATTCCTCCCTCGTTGCTCCCGACTTTTCCGCCGTCCTCAAACTGTGCGCCACTATAAAGCGCCAAGTGTCCGGTATTGGGACGTTGGCCAGCCGAAGTGGCGCGAATTCGAGCATTAACGCACATCCCGGACGGCTTGCCAAAACCGCTGCATGGTCCATTCCGCCGCCCCGAGTGCCTACAAATTGCTCCCCATCCGGCAACACTTCCATCAATTCCGCCACGGTAGGCTCAATTCCGTTCGCCCGTAACAACGCGATTGTGAACGCCGTCAGCAGCGCCGAAGAAGACGCTAATCCTGCTGCCGCCGGCAAATCTGAAGTGACTTTCGCTTCAATACCTTGCGTTATATTCCAGCGAACCCGAATTGCCTCGATCGCGGCTTTGATGTAGTTGCTCCAGGCCCCTGCCTCAGTTGGTTGTAGCTCGCCCGTCAAACTAACTTCAGCGCTCCCATAATTCTCCGACTGTGCCTTGACAACCCCTTCCGATATCCTGTTGTAATCAACACGAATCCGCCGCTGAATCGCCATCGGAAGCACTGCCATATTGTGGTAATCGATGTGCTCTCCTATTAGATTTACCCTCCCTGGAACTGCCACGTGCATGTCTTTATGGGACCATATAAACAACCCTTACTGTGCAACCTTCTCCTAAAATCTTTGTGTTTGCAAGCCTTCTGCTTTCAAGCTGCGCGCAAAAGCAGCAGCAAAACGGAATGAAAGCAATGATGATGGAGCCCGCCGCCGTGCGCGCCGTGCCAGTCACTCAGGCTGATGTTCCGCTTGATATTTCCGCTGTCGGCAACGTTGAAAGCATGGCCACGGTAGACATCAAATCTCGCGTGGCCGGCGAAGTTTTGCGCGTCGCTTTTCAAGAAGGCCAAAGCGTTACGAAGGGGCAATTGTTGTTTGAGATTGATCCGGAACCAATACGGCGTCAGTTAGCGGAAATTCAAGCTAATTTGAGTAAGGATTTGGCTTTGGAGCAGCAGGCCAAGGCGAACGTAACGAAAGACGAAGCGCAAATTAAGCAGACCCGTGCTGCTGCCGATCGCGGCGTTGAACTCTCCAAGGAAGGCATTTTTTCCAAAGAGCAAACCGAACAAGTGGTGGCCACGAACGATAGCGCTGTGGCTTCGCTCGAAGCCGACAAAGCAGCGATTGAAAGCGCTTCGGCATCGATCCGCGCCGACCGCGCGCGGCTCGCGCAGACGCAACTCCAGCTGAACTATACGAGTATTTCCGCTCCGATTAGCGGCCGCGCCGGCGCCATTAACGTCAAGGCGGGCAATTTGATCAAAGACAACGATGCCGTTATGGTCACTCTGCTGCAAATGACTCCCATCTACGTGACTTTTGGCGTTCCAGAGCAACTCTTGCCAGAGATTCGCAAGCGCCAAGCGACTCAAGGATTGCCGGTAATGGCTTCGGGTAAGACCGGGGTCTTGCAATTTATTGACAATTCAGTGGATGCCACCACCGGCACGATTAAACTCAAGGCACGCTTTGACAACGAAGATCGCGCTCTTTGGCCTGGCGAATTTGTTAATGTGCAAACGCGTTTGATTATGGAGCACGATCGCTTGATTGTTCCCAGCCGCGTAGTGCAAACCGGGCCGCAAGGAAAATATGTCTGGGTACTCAATCCCGCCGACGAAACAGTTGCCATTCGGCCGGTGGACGTGGTGAGACTGTATAAATCCGAAAATTCCGCGGAAGAATCCGTCATTGGCTCCGGGCTGAAACCGGGTGAACAAGTGATCTCAGAAGGCCAAATGCGTTTGATGCCCGGGGCGAAGGTGCGTTTGCTAAAGGAAGTCTCAAATGTTTTTCACTGATTTCTTCATTCGCCGCTCCATCACAACTACGCTGATCATGGCGGCCATTCTTGTTTTCGGATTGCTGAGCTATCTTTCGCTGCCGGTTAGTAATCTTCCGGCGGTTGAATATCCAACGATTCAAGTAAACGCGTCGTTGCCCGGTGCGAACCCAGACGTAATGGCGTCGTCAGTGGCCACACCTCTCGAAGCCGAGTTTTCGACGATCGCCGGATTGAACAGCATGTCTTCGTCGAGTACGCTCGGCTCCAGCGCCGTCACGCTGGAATTTGAATTGAGCAGGAATATCGATGCTGCCGCGCAGGATGTGCAAGCCGCCATCGCGCGGGCGCAAGGCAGGCTGCCTACCGATATGCCCACCCCGCCGAGTTATTCGAAAGTGAATCCGGCCGAGCAGCCTATCATGTACATCGCCACGCATTCCGACACCATGCCGCTTTCGGAGCTTGACCAATACGCGGGAACGCTGATGGCCCGCCGCATTTCCATGGTGAGCGGCGTGGCGCGCGTCCGATTGTTTGGCGAGGCCAAATACGCCGTCCGGGTGCAGGCCGATCCGGGGAAGATGGCGGCCAAACAGATTGATTTGGAGCAAGTGCGCGCTGCGCTCTCTTCGGGAAGCGTGAATCTGCCGGCCGGGTCGCTTTCCGGTTACTCCAAGTCGTACACGGTTCAATCCGATAGTCAGCTGACGTCAGCGGCCCAGTTCGGGCAGCTGATTGTTACCTACAAGAACGGCAGTCCAGTCTATTTGAACGAAATCGCGCACGTTTATGACAGCATAGCCGACGAAAAAACCAGATTCTGGAACAATGGCAAACCCAGTATTGTGCTGGCGGTGCAGAAACAGCCGGGCGCGAACACCGTGGAAGTGGCCAATGCCGTAAAAGCGCTGCTGCCCATTCTGAAGCAATCGATCCCCGCGGGGGTTGAGATCGACAAATCATTCGATGCCTCGCAAAATATTCGCGATTCGATCGCAGATGTTAAGTTTACGTTGTTGCTGACCATTGCGCTTGTGATCGGCGTGATTTTCTTCTTCTTGCGCAACGTGTCGGCCACGCTTATTCCCAGCCTCGCCGTGCCTTTGTCTTTATTGGGTACGTTCGCCGCGATGAAGCTGCTCGATTTCACGGTCGACATGCTTTCGATGATGGCGATGACCCTCTCGGTGGGGTTCGTTGTCGATGACGCGATCGTAATGTTGGAAAACATTGTCCGTCACATGGAGATGGGCAAAACGCGCATGGAGGCAGCCGTCGCCGGCGCGCGTGAGGTCGGTTTCACGATCGTCTCTATGACGGTGTCGCTGGTGGCAGTCTTTATTCCAGTGCTCTTCATGGGCGGCATCATTGGCCGACTGTTGCGCGAGTTCTCTATAACGATCGCGGTGGCCGTTCTGATCTCGGGCGTTATTTCGCTCACTTTAACTCCCATGCTTTGTAGCCGGTTCCTGCACCATGAGAGTCATCCCACTGGGAGGTTTTACCGTTGGTCTGAAGGCTTCTTTAACGGGCTCAACAACCTATACCGGCGGACTTTGTTGGCCGTCTTGCGGTACCGGTTCGCCACTTTAGTGGTGAGCATAGCTTTGACCGTCGTGACTGTTTGGCTTTTCGCCGTGATGCCGAAGGGATTCATGCCCGTGGTGGACCAAGGTTTCGTCTTCGGCGGCGATGAAGCGGCGCAAGATACGTCGTTTGATGAAATGCTGCGTTTGCAAAAACAAGTTAACCGGGTCATCGGGAAGAATCCCTGGGTGGACGGCTTCGGATCGGGCGTGGGAGGCTTGGCGGGTGGTCAAAATTCCGGCTTTACTTTCTTTTCTTTGAAGTCTGTACCTCACCGGCCGAGAGTGACTGAAGTGATTGCACAGATGCAGAAAGAATTCGCGAAGATTCCCGGTCTAATGGTTTTTCTGCAGTCTCCGCCACTCATCACGTTAGGGCAGAATGAAGGCCGCAGCCAATATTCGCTGGCGTTGCAAGATGCGGATCTCGACGAACTCTATCGCTGGGCGCCCAAGCTGGAAGAGAAACTGCGCGCCATTCCGGGGCTCATGAATGTCTATAGTGACCTCCGGCTAGCCAGTCCGCGATTGGATGTGCATATCGACCGCAATCTAGCATTGGCCATGGGTGTGACTCCCGATACGATTGCCAATACGCTATATGACGCTTATGGCAACCGGCGCGTGACCACGATCACAGCTGCGTCTGACCAATACGACGTGGTGCTGGAAGTGTTGCCGCAGTACCAACGCGATCCGGCGGCGCTGCGCGAACTCTATATCCGCTCGAATCAGGGCAAGATGGTGCCTCTCGCGGCTGTGAGCGATTTGAAGCAAACTGTTGCGCCGTTGTCAGTAAGTCACATTGGCCAGCTTCCAGCGATTAACTTTCAGTTCGATCTTAAGCCAGGTGTTGCACTGAGTGAAGCCACCACCCTGATAGACAAGGCGGCAGCGTCTATTAATCTACCGAGCACCGTCAGCTTCAGCTATCAGGGAACGACAGCGGCTTTTCAGAGTTCATTGAAAGGATTGGGCATTCTTCTTCTGATTGCTGTGGTAGTCATCTATCTGGTGCTGGGTGTACTGTACGAAAGCTTTATCCACCCAATCACCATTCTTTCCGGCTTGCCAGCGGCGGGCTTGGGCGCGTTGCTCACACTGATGTTGTTTGGCGAGGACTTGAATCTGTACTCCTTTGTGGGAATCATTCTGCTGATCGGCATTGTTAAGAAGAACGCGATCATGATGATCGATTTCGCACTGGCAGCGCAGCGGAACGAGAACAAAACGCCGGAGGAAGCCATCTTCGAAGGTTGCTTACAGCGCTTCCGGCCCATTATGATGACGACGATGGCGGCTTTGCTCGGCACGTTACCTATTGCGTTTGGAACAGGTGCGGGTGGCGAAGCGCGGCGTCCGCTAGGTATTGCCGTCGTAGGTGGATTGGTGGTTTCGCAATTGCTGACGCTTTACATTACTCCCGTGATTTACGTTTATCTTGACCGTTTAGTGTCGCGGAAGCGAAAGAGAGGCAGCGCTTCAGTGCCGCAGCTTCTTCCAGAGGAAGTAAACCGGTAGGCCAAGGATCAGTCCCCAAAGCAGCAGGCTGGGGCCCGTGGCTAGAAGTGATTGCACGAGGCCGACCATGCCATTGAATGCAGTATGAAGACCGTCTACAGCGGCATTGTTGAGGCGGGTACCGACGGACGATGCTGTTCCTCCCGTGAGCGGAGCCCGATAGTCTTCGGTTGCTTGGAGCGACACAGTCGCAAAACTGACTCGATTGTTTAGACTTTTCTGTTCGGCCTCCGCCCGTTCTATTTCGCCTCGGACTTCGGCTAGTTTTTGCTCGACTTCGAGAACCTCAGAGAGCTTGCCAGTGCGGGTTCGGAGTATCTCTGTGAGACGCTCTTCCGTGTGATGGGCGTTGTTGAGGCGCGCTTCGAGGTCGACGGATTGCTGAGTGACCTCTTCACCGTTTTGTGATTCACTATCGACGTGGCCAAGTTTGCGTAGTTCGGCCAGAGCGGACTCCAATTGAGGCGAAGGAATGCGGAGAGTGGCTGTAAGGCTGCGGGCTTCGCCAGTGGGCGAGGTGACGTTTAGTTGCGCGATGTGGCCGCCGAACTGGGAAAGGATGCGATCCAGATCGGTGCGAACGGTATCGAAGTTATGGGCGGTTAGGCGTAGTTCGGCGGTGCGGACGACGACAGGTTCCGGAGGACGCTTAGCGATAAGTGCCGGTTGCGCCGGCGCCGAAGAATCCATTTGAACCGGCGCGGAAGATTCACTTACTATGAGATCTGCCTTTGACGTAGTGATGTGGGATCCTACGCGGTTCGGCGATAACCAGATAAGCGCGGCAACCGAGACAATCAGCGCTACCGCGGAGACTGCCCAGCGGTGCGAAACAACGAAATGCCGACTCCAAACGGAAGGATGCCACTTCGTTCTTGCTGCGGCCTGCGTTGCGAGAGCGCTGGCGATGTTGGCGGGAATGACGGTCTCAGCGTCGACCGCTTCGACAGTCCAGCCGGAGAGGTGACGCGAAACGCCCTGCAGATCCGCAGCCAGTTCCTGGCATGCCCTGCATTGGGTAAGATGAGCGGTCATCCCGGCTGCTGCTTCGGGCGGAAGCTCGCCATCAAGATAGGCCATCACATCTCGGTTCGTGACCGGGTGCGTGTTCATTGGCATACGTCACCTGCCAGCAGGGTCTTGAGGGCAAGGCGGGCGCGGAACAGGCGTGAGCGAACTGTACTCAACGGGAGATGGAGGAGCTTGGCGATTTCGGCGTAACTGAGTTCTTCGTATTCCCGCAGCATTAGGATTTCACGGTCCATCTCTTCGAGTCTCGTGAGCGCCTGTTTGATCCAGATAGGCGTGTCACCTTGGGGCGCGCTCGCCTCCTGATCGGACAGTGGCGCATCAGGTCGACGCGACTGCCAGCGGCGCTCTGCCGAAACCTGCTTCAATGCAATGCCATATAGATAAGTGCGTACCAAAGCTCGCGGTTCATAACGCACTTTGGCGCGAATGACGGCGAGGAAGGTTTCCTGCATAAGATCATCGGCACGAGCGTCGTTGGAAATCCGGCGGCGAAAGAAACGATAGAGCTGTTGTCGGTAGCGCGCGAACAACTCCTCAAAGGCTTCGCGAGAGCCATTCTGGAATTGCAACATGAGGTCTTCGTCGCTGATCATCTGACTCTCAAAACGTGTAATGACGCAGGACGGAGAAAAGTTCCATCGACCCTACAAAATATTTATGGCGCGGGCGGCGAGAATGGCGAGCGTACCTAGGGAGACGATGCTCTGCACCATCATGAGCAGTTTGGCCCAGCGGGATAGCACGGGGACGTCGGTGGGGGAGAAGGCTGTGGATGTGTTGAACGCGAGAAATAGGTAATCGACAAAACCGGGCCGCCAGTGTGCCTTCAAAAGCTTCGAGTCGGCCGGTAGGGTCATCTGTGGAAAGAGGAAAGCGCCATCGGTGTGAAAGCTGCATAAGTCGCGCTGATAAGGGCCGCCGGCATCGAGACGCCAGTACCAACAGGCAAAGACCAATATGTTCGAAATCCAAAGAGCGACGGCCGCCCGGAGTAATTCTTCGGGATTCTCTTTCTTGGTGGGCAACCCCGCGATCAACATGCCCAGCGACCATACGAGAGCGCATGTAATGACACCCGAGAGCGAAAGACCAAAGGCATAGTTGACCTGGGGACGATCGAATCGGCGACTGAGGACCGTGGGAATTGTCAGCACGCCAACGACGGCGAGCAAAAGCCAGTTCGGACCAAATGTTAACCGTTCAGGCATGAACAAAAAAAGAGACCCGGTGGCGAGTACGGCTATGAGTGCGGGCCAGCGGGGTTCCGGTTCCAGGTTTTGGGTGATTTCGCGTGGGTGTTTGGTAGCCATCTCCAAGTCAAGTGTACGACGATCATAGGAGTATGCGGTTGAAGATTGTGCAGGTGGGCGAAGCGGTTTTGCGGCAGCAGGCCAAGGCGTTGACGGTGGAGGAAATTCGCAGCCGGGAAACGCAGGAATTGATCGAGTGGATGAGAGAGACGATGCACGATGCCCCGGGTGTAGGCTTGGCGGCGCCACAAATCGGCCTCGGGTTGCAACTGGCGGTGATCGAAGACAAACCCGAGAACATGAAGGATGCGCCTGCCGATTTGCTCAAAGAGCGCGAGCGTAAACCGGTGCCGTTTCATGTGGTGATTAACCCGATGATCAGTCTGGAAGGCGCAGCGGATGTGGAGTTTTTTGAAGGTTGCCTGAGTTTAGCGGGGTTCACGGCGATGGTGCCGCGGGCGCGTAAGGTGAGGGTGGACTGCTTGGACCACAAGGGGAATGCGAAAGTAATTGAGGCGTCGGGCTGGTATGCGCGGATTTTGCAGCATGAGATTGATCATTTGAAGGGGACGGTTTATATCGACAGGATGTATCCGCGGACGTTAATGACGGTGGATAATTTCAATCGGCATTGGAAGAGTAAGAGTATGGCGGAGATGAAAAAAGAGTTTTTGGGGTAGATTAAGTCAGGCGATCATAGGTATCGTGATCGCCGATCCAATACCAGACCGCTCTGCTACCTTCTATTACGGCGACTGCGCGATACTTCAGACCGATGCGAGCAGAGTAGATATTGCTCTCGCCTTCTAGTTTCTTGAAGTGCCAGCTTGGGTGGTTGGATTCGTGCGAAAACGCCGATACGCTTGCCTGGCATCTTCTTGGACGTCCGCGGGTAGAGCCGCAAAAAGCCTCCAGAAACGGCGAGTCGCCCGAGATTCGATCAAATCAGATCGTCCAGGCTATGAGTCTCGCCTCGGGCATCTTCTTCCAAGGCCTCTTGCGCGAGACGCCGCAAGAGGTCGCGTTTGCCTGCGAATCGCCGTTTCCACGCTTCTTCATCTGCCAGTGATTCGAGGATCTGCGCTGCAATGGAGTCCTGCTCATCGGCAGGTAGAGCTCCCACACGCGCCATTGCCTGTTCGAGAAGGGAGGTAATGTCTCCAGGATAACAACGTGACGTCTGATCCGGTATTTAGAACAGTAATCCGGTTTGCCCGCTTTTTTCCTCTCTCTTGGCAAACGGTTCGAGCTCAGGATAGCGTTCCACGAGTTCCGGCGGCATAAGAAGCACTTCGTCTCTAAGGATGGACGAAATCTCGAAAGCGTTAACGACCCCTTTGCCAATATAGTGATTGTTCGTGACCACATAGGTATCTTTGGCCGAGTGTTCCACTGTCTTGATGCGGTCGAGCCAGGGCGCAAGCTCACTGACGGAGTAGAGATAATCGTAGCGTTCGCCGTAGTATTTGTTTTCACGCCACCAGCTATCGTAGTTGCGGCCATGGAGACGGACGTAGCCAAGCGGCGAGGTAGTGATAGCGCTAGGCGCGACTGACTTGCGGAAGAGCGGCTGATCGATATTGCAGAGACCCAGATTGAGTTGTTCGAGCATATCGAGAACGCCGGGCTCGCTCCAACTGCCGTGGCGCACTTCAAGCACCAGCGGGAACTCGGCGAAGCGGGCACATAAACGGGCGAGATAGTCGCGGTTCTCCGGAGTGTTGCGGAACGACCAGGGAAACTGCATGAGCAGCGCTCCTAGTTTGCCTTGTTCGAGCATCGGAGCGAAGCCGTCTTTGAATTCTTGCTCATCGGCCGCAGTGGCGTTGCGGTCGTGCGTGAAGCCTCGCCAGAGCTTGGCGGTGAAGCGGAAGCGCGGATGCGGCTCGATGTTCTGGAGCCAAGTCAACGCGGTCTTGGCAGGGATGGGCCGATAGAATGTGACGTTGATTTCGATAGTGTCGAAATACTGTGCCAGATAGGAAAGCTCGCTGAAGCCACGCGGCTTTTTGGCCGGATAGACGACGCCCCACCAGTCTTTATAAGCCCAACCGGCTGGACCAATGCGTGTCAAGACAACTCAGCGCGAGGTGGCTTGCTCGTAGTTATAAGCCACGCGGAACATAGTCGCCTCGTCGAAGTGCTTCGCGAAGATTTGCAGCCCAATGGGTAAACCATCCTTCGATTGGCCGCACGGGACGCTCATGCAAGGCACGCCGGCCAGATCGCCGGTGAGCGTGTAGATGTCGGAGAGATACATGGTGAGCGGGTCGTCGACCTTCTCGCCGATTTTGAAGGCAGGGAAGGGAGATACCGGCGCCAGGATGCCGTCTATGTCTTTGAAGGCATCGCTGAAATCGCGTGCGATGAGAGTACGTACTTGCTGAGCCTTTTTGTAATACGCGTCATAATAGCCTGCACTGAGAACATAGGTGCCGAGCATGATGCGCCGTTTGACCTCCGCGCCGAAGCCCGCGCCGCGCGTGTTGCGGTACATGTCGGAGAGCGTAGCGCCTTCGGAGCGAATGGTGTAGCGAACGCCATCGTAGCGGGCAAGGTTTGAGCTGGCTTCCGCGGTGGCGATGATGTAGTAACACGAGAGTGCGTACTTAGTGTGAGGCAGACTGATTTTGCGGATCTCACAGCCGAGGCTTTCGAGTTTCTTCACGGCTTCTTCAATGACGGAGCCGGTCTCGGAGGTGAGGCCTTCAAAATATTCGGATGGCAGGCCAAGCCTGAGGCCTTTCACGGGGTGCTTCATCAGAGCGTGATAGTCGTCAATGGGCGCGAAGGCGGAGGTGGAATCCTGATCATCGCGGCCGGCCATGGCTTGCAACACAGTGGCGCAATCCTCGACATTGCGGGCGAAGGGGCCAATGTGATCGAGCGAACTGGCGAAGGCGACCAGGCCATAGCGGGAGACGCGGCCATAGGTGGGAGTGACACCCACGACCCCGCAGAAGCTGGCGGGTTGGCGAATGGATCCGCCCGTATCGGAGCCGAGGGTGACAACAGCGGTGCCTTGCGCGACTGCGGCCGCAGAACCTCCGCTCGAGCCGCCGGGCACACGATCAAGCGCGCGCGGATTGCGCACCGGGCCGTATGCGGAGTTTTCGTTCGACGAACCCATGGCGAATTCGTCGCAATTCATTTTGCCGATCACGACGGCGCCCTCGTCTTCCAAACGCGTGACGGCGGTGGCATCGTAAGGAGGAATGTAATGTTCCAGAATGCGCGACCCGCAAGTGGTGCGCACACCTTTGGTGACGATCACGTCTTTCACGCCAAGCGGTACGCCCGCGAGCGTGCCGATGGGAAAGCCCTTGGCGATTTCGGAGTCTACCTTCGCGGCGGTAGCGAGGGCGCGTTCGGGCGAGAAGGTGAGATAGGCGTTCGTTTTCGGATTTTCCGCCTGTGCAAACGCCAGCGCGGCTTCGGCGAGTTCCTTGGCAGAGAAATCTTTTTTGCGAAGCCCCTCGCGAATGGCGGTGATGGTGAGCGAAGGCAGGGAAGTGGGCGTACTCATGTGCGGTCGATCACTTTCGGAACCTTGTAATAGCCTGCGCCGGCGGACACCGCGTTTGCCAGCGCGGCTTGATTACCAAGCGTCGTAAGCGGAATATCTTCGCGAAGAGTGGCGGTTTCGTCGGCGTCAAACAAAACCTGAGCCATGGGCTCCACGTTCGAGGTGTCGAGCGCGTTGAGCTGTTCGACGTGGGTCAAAATCTGGCCAAGATCGTGCGACATGTGCCGCACCTCGTCGTCGGACAAGCGGAGGTTCGCCAGATCGGCGACATAGCGGACGTCTTTTTCAGATAGGTTCAAGCAGTGGCCTTCTTGCGAGAAAGTCGATATACCTTCTTTAGCACAGGATCTTGGATGGAATCGGCTTCGTCATAGGGCAGGCCGGCTTGCGTTGCAGGACTTTGCCTGGTTTCGGCGCGTTGCGGCTGGCGGCGCTTGAGGGCGATGCGGAATTCGAGGTCTTGGACGAGGTCGCTGCCGGTGACGCGGCGCAGGCGGTCGAGGATCTGGCCGCGTAGGCCGAAGAGTTGACGCTGCCAGATGGCGTCTTCGACTTCGACGACGAGCGTGGTGCGGACGAGCGTGAGGCGCGACGTGTGGGCCGCGATCGCTTTGCCGACGGCGGCGGGCCAAACGGCGCGCGTGAGATCTTCTTCGCTAAAGACATTTTTTGAAAGCTTGTTGTTCTTTATGAGGTGGGCGGCGCGTTCCATGGGACTGGCGGACAGACCTGTGCTTTCAGGGGAGGAAGGGGGTGAATGAAGTTTAGCATGGGCGATGGGTAGAAATGGGCGGGCCGAGTGGCCAAGTACGTTTTTTGCGCAACGAAGCCAAGGTTTTGGCGAAGGTGTGGCAAAAGCCGTTGGCACAAGGCGAAGAAAAAGCGTTTTTTGCGAAACGGATTGGTTCCAGAGGGCGGTTTTACGCAACGAAGCCAAACGGTTTGAGGCGGGATCCCTGAAAAAACGAAGCCACCGGCTGAGGTGATTCGAAATGCCGGGTCGCAAATCGTTGATTCGGCGTGGTCGTGGCTAATGGTGTCTGACCCCTTTAAGACACAAATCATCGGGATGGGTGGCGCCGACCCGGTGGCGGCCGTTGAGAAATATTCAATTGTCAGAGATCTGAACCGGGAAAACCCGGCGCGACGGAAGGGCACGATCCCTGTGATTGAGGGAAGACGCCGACGCAACAACCGTCACAACTGGTTTGAGAATAGGCGATTGGGTGGGAGGGTGAAATGAGGGCGTGGTGGGGAAAGTGGGAACGGCTTTGGTTTGAACGGGTTGGGGCTGGGAATAATTTTGCCGGTTTTGTGATCGCAGTTTGCAGCGAACCTGAATCCATGGCAAAAATCCACGCTCAGTCTTCATCTCATCGACGAGTGAGGATTTGAGGGACTACGGGATACAAATTCAGCGGTGGCGACCGGTGGGCGACGCAGCCCCGTTTCGTTAGGCTTGGCCAAGCGATCGGAGCAACAGATCGTGAACCTCCAACCGGGAAGCGGCACGTTCCAGATGCGCCCGATCTAGCGTCGCAGAGCATCCGCGAACAATGCCCACTATGTCCGCCATTGCACCTCGGACGCCTCACCTCCCAAATTGAACCAATACAATTTCGCGAGCAGTATGTCTTCTGGTGTTACAAACCACGCGGGCCCTTTCGACAGCCCGGTATCTTCCAATGAAACGGCGCGGTCCAATTCTTCACTGCCGAGCGGGAATGCACTGGAGGGAAACAGATCGAACTTGAGTACGGTGGGCATATGAATCACGTTGAAAGGTCTCCCGCGACGAATCGCGTTCAGTGGCTCTTCCGCATCCGCACAGAACGTCTCCGGCAAATGACGCAGAAATACAGCAAGGTTTTCTGGCGTCACCTACGCGGGCGACATCACGCCTTTCGATAAGCCGCTCGTGCCAGTTCTGCGCCAAAACGCGTGACGGCCACTTGAAAAGCAATTTCGGCCTCGTGAGCGTCCGGATGCCTGCGGGGCCGCTCACCTTCGGTGATGTGTCACTTAACGCCACTACGGTCCAAGTATCTCTCATTGTCAGCGACACCCGGTGATTGAAGGTTAGTGGCGAGTGGCCCAGAGCCCTCTGCTGTTGTCGGTACCGTCGGCATATTCGCGGAGTAAGGTCAATCTACTGCAACCAGCAAGCGCCCTCCTATCGCTGTTGCGCGCCGTGCCATACGCGCAGAATCTGCACGGCGTTGGGTGAAATCAGACGATAAGGAACGATATACGATGGCAGGGCGGGAACAACCCCAATTCGCGGGTTCCTTCTTCAAATCCTGGCTTGCCGCCCTCGGGAAAACGCCGAAGGATTTGAATGGCATCATAAATAGTGCGGCAAACTCGATTAGCGGTGGCGAGATCGCGCTGGCTCTCGACGTAAGCTGAAATATTTTTCAAATCTTCGAGTGCTGCCGTCGTCCAGCGGATCTTGTTCAAGAACGCTCTCGTTGCTCCAGCCAGCGGCGAACTTCGTCGTCGTCCACTAGCTCCCCACGGTCGGCTTGCGTAATGCCTTCACGAACGGCACGCCGGAAGAGCCCGGACTCTTCGACCAGCCTCAGAGCGGCGTCTTTAACCAGTTGCTCGGCGGCTGTGCCCGAATGGCGGGCAATCTGGGAGATCTGCGCTTCTTGCTCTGGGGAGAAGTGTACTTCCATGCCTTTAATGTAGTGACTACCGCGGAATATGTCAATTTGGCGTTTGCGAAGACGGAGAACGATTTGACGGAGTTGGGGAATCTGGGGCCCGCACAGTACACTACTAGTGAATGACTCTAGAAGAGCTAGAAAGAGAGTATGTTGCGCTCCGTCAGCAAGGTGAAGCTGTGCGGAGCTATCTTTGACGCGCCGGGCAAGCAGAAGGAGCTAAGCAAGACCGAAGCTGAGATAAACGATCCCAACTTCTGGAACCAGCCTGAAAAAAGCCAGCGCGTGATGCAGCAGCGCAAGCGGCTGGAAGAAGCGATTCAAAGTTCCAATGCCGTTGCCAGTGTTGCTTCCGATATCGATACCTTGTTCGAACTGGGTCGCGAAGGCGAAAATGTTCTGCCGGATCTGGAACGCGAGCTGAAGGCGTTTGCGGCTAAGCTGGAAGAACTCGAAACCGAGATGCTTCTTTCAGGGGAAAACGACGCCCGCAACGCCATTGTCACGATCCACCCCGGCGCGGGTGGCACCGAAAGCCAGGATTGGGCTGAGATGTTGCTGCGCATGTATCTGCGCTGGGCGGAGCGGCACAAATACGAAACGATTGTCACCGACCGGCTCGAAGGCGAAGGCGCGGGCATTAAATCGGCCACGTTTGAAGTCAATGGCGAGAACGTGTACGGGCAATTGCAATCGGAGATTGGCGTGCACCGGCTGGTGCGCATTTCACCCTTTGACGCAAATGCGC
The DNA here is from genome assembly GCA_003167495.1 of Bryobacterales bacterium. Classification (GTDB taxonomy): domain Bacteria; phylum Acidobacteriota; class Terriglobia; order Bryobacterales; family Bryobacteraceae; genus Bog-105. Next base: position 34,504 of record PMSX01000221.1, on the reverse strand, counting down.
GGCGGCATACGTCGTTCGCCTCAGTGTTCGTGTATCCGCAGATTGACGACGACATCAACATCGAAATCAAACCGGACGATTTGAAGATCGACGTGTTTCGCGCGAGCGGCGCGGGCGGGCAACATGTGAACCGCACTGAATCCGCGGTTCGGTTTACTCACTTGCCGACGGGCATTGTGGTGCAGTGCCAGAATGAACGTTCGCAACACAAGAACCGCGCGAGCGCGATGAAGCAGTTGCGCGCCAAACTCTTTGAATTTGAGATGGAAAAGAAGCGCGCCGCTGAAAAGAAGCTGGAAGACACCAAGGAGAGCAGTGCTTTCGGCAGCCAAATTCGGAATTACGTGCTGGCGCCTTACCGCATGGCGAAAGATTTGCGGTCGAAGCTTTCCATCGGCGACGTGGATCGCGTATTGGATGGCGATATCGATGCGTTGATTCATGCGTACCTTGTCTGGCGGAAGACGGGGAAGGTGGCGGGTGAGGATAGCAAGGATGATCTCGCCGATTAAATGGAGAAACGACTTGCTTGGGCGCGCGGCTCTGAATGAAGACGAACTCGACCGCGCGGCGCAGATCATTAAACGTGGTGGGCTCGTCGCGTTTCCGACCGAGACCGTTTACGGCTTGGGTGCGAACGCACTTGATGTGGATGCCGTGGCGCGCATTTTTGCAGTGAAGCGGCGGCCCTTAGCGAGCCCGTTGATTGTACACGTGGACGGCGAAGCGATGGCACGGACGCTGACCTCTGATTGGCCGGATCGGGCGCATCTTTTGGCGACGCGCTTTTGGCCAGGACCCCTCACGCTGGTCCTGAAGAAGGCCGAGATCGTGCCGGATTTGGTAACGGCTGGGCTGGATTCGGTGGGCGTGCGCGTTCCCGCGCATCCTGTGGCCTTGGAATTGATCCGGCGCGCGGGTGTGCCGATTGCGGCGCCAAGCGCGAACCGCTTTACAGAAGTTTCTCCGACAACTGCGGCTCATGTCCGCGAGAGTTTGGGGGATTCGGTAGATATGATCTTGGACTCGGGCCCCACACAGGTTGGAATTGAATCGACAGTTGCCTCACTTAGGCGAGATCCGCCGGTGGTGTTGCGCCCGGGGATGATTTCGCAGGAACAGTTAGAAGAGGCGACAGGCGTCGAATGGGAGCAGGAACAGGATGTGCCGCAAGTTATGGAATCACCGGGGCAGCATGCCCGACACTATGCTCCGCGCACGCCGCTTTATTTGTTTCAGTCGCGTGGGGAGCTACCGACCGGTAAAGGCATGATCATCAACTTGCCGGAAGAATGCCAAGCTTTTGCGGCGAAGCTATACGCGGCGCTGCACCAGGCCGATAAAGAAGGTTGGGATTGGATTGGCGTGAATGAGCCGCCGGACAAGCCCGAGTGGGCGGGCATTCGCGACCGTTTACGCCGCGCGAGCAAAGCGAAAGACTGATCTAGACATTCGCCATTTCAAAAGCTTTGCGGTGATCGCTCAGAAATTGCTCCAGGCCTTTGTCGGTGAGCGGGTGATGAAATAACTGCTCGAGCACTTTGTACGTGAGCGTCACAATGTGGACGCCTGATTTGGCAATATCAATTACGTGCAGCGGCCCGCGCACGGATGCGGCCAGCACCTGCGTTTTGTAATGGTAGTTGCCGTAAATCTTCATGATGTTGTCAATGAGCTCGATGCCGGGCCAGCCGATATCGTCCACGCGGCCCACGAACGGGCTAATGATATAAGCTCCGGCTTTGGCGGCCACGAGCGCCTGAGCAGCACTGAAACAAAGAGTGACGTTCGTGCGAATGCCTTCTTTCGAAAGCACGCCGACTGCTTTGATGCCTTCGGGGATCAGTGGCAGCTTGACCACAATGTTTTTGTGAATCTTAGCAAGGCGGCGGGCTTCGACGATCATCTCCTTTGCGGTGGTGGAGACTACTTCAGCGCTGATATCGCCGTCGATGATGTCGCAAATTTTGCGAATCTGCTCTTCTAGCGGGACGCCTTCTTTTGCTATCAAACTCGGATTGGTGGTTACGCCGTCGATGATGCCTAATTCGGCTGCGCTTTTCAGCTCGGCCAGGTTGGCTGAATCAAGGAAGAACTTCATGCTCTAGCCCGATAGTATCAAAAGATGCAAAATGCTCGGAATAGTATCCGGATTGAGCCGGCTCTCAAAAGCCAGGCGCCCTTGGTTCTTTATTTCATTCGCCAGTTGGCCGAGTATGAAAAGCTGCTCGACAAGGTGGAGGCGGACGAGGCGCGGATTGAGGGCTCGCTGTTTGGGGAAAAGCCTTGCGCGGAGGCGGTGATTGCGTATCTGGGGGAAGAGCCGGCGGGGTTGGCGATTTTCTTTTCCACCTATTCAACGTTTCTGGGGCGGCCGGGAATCTACTTGGAAGACTTATTTGTGGAGCCCAAGCTTCGCGGGTATGGCGTAGGGAAGGCGCTTCTGGTGTATCTGGCGAAGCTCACTCGCGAGCGGGGCGGAGCCCGATTGGAATGGTCGGTACTCAATTGGAATGAGCCTGCTATTCAGTTCTATAAGGGACTGGGCGCCGCGGCGCAAGATGCATGGACGATGTACCGCGTGACCGGCGAGAATCTGGATAAACTGGCCGAGACCCTATAATCGGGATGAATGAGTGAGGCTCGCGCGGTGAGACAACAGCTTGCCGCTATCCCCGATTTGCGCGTTACGGCCGATGAGCCGCTAGCGCCCTACACAAGATTTGGCATTGGCGGTCCTGCCAGGCTCTTTTGCGACGCGCAAGATCAGGATTCGTGCGTCGCGGCACTCAAGGTGATTAAAGAGTCGGGGCTACCCCACGTGGTGATTGGTGGAGGTACGAATCTCATCGTTGCCGACGCGGGCTTTGCCGGCATTGTGCTCCGTTATACGGGTAGACGCATATCGCAGACAGGCACGCGGCTTGCTTCGGAAGCGGGTGCGTACTTGCAAGACGTGGTAGACCTGAGCATTGCGCGCGGTTTGCACGGCATGCAGACCATGACGGGCATTCCCGGCTACCTGGGCGGCGCAGTATACGGCAATGCGGGCGCCTACGGCCAATCGATTCAGGAGCGCATTGAAAGTGTTATAGCTACCGATGGCGAGAGTGTTCAATCGTTCAACAATGTGGAATGTGGGTTTCAATATCGCGATAGCTGGTTCAAGAGCCACAAAGAATGGTTGATACTCGCAGCCACTTTGCACTTCGACGAAGGAGATGCCGCCGAATTAGCGAAAACCGCGCGTGAAATTCGTGAGATCCGCGACAAGAAATATCCTCCCTCCATGAGGTGTGCCGGGAGTATTTTCAAAAACCTGTTTTTTGCGCAGCTGCCGCCGCATGCGCAGGCCGAAGTACCCGCCAAACTCGTGCGGGAAGGGAAGGTGCCGTCGGCTTGGTTTCTCGAGCAAGCGGGTGTGATGGGCATGCGGCGCGGCGATATTCAAGTGGCAACGTATCACGCCAACTTGATTTACAACGACGGCGCGGGAACGGCGGCGGATTTGGCGGCGGTGGTGAAAGAATGCAAGAAACGGGTGACGGACCGGTTTGGGTTTGAGCTGGAAGAAGAAGTGCAGTATGTAGGTTTTTAAAACGGTCCCAACGCAATTGTTTTTTCGGAAATCAACCGCCGAATGCGTGGCGAAGTGAGGGCTTCGAGTTCGCGCAAACGCGATTCTTTGAGGCGGGTCCGGGCCTGTTTTAGATCGTCGCCCAAGTAGCCCGGGTGGCACATGAATTCGGTTGTGCCGTCTGCAAGATTGTTCAGAGTTTGGGCGAACGTTTCTTCCGTTAGCGATCCAGTTAGGCGAAAGCCCAAGAAGTGATCGGTCATGTGAACGTTCTTACCTTCGGCGAAGCGCCGGTAGTAGCGATTGCCGATGCCACTCGAGAGCTTGCCGAGCCGGACGGTGGAGTCGAGGGGCAGCCGAACCCAGCGGATGCCAAATTCGTCAGCGAGTTTTACCACCGTGCGGAAGACCGCCGGAAACAAGTGCGTGTGTTTGTGCGAATCGAGATGCGAAAGGCGTATGCCGGCCGCGCGAATCTTTTCAATCTGCGCTTTTAGCTCGGCATAGACATCCAAACCACGCCGCGCCAGCAGAGGCAACAACTGCCGCAGCGTTTCTGGGAGGGGACGGCCGTCTAAGACTGAGCAGCCTTGGACCAGAACGAGGTGAGCGCCGATATCCAACGTTGGCGTTTCCTTTGCCAGCCGCACAGCATCGCCAAATGCGTCGCCGTTAGCCATGAGCGTGGTAGATGTGAGAACGCCCGAGCGGTGCGCGTGAATAATGCCGGCGTTCACATCGCGGGTGAAGCCGAAATCGTCGGCATTGATAATGAGCCGCCGCAAGATTAGAAAAGGTTCAACTTGATGGATAGAAACTTTTTCGGATTTGCGCGGAAGTCTTTGAGCGCTCCTTGCAATTCGCGGGTTGTGCCGGTGACGCTGTCATAGAGAGCCGGGTTCACCAAAAGCTGACCGAGCGTTCCTTGGCCGGAGTTGACCTTGTCGATGGTCAGGTTCACTTTGTCCAGCGTTTGCGAGAACTGTTTCGCCAGTTTGTCGTCTTTCAGCAACTGGCCAGCCGTTCCTTTGCCGGCGTTCAAGTCAGCCAACATAGCGTTTAATTCGGTAACGCTTTTGTCTACATCGTTGTATAGCTTCGGATCTTTGAGGAGCAAGCCGGCGCTGCCTTCGCCCTTTTGTAATCCCGTTGTAAGATCCGTGACCTGCGTTACGACCTGCTGAAGCTGGTCATAAAGCTGACTATCGTTAATCAGGTGGCCGATGGTACCGTTTTTTGAGTTCAGGGTTGTGGCTAGCAGCTGAACCTGATTCACAGTGGCTTGCAGGCTGTTATAAAGCGTTTCGTCCACCAGCAGTTTCCCGATGGTGCCTTTGCCGACTTCAATCTGACCGACGATGTCTTGCACCTTCCCCAAGAGGAGCTGCAGTGAGTTGAATATGTTGTAGCCCTGTTCAATCAGCGCGTCGAAGTCGGGATTGCTAATGGAATTCAGGGTTGCGTTGGGTTGTATCAGCGAGTGGCTGGTACCCTTCGTGATCTGGAGAAATTTGGTGCTGCCCAATAAGTTATCGGAGGAGATACGCGCGATAGAATCGGCTGGAATCTGCTTCATCATGTCTTCGTCAATCGTGAGGTCGATCCGGATAACTTTGGCGGGGTCTGTTTCGCCGGAGAGATCAACCTTTTCTACGGTGCCGGCTTGAATGCCATTGATGCGCACGGGAGAACTCTTGGCCAGCCCCGCCGCATCGGAAGTGAACACATGGAGGGGGATCTCTTTTTTGAACCATTCCATGTTGCCGGTCAAGAGGAACACGAGGAGCGCGACGCAAGTCAGCGCCACCATTCCAAGAATGCCTACTTTCAACTGCGCGATGCTGACTCGTTCTTTACTGGGCATCTCTCTCCCTTATTTTGGCCTACTCGTCGCCATGTCTGATAAATTTCTTGACGTATTCGTCGCCCGACGCTTCGAGTTCCTTCTTGGTCCCGAAGAAGACAAACGAACCTTCTTTCATGACAATAAACTTTGTCCGGTTACGCATAGCAGCGTCCTTGCCGTCCTTCAACGCCACCAACTCTTCGTGTTCTTGATCGTAGCGAAAGTCGGACATGATTTCTCCGTCCTGGTAGCGATGAGTGACAATGAGCGACGCGCTATTGCGCACATCTCGTTCCTTGGCGACGAGCGCCATGATGGTATTGGCAGTGATGGGATCGAGGCCGGCGGTAGGAGAATCGTAGAGCACAAGCGGAGGTTCGGTGACGATGGCGCGCGCAATGCCAACGCGCCGCCGCATGCCGCCGGAAAGCTCAGCCGGAAATTGGTCGAAAGTCTGTTCGAGTTCGACAAAGCGTAAGGCATCCTTGGCGCGGCCTTCCACATCGGCTCCGAGCAAGCTCGAGCGATTGGTTCTCTGATTCAACAGGGGATATTCGACATTCTCGCCCACAGATAAGGAATCGAACAAACCGCCTTCTTGAAAAAGAACGCCGGCGCGCGCGCGCAAGGGAAACAAATCCGTTTCCTTAGAGGACGTAACATCCTTGCCAAACAGTTTGATGTCGCCCGTATCCACTTCGACCAATCCGATGACGGCTTTGAGCAAGGTGGTTTTGCCGGCGCCCGCCGCGCCGAAAACGATGCGAGTTTCCCCGGGCCTAAGAGTTAAGGAGACGTTGCGCAGAGCCCAAGTATCGGCGAATTTCAGACTAACGTCTTTGAATTCCAAGATGGGTTCTTTAGTCGCGTCCATCTAGAGACCCACAAAAACCTTGTCAATGAGCAATGTAACGACGAAGATCCAAATCATGGCGGAAACGACCGCCTGCGTGACCGCGCGGCCAACACCCTGCGTGCCGCCCGTGGTACGCAAACCGTAAAAACAGCCCACCAGTGAAATGATCATGCCAAAGACCACGGGCTTGAGCAAGCCCTGAGTCAGATCGTTCAAAACCAGAGCGCGCCAAGACGTGGACCAATATTCCCCGCCGGAAATGATCTTCAACAACGGGACGGCGATCAGATAAGCGCCAATCAAGCCGATGACATCCGCAACTACGGTAAGGCACGGCAGCATCAAGGTGGTTGCAATCAAGCGCGGCGTGACGAGTTTCTGAATCGGGTCAGTGCCGAGGGCACGCATGGCATCAATCTGCTCAGTCACCTTCATTGAACCGAGTTCGCTGGCGATACCCGAGGCATTTCGGCCGGCAACCATAACGGCGCTCAATACCGGTCCCAGTTCGCGCACTAGCGTGAGGGAAACGATGGTTCCGACCTGGCTGCTGGCGCCGTATGTACTGAGGGCGCGGGCCATTTGCAGAGCGATGATGGCGCCGCTAAAGGCACCGATCAGGATCACGATGGGAAGACTGCCGATGCCGATGATATCCATCTGCATGAATACGTCATCGTAGTAATGCGGACGTCTAACGATGTTGAGGAAGGAACGGCCAGCGAGGAAAAGAAAATCCTGGAAGGACGCGATCAACGCCTTCAGGTAGTCGACCAACTAGGAACCCCCAGGTCTAACCTCGCTCTCATTGCTCGATCCTAACACAAGTTCCAGGTTTTGAATCAACGGGATCGCTGTCGGGGTGTGCGTTGGGTCCCTGGCGGTCGCGGCTCAGAAAACCACTTCGATGGTTGCGGACTTATCGCTTTCGTTGTTTTTCTTGTCCAAGGAACTGATTTGATAGCGATAGGTCTTGCCGTGCTCGACCTTTGTATCGCTGAAGGCCGGAAGGCGGACCATATCACCCTGCCGTTCAAAAGGGCCGCCATTGGCCGAGCGGTAGACGTAATAGCCAGCCAGATCCGCTTCTGGACTCCTTTGCCAGGAAACTTCGATGGACCCGGGGCCGGCCAGGGCAGTAAGGCCACTTGGCACCGAAGGTGGGAACGTGTCAATTGGAGTGAGCGTTTCTGGCTTCGATGGCAGGCTTTCGGCACCGCTATTTAGGGCTACAACTTCGTACGAGTACAGAATGTCGAATTGCGACGTGGTATCGAGAAAGTGCGGTTGATCGGACGAGCCGATCTCTATGGGGTTCTTGTCGAGGGGACCTTGCCGCAAGATGCGATACCCTTCGGCGGCATCGATGCCCTGCCAATCAAGCACAACGCCATCGGCGCTGGCGGTAAGCTTTAGACCGGTGGGCGCGTCTAACGGGGAAATCACATCGAGTACAGCGCGATTTGACCACGCCGAATAGTGATCTCCACGCTTGATCGCCGTCCGCACTGCGACAGTCACATGCTTGCCAAGCAAACCTTCCAGCGGTATGGAAGCCGTCATAGGCATGGGCTTCGGATCTAGCGGGTCACCGGGCGGTGGTGGATTGAGTGAACGGGCTTTCGCGGTCTCGGCCCACTTTGCGAAGTCAAAGGGAACCGGTGCCGGCCCGATACGCAAATCGATTTCGGAAAATTTCTTGATCGCTACCCCGTCGGTAGTGCGGGCCGGCGTCTGGAAAGAAACTTCGATCTTGTTGCCGCGCTCAATAGCAACCAGATCCTTGAGTTGAGCCGGGATTTGCGCCGACGGCGGCATAACAGGCCCGACGTAACCGCACCCATCCAACAACGCCAGACCTGAGAAAATTGCCAAACGGGCCACGCGCACTTTAGAGAATGTACCTGCTTAAATCCTGATCTTTGACTATCTCGCTGAGCTGTTTGCGAACGTATGCCGCGTCCAGACGGATGGTCTTCTTTTTCAAATCGGGGCCGTCGAAAGAGATATCCTCGAGGAGTTTTTCCATGATAGTGTGCAAACGCCGGGCGCCGATGTTTTCGGTGTTCTCATTCACTTGCGCGGCAACTTTGGCGATTTCGACCAAAGCGTCTTCGGTGAACGTGAGCTTGATGCCTTCGGTTTCGAGCAGGGCCATGTATTGCTTGATTAGAGCGGACTTAGGCTCTTTCAGAATGCGAATGAAATCGGCTTCGGTGAGCGATTTAAGTTCTACACGGATTGGAAAGCGGCCCTGCAATTCGGGAATCAGGTCAGATGGCTTAGAGACGTGGAATGCTCCCGCGGCGACAAACAGGATGTGATCTGTGCGGACGAAGCCGTGGCGGGTGTTGACGGTGGTGCCTTCGACGATGGGCAGAATGTCGCGCTGGACGCCTTCGCGGCTGACGTCGGGTCCGTGCCCGCCTTCGCGGCCGGCAATTTTGTCGATTTCGTCGAGAAAGATGATGCCGTTGCGTTCGACTCTTTCCAGGGCGATGCGGGTAACTTGATCCATATCGACGAGTTTCTGTTCTTCTTCCTGGACCAGGTACTCGAGGGCTTCGGAGACGCGCATGTTGCGTTTTCTGGTGCGCGGGCCAAAAAGACCGGGGATGACATCTTTCAGATTGATGTCCATCTCTTCGATGTTGCCGTTGGTGGAGACCTCGAATGTCGGACCTCGTTCCTTGACGTCAACTTCCACCTGGCGGTCGTCGAGCTTGCCGGCGCGCAGTTTTTCGCGCAGCTTTTCACGGGTACGCTCGACACTGTCGTTGGCTTCGGGCGGTGGGGGCATTAGTAGATCTAAGAGGCGATCTTCGGCTTGCTGTTCGGCGCGATCGGCCACTTGATCGAGGCGCTCTTCGCGCACCATATCAATGGCCACGTCCACCAGATCGCGAATCATGGATTCCACATCGCGGCCGACGTAGCCCACTTCGGTGAACTTACTGGCTTCTACCTTGAGAAACGGGGAATTCGCTAGCTTTGCGAGGCGGCGAGCGATTTCGGTCTTGCCGACGCCGGTTGGCCCGATCATGAGAATGTTCTTGGGCATGACCTCTTCGGCCATTTCAGGGTCGAGTTTTTGTCGGCGGACGCGATTGCGCAAGGCGATGGCAACAGAGCGCTTAGCTTCTGCCTGGCCAACGACATGCTTGTCGAGTTCAGCGACGATTTCGCGAGGAGTGAGTTCATCGAGCAGAGGTGTTTCACCCGACGAGTGCTGCGGCAAGTAAATTACCATTTATGACAACTCCTCAAAAGCCAGATTGTCGTTCGTGTAGATGCAAGTATCGCTGGCAATCTTCATGGCCTTTTCAACCACTTCGCGGGCGTCGAGCGTGGTGTTCTCGAGAAGCGCAATAGCGGCGCATTTGGCAAACGGGCCGCCAGAACCGATGGCGGCTATGGGGCTATCCGGTTCAATGACGTCGCCGGTGCCGCTCACAATATACATACTCGTCGTGTCGGCTACGAGCAAAAGAGCTTCCAGGTGGCGGAGCATTCTATCGGTGCGCCAATCCTTGGCTAACTCGACAACACTGCGGGGCAAATTTCCGCTGTGCTGTTCCAGTTTCCCCTCAAAGCGGGCGAACAAAGCGAATGCGTCGGCGGTAGAGCCGGCGAATCCAGAAATGATCTTCCCATTATAAAGACGGCGCAACTTCTTGGCGCCGCTCTTTAGAACTTCGCTACCCATTGTGACTTGGCCGTCACCGGCCAGCACAACCTTACCGTTACGGCGGACGCACAGGATGGTGGTCGACCGGATTTTTTTACTCATGGGAACAAACAGACTCCAGCTGAACCCGCGTCCTTGTTGGCGGGCCAAGCGAATTCTCATTTCATCACAACGCGTTAGCGGGCTGACGTGGGCGCGCCGGTGGAAGGCTGGGCGGCGGGCGCCGGGTGTTCGGGTTGCGGCTTGGGCAGCGGCTTGCGGGGCAACATGTCCGGGCGGTTGGCGGTGTTGTAAACAAAGTCCGCGATGATGGTTGACGCTTGCATCAAATCGCCCGCTTGAATGCGGTCATACACATCCATGTTGGAGTGATGGGTGCGGGTCTCGTAATCCATGGGGTCCTGGATGAATTGGAAGCCGGGAAGGCCAACGGCGTCGAAGGAAAGGTGATCGGTGCCGCCGGTATTCCGAATCGAAATAGTGGACGCGCCCATGTCTTTGAAGGGCTCAAACCAGGATTCGAAAATAGGGCGCATCATGTCGTTGCCTTGCAGATAAACGCCGCGAATTTTGCCGGTGCCGTTGTCGTAGTTGAAATAGCCGGAGAGTTTGGCGTGTTCGGAGGTCAATTTCATGGTTTCGCGATCGGCAAAATGCTCTTTGACATAAGCGCGCGAGCCAAGCAGACCCTCTTCTTCACCACCCCAGAGGGCGATGCGGACAGTGCGATCTAACGGTAAGTTGGAGGCTTTGAGGACGCGGGCGGCTTCCATCATTACGGCGCTTCCGGCGGCATTGTCGGTGGCTCCGGTGCCGCCGTGCCAGGAATCGAAATGCGCGCCCAGCATTACGATTTCGTCTTTGTGTTTGCCGGCGCCGGGGATTTCGCCGATTACGTTGAAGCAGTCCGGGTGGCTATCGTCGATATCGTTTTCGATATTGAACTCGAGTTTAACCGGGATGTTGTGATCGAGAAGGCGGGCGATGCGGTTGTACTGCTCCGGCATGAGCGCAACGGCGGGGAGGCCGAGCGACTTCTTAGGATCGTATGATCCGCCCGACGCTGCGAAGATCGTGCCGCCGTCGCCGTTTGTGCTTTCAGAAAGAACCAAGAGCGCGCCTTCGTCCTTCAAGAACTGGGTGATTTTTTCCTGCAGACGCATGCGTTCTTCGCGGCTTTGCGGTGCGTTGGCAGCACGCGGGCCACCAGGCGCTGGCGGTCCACCGAATCTTGGGGTTGCACCCGGTTCGGGCGCTGTGGCTTCGGAGCTCAAATCGCTGTCGGTATAGCGGCGGGCTTCCGGGGTAGTGGGGAAAGGCAGTTCGTGCAGTGCGGACGACATGACGATTTTGCCTTTGAGTTTGCCTTTGAACTTCTCCATGTCGGCTTCGGTGCGGATGGAAGCCATAATCGGCTCCCCGGTGACGCTGCCGCCGGTGCCGGTGGTCCAGGCGAGCGGTATGCCGACCAGTGATGAGAAGCGTGGTTCCACCATGTGGCCTTCGTAGTATTTATTCGACCAGGCCCTGCCGAACGGCCCCCATTTTTCCATGTGGACGTTCACCAAGCCGAATTCTTCGAGGCGCTTAACCGCCCATTCGCCAGCTGCGTAGTGGTTCGGGGAGTTTGTGAGGCGCGGGCCGTAAACGTCTGTGAGGTAGAACATGGTGTCCATCACTTTCGAATTGGCCAGGGATTCGGCCTTGATGCGATTGATGGCGCTGAGATCGGTTTTCTCTTGCGCCGTGATCAGGACTCCGGAAAGCAACAGGGCTGGAGTGAGAAGTAGTCTTTTGGTGGAAGTGAAAAATGGTTGAGACATGAGTGGGCCCTCGGAATACAATTCTACGCCCGCTGCCAAATAACTTGGGTAAGTCATGTTACTTTTTCCTGTTTGGGTGATCTCAGGCGCAGGCAGGCGGGTGGCGGAGTAGGAGGAATTTCGGGGCGGGGTAAAGCGTTGCATACGACGATAGGTTACGAAATCGGGCAAGGCGCTGCGCCGGAAAAAAAGGGGTAAGTGTTTGAAGGGATGGAGGGAAATTTATTTTCGAGGGCGGTGAACAGGAAATGTCGATTGCTTTGGATCGAGGGAACGTCGGATGGAAAAGTGCTCTGGGATGGCAGACGCTCTCCTAAGCCTTATCACCAGATCGTCCGAACCTGCGAAGCGCGGATCTTGCCGTCGCGACTGACCAATGGCACGCCTAGAGCGACAGCCGTAGCGGGCACGATTCGATCAGGAAGTTCGGGTACTTCGGCGCGGCTCACAGACTCAGGTGCATCCGCGACGCTACGGTCAAGAGGCGCCAGTCGGCGAGGAGTCGTCGGATCGTCGAGGGCCGCCAACAGTCGCTCGCGGGCGGATGGCGGAAGCCTGCCTTTTTCGACCAGATAGGTAAGTTCCACCAGACACACCGAAGGTACATGAATAAACTCACCTTCCGCAGTTGCGCCATCGAGCGAGGCGGCTTTAGGGGAGAGGCGCGAATCTGCGGCCAAATACCAGACAATTGTGTGGGTATCTACTGCCAGAGCCGACATCAGATGTCCTCCCTTGGGAAGTTCCTCCACATCTCCCGCTGATTGTCTTCTATCTCCTCTGACTCTGCTGACAGAGAAATCCGGAGGTCCGGCCAGAGGCCCTTGATGCTCTTAAAGGGCGCCCTGGTGCCAGTCTCCTGGCGCAGACGATTGGCATGGTTCAAGATCTGCTGCTGTTGGTCAGCCGGCAATGCGCGGACGGCATCAAGAATTGCCTGTTCGACGGACATCATAAGTCGCTAGCTCAATTATCGCTTCGCGCCGAGAACATTTTTCATTGGGGGCGTTAGCCAAACCCGGACGTCTGCGATAAATTTATGCGATGGAAATTTTCAGGAATCGCTTAAACTTTTGAAATGTTGCTCAAACGCGCGGTGGAAGCCGATTACTCGGAAGTAGTGGAGATCGTAAATCTGGCATTTCGTGGTTCTGGAGACGTAAGGAGTTGGAACGTCGAGAGACAGTTTATAGAAGGTCAAAGGATAACAGAGCCGCGACTCCGAGAGGAATTGGCAACAAACCCCGACGCGCTATTGCTCGTTTATCGGGACCAACCAGGAGGACCGTTGCTGGGATCGGTGTGGTTGCAGGCTCGGGAGGATGGAGTCTGGTACCTCGGGCTGCTGACAATCCGGCCCGATCTGCAAAAGAGACAATTAGGCCGGGAGCTTCTTGCGGCAGCAGAAGATTACGCGAAAGCCCGGGGAGGCCATCACATGCGCATGACAGTGGTTAACCTGCGGGACACTTTGATTGCGTGGTATGTCCGGCGAGGCTATGTCTTAACCGGCGAAACGCAGCCATTTCCATACGGCGACGACCGCTTCGGTAAGCCTCTCCGAGACGATCTGTATTTTGTTGTACTTGAGAAGAAGATTTAGCAGCGCAGGGATCGGAGGTTTGAGGCCCGCTTCAGGATGGCGGGCCTTTATAACGTACAGCTACTAGCCTTTTTGCTCGCTATCGTCGTCTTTCTTTTCGAAGTGCTCAGCGATGGCGCCGGCACCTTCATATCCGGTAATAGCAGCAGCGGCTTCGGTGAATATTGACGCATTTGGATCAAGCTTCTTCATGCCTTCCACTGCCGCCGCGGCTCCTGCGAGCTTCTCTGCTTCTTCCATAAAACCCATGACTTGTCTCCTTGGATTCGCCTTATGAATTTACGTCCATTTCTGGACGTGATTCAGGATAGCACCGGAGCCTACGTGGCCGCCACTACCTCGTATGGTCGCATCATTTCGTTGTCTTCGTGCTCCAGTATGTGGCAGTGCCAAACGTAGCGCCCCGTGTAGCCAGAGAAATGGATAATGATGCGGGTAACCATGCCGGGATCGGCGCGAACTGTATCTTTCCAGCCGGCTTCTCCGGGTTCCGGAGGCATGGCTGGGCCGGTATAACGAAGCGTCTTTTTGTATCGGTAAAGAGTCTGGTCAAAGTTTCGGCGGTCGAGGATTTGGAAGCGGACGAGGTGGAGATGAATCGGGTGAGCGTCGTCGGTAAGATTCACGAGAGACCAGATTTCGGTGGTGTCGATAACCGGCTTTTCGGTGACGGGGTCGTGCCAGCGCGTGGCGTTCAGCAAATGAGTGACCGGCTCATCCAGCAGGTCGTCTACTTCGTCTAACGTGAGGATGCGGGTTCTGACGGCTGAAGACTCGTCGAGCTTCGGTACGGGGCGCAGGGTTTTGGGAAGCGCTGCGCTTTTGACGGTGGAGGCGCGAGTAACCCGGATCTGCATGATGTCGAGAATGTCATTGCGAAGGATGAAGCGATCACCGGCATGAGCGGAGAAATCGACCACGATGTCACATCGTTCAGCCGGCGCCATGGAAAGGATCTTTGTGGCGACAGGGGCGGTGAGAAGGCCACTATCGGAGCCGATTTGGGAAAATGCCAAACCGTTCGCGAACGATAGATGGTAAAACCGGGCATTGGAACCGTTCAAGATGCGAAAGCGATAGGCGCACGGCTCCACTTCCAAGTAAGGGAGCAGCTTACCGTTTAGCAGGATGGCGTCGCCGAAGACTTCGGGAACCCAGGGTGCTTCCGGACGGCTGGAAACCGGGTAATAAAGCTGCCCTTGCGGAGTGAGAAAGCGATCAAAAAGCACCAGCGGAATCTCATATTTGCCCTTTGGCAGATCCAGCGCGTCTTCGGTGCTGTCGCGTATCGTGTATAGCCCCAGCATGCCGGCGTAGATGTTCAGCCGATTGATGCCCATGGCGTGGTCGTGATACCAGAGTTGGGCAGATTCCTGCTCATTGGGGTAGTGATAGACGGCCGACTTTCCAGGCGTGTACCAACTTTCGGGATAGCCGTCGCTGAGAGGCGGGGCTTTGGCGCCATGCAGGTGAACCACCGTGCGCACGGCGGGATTAGTTGCATCCGCGCCCATGAGGTTGTGATCAATTGCCAGGAAATGCTTCAAAGGCAGCTCATTCGGCCACTCGATGAGTACGCCTTGACCGCTGCGCGCTTCGATGGTTGGTCCCGGTACGCTGCCGCCATAGCCCCAGAAACGCGTAGCGGGCAGATCATGATGAACTTTAGCGGTGAATTCACGAATGGCAATGCGGTAGTACGGAAGATTGACGCCTGATTTGTCGGGGCTGCGCCTTTGCCCAGCAGCTACCGCGGTTTGAGGTATTGGCAGAGGGTCTACAAAGGGCGTCAGGTGGTCCGGGTCTAACAGGTTGGGTAGAGGCTGGGTGCCGTGGCCTGTTGGATGGCCCTGATGAGCGCGGATGGCTGCCGACAGCACTGTCTGGCTTAGAAAAAACTCTCTGCGTGTAATTGCGGGGCCCCCCAAAACAATAAATAGCAAAAGCGGAGAAGCCCATTTAGGCCTCTCCGCCGAGTGGTTTCAAAATGGGCGAGAATGCTACTTCTTCGGCTGGCCTGTTGTATCGTCCAGGACGAGGACGGAGTTCTCGTGCCCATTGTTGAAATCAAACAAACCGTCCAGGGAATTCGCTAGTGCGTCGAATGAGCCGTGCCCGATGCGCTCGCCGTCGAGCCAGTTGTCCTCAATGAAGCGCAGAATGGAAGTCTGGTCCGTTACTGTGTGGTCGACAAAATTGCGCTTGGCAAATGGTGAGACAACCAACAGGGGTTGACGCGGACCGTGCCCGCAGCGGCCCTGCGCGTGTTCAGCAGCGACGCCTTCCAGAGCAGTTGTCCCGTTACCACAAGCTCCCGTGCCGCTGAGGAGATCTGCGCTGCTGGTGGACTGGTTGACAATGGGGCCCATAACGTGGTCATACCAGCCATCGGAGTCGTCGTAGGCAAAGATGATGGCAGTGTGCTTCCACTCGGGTCGAGACATCAGGAAATTGACGACGTCGACCACAAACTTCTGCTCGTCAAGAGGGTCGGAGTTGCCGGGGTGAGCATCTTGGATGGCAGGCGCCTTGAGGAACGAGACAGCCGGAAAATTGCCGGCCTTCACCGCGGTGTAGAAATCGTTAAGATCGTACTCGTGATTAGCCGCGTCGCCCTCGTAACCGATAAGGTCCGTGGAGGTGGGGCGCAGGTGCTTCGGGTTGGCAGTGGAAGCGTAATACTGAAAAGGCTGGTGATGCGGAACGTAATCGGTTGAAGTGATGCCGACGAAGGGAGACGCTGTACTCCGGTTGCACCCGGTAGTTCCGTTGGGATTCTTGATGGACAGATTAAAACCGCCTTCGAACCAGCCCCAGCTGACGCCCGCGGCATTGAGAAGATCGCCGATATTTTGGCCCGACATCTGAACCTGGTTCTTCGTAGGGCCGGAGCAAACGTCGTACAGGGGATCGGGATCGCCTATGACCGTGTAACCGCCGGCTCCATCAGCTACCTCAGAACCGTAGCCGTTGAGATGGGCAGCGACGCCATTGGTTTGGCCTGAGATTAGATTTATGGCTCCGACAGTGGACGGACCAAAGGTGGTTCCGAAAGAGTTGTCGCCTAGCGCGAAATGCTGCGCATAGTTCCACAGGGCGGTCACCGTGTTGCCGTCATAGTATCCCATCACGAGACCGGTGGTGCTAACGACGGGAGGGCCGCCAGCAGGGGGAGGGCCCGCTGAACCGGTGTCCGCCGGAAAAGAATCCATTAGGCCGGCATGGAAGGCTGCCTGTTCAGGGCCGTAATCGTGATTCATGTCGGCGGTCAATGCCTGAGAACGATCGAGACGGAAGGGGTTTGCCGCGCCAGCGCCGTTAACAGTAGTGTTCAAGAAGTTAGGATTTGACGTCAAAAGCGAGGGAGTGAAGCCGTTCACCGTTGGTGTTCCATCAAGAGCTTTGAAGGACGGCTCGCCCGGTGTGTTCTCGGCATCGGGATAGGTTCCAAAGTAATGATCGAATGAAATATTTTCCCCGAAAACGACAACCAGGTGGGTGATGGGCGTTGCTGTTGCAGATTGTGCGCTGGCAATTGTGGGGTCGGCCAAGAGGCTAACCGTCAGGGTTGCTGTCAAGGCAACCGAAATGAAATGTTGCATTTTGATGTCGACATCTCCTTTTTGGGTACCTGTGTGTGACAGGTCCATCAGAGAGGTTAAGGGATAAAGATTACAAATGAATAAAACTGCTTAAGAAATTTTATGATTGTGCGACAGTCGCTTGCGGGAGTTGGCTTCGCTGATATACAAACAACAAGCCGGCGGCGAACGCCGATGCTGCACTTACGCCAGCTAAAGTGACAAACACGCCGCTCCAGCCGTAGTGCACGGAGAGGCGGGCCACGCTATCTCCCGCGAATATGCCACCGAAGTAGCCAACTCCATCAATCAAGCCGGAAGATGTCGCGCCGCCCTGCTTCCCTCCGAAATCCAGCGCCAGAGCCCCCGCGAGGTATGAGTAGGGTCCCAGCAAGCCAAGGCCGACCACTCCGATGAGAATCAGCGGCAGCGCGCCCTGCGTTCCAGGCTTCAGCACGGTCATGAAGCACAATCCCGTGGCGGTGATGAGCATTCCAATGAACAACACGATGGATCTCCCACTCACCCCCAGACGGTCGCCCGCAAAGCCCGCAATCACTACCGAAACCGCGCCTAACGCTGGAAAGACGGCACTCATACTGGCGGCGGCACTGTCGCTATAGCTAAAGAACTTGTGCAGATAAGTGGGGGTCCAAGTATTGAAGGTTTCGCGAACAATGGTTGTGCAAAGAGAGAGGAAACAAACAATCCAGAAGCCGCGGTTTTGCAAGAGCGGCGTGAGCAGCGCTTTGATTCCACCGCCCGTTTGGGAATGCTTTTCGAAAACGTTGAGTGGATTCACTTCCGGCTGGGAGAATCCCAATGCCATCCGAGACTCCTTCAGGAGCAGGAGATTTGCGGTCAAAACGACGGCGGAAACGATGGCAGCCAAATAGAACAACGACCGCCAGCCATAGCCACGTGCAATCAGCCAACCCATCCATTCGCGCGCCACCGCGTCGCCAATCAAGAAGCTTAGACTCAGGATTCCGATAACAGTGCCATACGATTTATAGGAGAACCATTGCGAACATACCTTGACCAAACCAGCCCAACCCATGCTTTGCACCAGCCTGTTGCCGACCCATGCAATCGTGAACACCGGCAAACTTCCACCCAGCGTGAAGAGTAGGGTAAATAACAACGCGCCGGATAGGCCGCCCAGGAAACTGCGGCGGCCTCCCCATAAATCACCGAGTCCTCCCAGTACGAATTTGCCCGCGGCGTACGCCATTACTCCGAACGAGACAATGCCACCCAGGCGAACCATCGCGAGGTTTGCGCTCATTCCGGTGCGCCTTAGTTCATCAGTGAGCATCGGCATGGCGACTGAGAGGTCGGAGCGGCAGAAATAGTAGCTTGCGTAGCCGGAGAAGAGGAGGGTGATTACGAGGAGTTGTCGGATGGGGAGCGAACTAGGTCGCTTACGCTCCCGGCTCGGTTTCGGGAGGCGCTGATCGGGGAGGTTCATGGGTTGAGCCGTGTTTCGATGTCGCGAATGACGGCGTGGAGATCGGCCAGAGTGTCTATCACGTAGTGGGCACCGGCTGTCTGTAGATCTTTTCTGGCTTTTTGTAGTCTGTTGGTCTTTTCGGCGGGCGGCAGGGAGTTGAACTGTGGCTCAGACAAGCCAATGGAGTTTCCTGTTCCGGCAACACCGACTGACCACACTCCGGCATTCAGGCCTTCCTTGATGTCAGATTCGGTATCGCCGACTTTGATGATCGCTCCCAGAGGATACACTTGCATCTCTACGGCTGCCGCATAAATCATGAAGGGATGAGGTCTGCCCGATCCCGCATCTTCAGGTGAAAAGCTGCAATCCGGCCGGTAGCCTTGCCGCGCCGCCTGTGTCACTAAGAGGTCAAGCATTGCGCGCGTGTAGCCTGTCGTCGAGCCAATCTTTATGCCACGGCTACGGAGTGTTTCCACTACCTCCGGTATGCCTCCAATGACCTTAGAGTATTGCTTGAGACACTCAAATTGGAGTGGTATGAATCGATCATAGAGCAAATCAATATCAGTGGAGGCGATCTTTGCCCGAATGCGGGGCATGGCGAGCAACGCGGCGATATGATCGCGTTTTGCAATGCCCATGTCACGGCGCGCTTCTTCCTCCGTAATCGGCACGCCCGCTTCCGCGAAAACGCGCTCCAAGGTTCTGACCGGGGCCAAACTCCCAAAGTCGACAGTGGTACCCGCCCAATCGAAAATAACGGCGAGCACGCGTTTTGCGCCCAAGCTGGGTGGCGTTTCACGATTCAAGAGAGTCACTGGATCATCCCCAACTCGCGAAGAGTCTGCTCCGCAAGGCCGAACGATAACGTCATCCCAATGCCACTGGTTACCGTCACGACTCGCACGCCCTGAGCGGGATTCAACCGCAGAAACGGTTTATTGGGATGCTTGGCATAGACACCATGCCAGCTTTCGGCAATTCTGAGGTCAGGGATTCGGAGATGATCGCGCGCATAGCCCAGAATTAAATCGTTGACGGACGCGCGGTCGAAAACGTCGACTTCGAGACTGTATTCATGACTGTCTCCGAGAATGATCTGCCGCGTAGAATTCTCCGACGCCATGACGTGAATGCCCCAGCGGTCGAACTCTGGAGTTTCGTGGGCCACGCGCGCTTTCAACGCGACGAGAGAATCGCAGATGCTGAACGTGGGATAGTGCCGGAAGGTTAATCCAAACGCCAACGATGGCCCGAGCGCCCAGTTCGCAGGTTGCGGTACCGTTCGTAACATTTGCAGCTTACAGCGGGTCAACTGCGTATCCTGAAATAGTTCTGGAAACAAGGTTTGAAAATCATCGCCGCTCGCTACTATAATGGCATCGGCCTGGCAGCACCAGCGACTTGTTCGAAGGGTGCGGGCCTCGACTTCTTTCACCGCGGAGTTGAAATGAAAGTTCACGGCGTAGCGCTCTTTTAGAAATAGCGGAATCTGGGAAATCACTTGGCGTGGATCAACCGTCATTTCGGTTGGACTCCATAGAGCGCCGATTAATCCGTTAGTCCTAATAGCTGATGTCTTCTCCAATGTCTGTTGCTTGTTCAACCAGGCGCACTCATAGCCGAGCGGTTTGCCGCGTTCGACAAACTCCCGTGCTACCGCCGCTTCGTCGTCGCGATACGCCGCATGCAATGAGCCCGTCGGCAAATAGGGCAGAACGGCCTCTCTCAGAAGTTCCAGCCAGATCTCGCGGCTTCGGAGTGCGGTTTGGTACATCTCGCCCGGCGGCTGACCGATGGGCCAGACCATTCCGAAATTTCGCACCGATGCGCCGTTGGCGGCGGGATTTCTCTCAAAAACCGAGACCTTGCGACCGGCTTTCGCGGCTATATAAGCGTGCGCGAGACCTATGATGCCAGCGCCCACAATGGCCACGTCCGTTTGTTCGGTGGTCATTGAGCGCCGATTTCCAATCGGCTCGCAGGATGCCATCCTGCCCCACTTGAAGTCACAGGTCAGAAGGTTAGGTGGAGAGCGAGTTGCAAGAAGCGCGAACTCCCAAGAGTGTGCTGGATGACGCCGAGACTCCCAAGGGGTGGGTAGACCGGCGGAGCGGAATAATCATTAAAGAAGACGACGTCGTTATTGGGAGTGTCGAAGTCAGGATGGTTGAAGAGATTAAAGGCGTCGAAGTTGAAACGCAGGCGGAATCTTTCGTTGAGGACGAATTCTTTGGCCAAGTCCATATCAAAGCGAACCTGGAAGGGACCGCGGAAGGTGTTGCGGCCCAAACTGCCGTAAATGGATTCGTAGGTGTCTCCGGCAGGAACGCCATAGGTTCCGGGTGCGACGAAAACCGGGGAAAAATCGCTGGAGTTTAAGACTGGCTTTCCTGCGTTTACCCCGGTTGTTCCCTGCAATTGAGCTTGTGAAGCCGAAACACCCGCTTTCAGAGGCACGATGGGGTTGCCAATTTCATCGTCAGTGCCGAAGTAGAGGCTTGCGACAGAGCCGGAGTAATCATAGACGCTATAGGGCTGGCCGCTTTGCGCCACTGTCTGGCCTCCCAAGCGCCAGCCGTTGATGAGTTCACCGAGCGCCTTGTGGGTTGTGAGATTTGGGAGGTTGTACGTGTAGTTGACCAAGAAGACGTGGGTTTGATCGAAGTCCGCGGAGCCGTAATTCGATCCCGGATACAAGGGATTGTTACCGGTGAAGAAAAGGCCCAGTCCGCTTTGCTCATCGAGCGCGTGAGAGTAGGTATAGGAGGCGGTGAACTGCAAACCAAACGACAGCCGTTTGCGGGCCTGGATTTGGAGAGCGTTGTAATTCGAGATGCCTTCGGCCTTGTAGAGAACGGAGTTCATGTCATAGCCTACATAGGGAACGCGGACCGGAGCATTGCCGGAATATTCGCTTGTCGAGATGGGCTCGTTCGCCGGCTGGTTGTAAAGTACTCCACCGTAAGACGAAGTCTGGCCGTTGACGGGGTTTTGCGGCGTTGCAATGTTCGGTTGGTTGAACGGGATTGGCAAGACTTGGTGCAAGCCGTGGTTGCCGACATAGCCGACACTCAGGAGCAAACTATTGGTGGCCTGGTACTGAATATCGAAGGTCCAATTTTCCGAATAGGGGAGCTTATTGTTGATGTCATAACCACCGTAGAGGAAGGGGCCAAAAAGATTTCCGGGTGGGAGGTCGCCGGATTCCGTTTGACTCAGGTTAGGCAGCAAAGCTTGAAAAGCAGCGGCGCTGGCGGGCGGAGCGGCCGGCGCAGTGGTTCCGAATGGAGCGGCGAAGGTGGCCCCTTTTGCGGCAAAGATGGGAGTAACGAAAGGAGGAGCAAGAGTGACGCCAAAGGGGCCGTTAAAACCGCCGCCGGCGCTAGGCGAAAGATAAGAGAAAAACTCGCCACGGTCGGAGTAGATACCGAATCCGCTACGGATGGTCAGCTTTTTGAATGGCGTCCAAGCAACGCCGAAACGCGGGGCGAAGACCCACTGGTGCTGCGTCATTAAAGAATCACTTGCTCCGGGTGTTCCAAACTGTTTGTTGTTGCCGGCGATTTCGAGTCCCGACCCGGTAATGGTATCGGTAGCGGCGTCGTAGGAATACAGATTGGAGTTGAAGCCTGTTAAGCGGCCATATTTTTCAGATAAAGGTCCATCGAAGTCCCAACGTAGTCCCATAGTGACTGTGAGGTTGCTGCGGACTTTATAGTTATCGTTGACGAAGGCGCCGATTGTGTCGGAGCGGTAATAGCGGTCGGCCGATCCAGCGAAGGCGGCCGAATACGTTCCAGTCCTGACTGCGCCTTCTACAAAGTTGACAAAGGTTTTGAAATCGATGGTGTCGTCGGACGTATTGTTATTGATGATGTTGAGCTGAGTGTGATCCCACTGTCCGCCGAACGAGAGGGTGTGCTTTCCTTTGACCCAGTTCAGAGTGCTGCCGTACTCCCATTGATTTTGGTACATGCCTGCGTTGCCGAAACTGACGCTGCTGCCGAATTGGAGGCCCTCGTCAATAGTTGGGTCGGCCTCTGTCATTTCAATTTGCGGAAATGTTTTTGAACCGAGCAGATTCATGCCGAAATCGGACGGCGTGAAGGCTTGACCGGTGTGTGAATACGCCTCCATGCGAGTGAAGCCGATATGTTGTTGCCAGATGAGGGACGGGGTTAGGATGACGGAGTTGTCAATAGAACCGACCTGGCTGCCGGCGGAAAGCTGTTGCGGGAATCCGAGCGAAGTTCCTACTGCGCCAAAGGGATTGGTGGTGGGGTTTTGTTGGACGTAATACTTGCCAGTTAAACGGTCTTTGTCACTGATCACATAATCGATGTTCGCGATGCCTTGGTCGACGTTCGATGTGGCGTTGGGGCCTTGCGTGACGGCGTCGTAACCCAAGGCGGCAGCCTGAGCGGGGTTGGTGATTTGAGCGCTTGGAATGAGGTATTGGCCACTGGGCAGTTTGGCATTCAAGAGTGCGGAGGCGACGGGGCTGATCTGACTGGCTGCGAGGGAGGTATTGGAGAAGCTGCTTTGGACTGCGTTAATGATGCCCTGCGGGCTGCGATCGTTGGTTAGGCCGAGCGGGACGGTGACGTCTTTGGTTGAATCGGAAGCGTCGGCGATGCGGACACCTTGATAGGAAAGGAAGTAGAAGAGCTTGTCTTTCTTGATGGGGCCGCCAAACGTAGCGCCAAATTGATTGCGGTTGAGATAAGGGTCTTTCACGGTGATGACGGGCGATGCATTGTAGAAGAACGGCGCGGCGTTCATGACGCTGTTTTGAAAGTATTCATAGGCTTCGCCGTGGATGGCGTTGGCGCCGGATTTGGTGATGACGCTGATATGCGCGCCGCTGTTGGCGCCCTGCGTGGCGTCATACATGGCGGAGTTGACGCTGATCTCCTGGATGGCTTCGACGGGAGGCGTTGGGAGTGCCTGGCCGATGGCCGAGTATACGGAGGTACTGGTTTGAATGGAACCGCCTGCGCCGAAGTTCTGGCCGGTGTTGAGAACGAAACGGTTCTCGCCTACTTGACTGGTGGAATTGCCGTTGAAGAGATTATTGGTGCTGATGCCGTTGAGTGAGAAGCTGTTGCTGGTGTCGCGCTGGCCGTTAGCGAAGATGGCCTGATTGCCGAGTCCGGAATTGCTTCCCGCGCCACCGAGGAAATCGGCGTGAACGCCCGGGCTCAAAATGGCGAGTTGCGTGAAGCTGCCGGTACCGAGAGGCGTTTGTTGAATGGTCAATTGATCGACGACGTAACCGGTGGTGGTATCGACCTGATTCATCGATGATGTCGAGGACACTTCAACGGTGCTGCTGAGCGCGCCCACTTGCAGGGTGGAATCGACAGTGGTGGTGCGGTCGGAATTGACCAGGACCTGCGTGTGAACCTCTTTCTGGAATCCGGCTTTCGTGAAAGTCAGCTCATATGTGCCGATTGGAATGTTCTGGACTGAATAGGAGCCGTTGGATTGGGTATGCTCAATGACTTCGAGATTGGTGGCGATGTTGCGCGACTTTACGGTTGCGTCGGGAATTACGGCGCCGGATACATCTTTGACGGTGCCCGTTATAGCGCCGAGCGTTTGCTGCGCAATGGCCGCGGTGCTAATGGAAAAAATGGCTAATACGATTGCAAAGAGCCCCCCGCGTAAAACAGGAACGTCTTGAATCCTCATAAAATTTCCTCCCACAGAAAAATTAAATGGAAAAACTCAACGATGCGCAGACGCGGCGGGAATCGATTTACTAAATTATACGCTGGACCCGAGGATTCATGGACACTCGGTTACACGGGGTGGGGCGGTGAGCGCGAGGGCACCACGGGTTTGGGTTGTGAGGTGCGCGATATGGTCGACCTTGTATACGGGGTTTACGCGGCCATTTCGAGGTCTACGGGGCTGGTTTCGGGGTGCGGAACAGGGATGTTTAGCGAACTCGCTGTTGTGACGCGGTGTTTTTTCCATTCGAACTCCTGTTTCTTGAGTTCGAACTGCTGTTGTTTCAGATTTTGCGCTTCTTTTTTGAGGTCTTGGGATTCGGCGGCACGTTTTTGCGAAACGAAGCCAATTTCTACTTTTCTCCTTTCGGCTCTGAGTGTTAGAAGGTCTTGGAGGCAGCGGGAATAGGCGCGTTCGTTGGTGGTTTGATAGCGCAGGTAGAGAGAGAAATATTCGGTAGAGGAGACGTGCTGGTCTGGTTCGAGGCAATGGCTTTGAAAACGGAGTGCGCGGGCGCGCAGCCACTCGTGCTGGGCCATGCGGACAACGAGATCGTTCTCGGTTTGGGTTTGTGGTTGGTGTTCTGCCCTTAAGCGTTCGACGAGCTGGCTGAACTTGGGCCCGTCTTCGTCGGGCATGATGTAGAAAAGGGTGTGGCTGGCGAGGCCGTGTTTGATGGCGTTTTGAGAAGAGGCTTGCTGGCCGGTTTGTGAGGTAGGTCCGGTGGATTTTTGAGAGTTTTGCTGGTTTGCGTGAGTTTGTGCTGGGGTAGGCATTGAGTTTGATTCCTTTTCGCTTGATTGAAAGTTGTTGTTTGGGCGCGCGACGGCGGGTTCAAACGATTTCAAGTTAGGAGGTGGGGCGAACGCTCAAGGGGTTTCTTGATCGGATGTGATTGAAAAGGAAGGAGATTTGGTTTTGGAAGTTTTGTGATGACTGGGCGTGGGAATCGGATAACGGGTAGCAGGTCCCCGAGTTTGCGAGTTTGCCGAGTTCCCTGAATCAATTGGCTGCGCGCAAGGGCACAGCCTGGGCCGTCGATAGATGTTTCGAAACCCATTCCACGTGTCGACGCATGATGTCCATCACGAACTTGGGTTCTTCCGGTCCATGTTTGGTTCTTGGGTAAACTACCATCACGGTTTCTACACCGCGCCGCTTGAGCGCGTTGTACATCTCGTAGCCTTGCCCGGTAGGCACCCGCGGATCAATCTCTCCATGTAGAATCAACGTCGGCGTTGTCACATTCTTCACATAATAGAGCGGCGACATTTTCAGGTACCGTTCGGTCTGTTCCACCGGCGTACCCGAGAAGTAATCATCCAGGGTCGTGGGAATGTCGTTCGTCCCCCACATACTGATCAGATTGCTGAGGCCCGCGCCCGTTGCCGCCGCTTTAAAGCGGGTGGTTTGCCCAATCACCCAGTTGGTCATGTAGCCGCCATAACTCCAGCCCATCACCACCAGGCGATTCGGATCGGCAATGCCCATCTCAATCACGTGATCGACACCCGACATCAAGTCCTTATAATCGCCACCGCCCCAATCGTTAAGGTTGGCGGCGCGAAACTTGATCCCGTATCCGGTCGACCCACGTGGGTTCACGCGAAGGACGGCCCAACCTTGGCCCGCGAAACTGGCGATGGGATACAACCCGGCGGCGCCAATGAAAGTCTCCGTAAAACCGCCTGATGGACCGCCGTGAATATTCAAGATAAGTGGAATCTTCTTTCCCTTCTCGTAACCAGGCGGCAACGTCAATAGCCCTTCCAACTCTTCGCCCGCGTTCTTCCAACGAATCACCTGCGTCTCCCCAAGCGGCGGTTTAGGCAAATTGGTGTTGGCGGCACTCACCTGTACCGGCTTCATCGAATGCAGATCCAGGTTATAGGCCTCCACCGGTTCCGACGCTGTTTGCAAGGCCAGTCCGGCGTACGTGCCACGCGCATTCAATCGCAACCCCGCGCCGAACGTACCTTTCGGGACGAAGGCGGCTCGTGGAGGGCCATCGACAGGCATGGAATACAAAATAGCGTGTGTGCCCTTAACCTCCGCAAAGTAGATTTGCCGCGAGTCCGCCGCCCAACCGGCCAGATTCGGTTGCCCGTCAAAAGACTCGGGCAACTCCCGCTCTTTAGCATCCTTCCGGTCATGCAGCACAATTCGGCCTGGTTGCAGCGGCGCCGGCGTTCGGACAAAGGCCAGATAGCGGCCGTCAGGCGAGTATGCCGGTTGCGCTTCCGTAGCCTGCGTGTTGGCGATCGACTGCACGACACCGCTCTCCACTTCCACTTCCGAAATATCACTCTTGCGCGAGACATCGGCATCGGGCGACGGCCGCGTTTCAAACGCGATCGTGCGCGAGTCGGGTGACCAAGCGAAGGCTCCCACCGTGAATGGACCGCTCACCAATTTCTTCACCGATCGCTGAACGCCGCTATCGGCGTTCGTGGCGATCAAGTAGAGAGCCTGATCCACTGGATCTTCGTCGATTACGCGAAAGTCCATCTTCAACCGCTTGGCCGTCTCCACTTCAGGACGCTCGGGCGATGCACTAAACGCGATCCACTTGCCGTTCGGCGAGAGATGATAGGCGCCCAATTCGCCCTTCAGGTCGGTCAGTTTTTCCGCCTCGCCGCCGTCTACCGCAATACGGAAGAGATTTCCCTTCCCGTAGCGTTCGGAAGAGAAATAAACGAAGGCACCATCCGGCGAAAACTCCGGGGCTTTTGCGCTCTTCTCTCCGCGCGTCAATTGCAGGCGATGAGATCCATCGCTTTGCGCAAAGAAGAGTTGCGTGTTGATCTCGCTCTTCTCTGTGCTCATCACTGCGGTAGATTCGGTCCAGACGACAGCACTGCCATCGGCCGACGGCAGGACTTCCGTAACGTTGTGCACCTTCATCGATACTTCCGGCGTCCACTGCTGCGGAGCCTCCGCCGCCGAAGCGCTGCCCAACAAGGCAATCAAGCCAATCGTGTGGAGTTTCATCATTTACCTTGCGTACGTTTCAACCCATTCGATATTTCGTTGCGCGATGTCGAGAATGAATTTCGGCTCGCGAGGCCCGTGCGGAGTGCGTGGATACACCACCATCTTCGTGGTCACACCCAATTTTTTCAGCGTGTGATAAAACTCATACCCTTGGCTCGTTGGAACGCGAATGTCAGCCTCGCCATGCAGAATGAGGGTCGGGGTCTTCACGTTTTTGACAAAGGTGATTGGCGAATGATCGGCAAAATTGCGGAACTGGTCCCAAGGGTCGCCATCGAAGTAGTCAGGCAGAAAGCCGGGAATGTCGGAGGTTCCGGTGAAACTCCACAGGTCGGTGACACCAGCGCCGACGACCGCGGCCTTGAAGCGGTCTGTGTGAGTGACCACCCAACTTGTCATGAAACCGCCATAACTCCAGCCCAATACGGCAAGATGATCCGGATCGGCAATTCCCATCGCGATCACCTGATCCACGCCGCTCATGTCATCCTCGAAATCCTTGCCGCCCCAATCGGCCACATTCGCGTAGCGAAATTGCTTGCCGTAACCACTGGACCCTCGAGGATTCGGGCGCAGCACTGCGTATCCGCGAGCCGCAAATGCCGCAATCGGATAGACACTGAAGCGTCCAATAAAGGTCTCAGCAAAAGCGCCGGCCGGACCGCCGTGGATGTTCAAGATGAGCGGATACTTCTTGCCCGTCTCATAACCAACCGGCAACGTGAGCAAGCCCTCCACCTCCTGGCCGTCTTTCGATTTCCAGCGGATCACCTTCGTTTCCCCAAGAGCGGGCTTAGCCAGGTCATCGTTCGCGCGGCTGATTCTGACAGGCTGGCCGCCGCCTTGCAGCGCCATGAAATACGCTTCCGGTGCGTCAGCGCTGCTCTCATGGCTGAATCCTATGTGAGTTCCGCTCACGTTCAGGGCGGCGCCTCCTCCGACCACGCCTTTCTCCGGCAGATAAAGGCTCTGCGGCGGGCCATCAATTGGCATGGAATAAAGCTCACTACGCGTTCCTTTCGGCTCCATGAACACGAGGTTCTTCGAATCGGCGGCCCACCCCAACAGCGCGGGCTTAGCGTCGAACGTATCCGGCAACAAACGTACCTCGCCGCTCGCCCGGTTCAACAGGGCGATATGCGCGTCGCCTGGCCAGTGCACCTTCTCCGATGTCTTGTCGAACGCGAGGTAGCGCCCGTCCGGTGAATAGTGCGGAGTACTCTCGGCCGCGGATGTTTTGGCAATGTCTATCACATGACCCGTGACCACCTCAACCTCCGCGATGTCTGCCTTGGTCCAGTCGTCAGCGAGGGGCGTGGGCCAGTGTTCAAACGCGATGCTCTTGCCGTCCGGCGACCAGTCAAAACTCGCCACATGGTACTTGGCTTCGAATAGCTTCTTCGCCTCCCGCTTGCCTTCGTCGTTGGCTTCTGCCGGAATCGTGTAGAGGGTGAAATTCTCGGGGTCGGCGTCCACGACGCGGAAATCCCGTTTCTCCTTGTGCGCCTTCTCGAGATCCGGTGGCGGCTCATATCCCGCGTACGCAACCGTTTTCCCATCCGGAGAGACCTTGAATTCGCCGATGCTGCCCTTCACATCGGTCAGCATCTCAGCTTCGCCACCCGCCACGAGAACGCGATAGATATTGCTTTTGCCTGAGCGGTCGGAGAGAAAATAAACATACCGCCCGTCCGGCGAGAACGTTGGCGCGCTCGAACCTTTCTCGGCGCGCGTCAGCTGGAATCGCCGCGTTCCATCCGCCCGCGCAAGGAAGATCTGCGTCACTAACTCGCTGCGCTCTCCCTCGGCGATTGCTTTGACCTCTGTATAAGCGACCCATCGGGCGTCCGGCGACGGCACCACAGATCCAATGGTGCGGACTTGCATAGAGAACTCCGGTGTCCAGGAGTTGCTCACATCCGAGTAAAGAAAAAAGCAGCAGCCAACCAGGAGTGCGAATACTCTCATTTGGCTATGTTTGCACATTTTGGGCCGGAACATAGTAAATTGGCTTCGTCATGAAGAAGCCGTGACCGTCCCGAAGCTGCGGTCGGTTAGAACTCTCTTCAGATGAGAGTTGAAAGCAAGATGCGAGCGGCGGCCACCGGGGTGAGAGTGTTGTTGCGGACGGCATTCTCTAATACCGGCATCTGGGAGGCGACGGCTGGATGCGCGCGGAAACGTTCGGTGAGTCCATCGGAGATGAGTTCGCGCATCCATTCGATGGATTGATTCCTACGCCGGACGAGAAGATAGCCATTGGCCTCCAGGCGGGAATGATGCTGGGAGACGATTTCCCATACCTCAGGGATGCCGTGGCCCGTGAGTGAAGAGACACATAGGACGGGAGGCGCCCACCCATCGGGAGTTGGGGGGAACAAGTGCAGAGCGTTGGAATAGGCGACTCGCGCGGCGTCGGCCTTAGCCACATTGTCGCCATCGGCCTTGTTGACGACTATACAATCGATCATTTCGAGTATGCCGCGTTTTATGCCCTGAAGCTCGTCGCCGGCACCGGCCAACGTGATAAGAAGAAAGAAATCCGTCATGGACCGAACGGCCGTCTCAGACTGCCCGACGCCGATGGTTTCGACAAGAATGTTCGCGTACCCCGCAGCCTCACACAACAGAATGGTTTCGCGGGTGTGCCGAGCGACTCCTCCCAGATGCCCACGCGCCGGCGAGGCCCGGATGAACGAGTTCTGGTTGACGGAGAGCCGCTCCATACGCGTCCTGTCACCCAGAATGCTGCCGCCCGAAATCGGGCTTGATGGGTCAACGCTTAAGACGGCAACCTTCTGGCCGTAGTTTTGAATCAGATGCATGCCCAGGGCATCGATCATAGTGCTCTTACCCGCACCGGGCACACCGGTAATGCCGACACGGCGTGCTTTGCCGGTTCGGGGAAGGACGGCAGCGAGCAATACGTCCGCCAGAACGGCGTCTTCCGGCAAAACGCTTTCGACCACCGTGATGGCGCGGGCCAGAACGGCTCGGTCACCGCACAGAATGCCCTCGACGTAGCGCTCTGGAGTGAGCCGGCGGAACGTTTTAGGTAACGTTTGCGCCACTCAATTGGTCCGTGAGCGCGGTGAGAATGGTCTGCGCGCAAAGAGGAATCACGCTGCCGGGGCCAAACACTTCCGCAACACCAGCGGCGCGCAAAAAGTCGTAGTCTTGAGGCGGTATTACGCCGCCCACAAAGATTAGAATGTCGCCGCGCCCCAACCTCTGCAATTCCGCTATGACTTCGGGAACCAGAGTCTTGTGGCCGCCGGCGAGCGATGAGATGCCAAGAATGTGTATGTCGTTTTCAACGGCCATCTGGGCTACCTCACGGGGGGTTTGAAACAGCGGCCCGATGTCGACGTCAAAGCCGAGATCAGCGAACGCTGTGGCGATTACTTTGGCTCCACGGTCGTGGCCGTCCTGGCCCATTTTGGCTACCAGAAGTCTTGGACGGCGGCCTTCCATTTTTTCAAAGTGCCGTGCCATAGCCTGGGCTTTTTGGAACTCTGCGTTGTCCTTGCTCTCGGAGGAGTACACACCCGATATTGTACGGATTGGCGCCCGATATCTCTCAAAGACTTTCTCCAAGGCGTTGGAAATCTCGCCGAGAGTGGCGCGCCGGCGAGCTGCATTGATGGAGAGTTCAAGCAAATTGCCATCTTTGTTGGCGGCCGCTTGCGTGAGCGCGTGAAGGGCTTCGTCAACGGCTTTTTGATCACGCGATGCGCGCACGGCCGCCAGGCGTTTGAGTTGGTTTTCGCGCACGGTGCGGTTATCAATCTGGAGAACTTGAATCGACTCTTCTTTCTCTACCTGGTATTTGTTAATGCCAACGATTACCTCGCGCCTTGAGTCGATGCGTGCCTGCCGGCGGGCTGCCGCCTCTTCAATCCGCATCTTGGGCAAGCCACTCTCAATTGCTTTGGTCATTCCTCCCAGGCTCTCGACCTCCTGGAGGTGGTGCCAGCTACGATGCATCAACTCATGAGTCAGACTCTCGACATAGTAACTGCCGGCCCAAGGATCGACAACCCTGGTGATGCCAGTCTCTTCCTGCAGATAGATCTGTGTGTTGCGGGCAATGCGAGCGGAGAAATCAGTGGGTAAAGCGATGGCTTCGTCCAAGGCGTTGGTGTGCAGCGACTGAGTATGGCCGAATGCCGCCGCCAAAGCTTCGACGCAAGTGCGCGCGACGTTGTTGAATACGTCCTGCGCCGTGAGACTCCACCCCGACGTTTGGCAATGTGTTCGCAGAGCCATCGATTTAGGATTTTTTGGATGAAAGCCCTTGATCAACTTCGCCCAGAGCACGCGCGCCGCGCGAAGCTTCGCTATCTCCATAAAGTGATTCATGCCAATGGCCCAAAAGAAGCTGAGGCGCGGGGCGAAATCGTCAATGCTTAAGCCAGACTTAATGCCGGTGCGCACATATTCGAGGCCATTTGCAAGAGTGTAGCCAAGTTCGATGTCGGCGGTAGCGCCGGCTTCCTGCATGTGGTATCCGCTAATCGAAATGCAGTTGAATTTCGGCATGCGCTGGGAACAGTAGCAAAAGATATCGCCAATGATCCGCATGGAGGGCTCAGGCGGATAAATGTAAGTATTGCGCACCATGAACTCTTTGAGGATGTCGTTCTGAATTGTTCCGCTTAGACGTTCAGGCGGCACGCCTTGTTCTTCGGCAGCCACTATATAGAACGCCATGATAGGCAGAACGGCTCCGTTCATGGTCATGGAGACGGACATCTGGTCAAGCGGGATCTGATCGAAGAGGATTTTCATGTCTTCGACGGAATCGATAGCCACGCCGGCCGCTCCCACGTCGCCGGTGACACGTTCATTGTCCGAATCATAGCCGCGATGCGTCGCCAAATCGAAAGCAATCGATAAGCCCTTTTGTCCCGCGGCCAAATTTCGCCGGTAGAACGCGTTCGATTCTTCAGCGGTGGAGAATCCAGCATACTGGCGGATGGTCCAAGGCTGAGTCACATACATAGTTGAGTAAGGCCCACGGAGGAAAGGCGGAATTCCAGCGACGTAATCCAGGTGTTCCATCGCAAATAAATCCTCGCCGATGTAGTAACGCTTGAGCGGGATCTGTTCCGGTGTCATCCAGGTATGAGCCGTATCCTCAGACGCCTGATGCGGCATAGCGCGGCGTCGCGGGTTAAATTCAATTTTGCTGAAGTCGGGTTTCACGGCGTGACACCTTCCAGAAATGGATCCATGCCCAATCTGTTCTGCCAATGTGTCAGCGTCTCGACGGCATTTGAGGCGAAGTGTACAAAGTCTTGCACGCCCGCCAACTGTAACTCAGCAAATTGTTCCTTCGGATTACCGGCTACCAGCACCGGTACGGATGTGGCGCGGCAGACCTCCCGCGCGAAAGGTGGATACTCGGCGTCAGAACTGCAAAGAACGATGAGATCGGCATCGGTGTTTGCGTACTGCTCCGCTTCAACCAGATCGAACCCGGCACAACCAAAAAAATTCAAGCAGAACGTAGCCCGCGCGAGTTTCATCTTCGGATTGCCGCGTTTGAGAAGGAGAATTTTGGGGTAGCGTCTGGTTTTGCGTGCGTGAGCAGCGGTGCGGCGGCGAATTGCTTCAAACGGCTCAGCGAGGCGGGTTTGGGGGAAAAGATCATTCGGCAGCGGAGTGGGAGGTACTGTCCGTGCGGCTAGCTGGACGCTGGAGGCCTTTTCCAAAACGTCAGGATAGTTGTTTACTCCCACGAGAGTGCGACGCCGCGACGACACGGCCGCGGCTTGCGCTTCACGCGACTGAGTGAGTGCTTTCTCGACAAGCCCAGATTGAAGCGCAATAGACCACCCACCGGCGGCTTCGACTTCTTGAAACAACTGCCATGCTTTTTTTGCCAGGAGATCTGTTAGGGCTTCGACGTAATAGGAACCTCCGGCGGGATCTGACACGCGGGTGAGATATGCCTCTTCTCGGAGGACGCGCTGCACATTGGCACTCAAGTGCGGAGCAAAGCCAAACGATTCCACGGTGAGAGAGTCGCACCCAGCGACCATGGCCGATGCCGCTTCCGTAGTGACTCGCAGAAGGTTGGTATATGGATCGAAGAGGCTCTTATTCAAGCGGGCTGTGCGCGCATGGATTCGAACAGGGCCAGCTTTTCGACCTTCGTCGCCAAACGCAGCTACCGCAGTAGACCAAAGTAAGCGCGCCGCTCGCAGCTTAGCGATTTCGAAGAAGTAGTTGGAGCCAATCGCGTAGACGAAGACGGTTTCGTTTGCGTCAAGACTTCTTTCATCATCAAGGATAGCGGCCAATATTTCTACGCCTTCCGCCAAGGCAAAAGCGAGTTCCTGAACGGTGGTTGCGCCGGCCTCGTGTAAGTAGTCGGCTCGGACGGCGCCTGCCGGCGGTATCCAGTCCTGTGCTTCTTCCGGGCACTGGCCGTTGCCGCGCGTATATGGGAAATCGCCCGGCGCCAAGTCAACCACTTCACCAATCGCTTGCAGGGCCTCGCGGCGATAGTAAGGTTGTACTGAAACGCCTTGCTCAGGATGCCAAACCAGCTTCTTTTCGTAGCTGGCGCCTTTGAGATCTTTTTGAATCACGGCTTCCCATTCGGCGGTTGAAACCGGTGGGAACTCCTCGCGCAATTGAAGAATTCCCGTTCCCACTGGATTAGACATGCGAGGCACCTTCCTGGACAACCTCCATGAGATAGCCAAAACTCGTCTGCTCAGTGGTTTTCGGATGAACGAAAAAGACCTGCGTACCGCGCGATCCATTGCGTGGCTTGGCGTCGATGATTTTGAAGCCCTTGCCTCGCATGTATTCGAACGCCTTGTGAATATCGGCGACGCGAAACGCCACATGCGCGAAACCGCCGCGGCCGCCAGATCTTTCGAGCTGTTTTGCCACTGGCGAATCGGCGTTCAGCGGCTCCAGCAGTTGAATCAGATTGGGACCCCCGGCGAGGCGTAATAGAACTTCGCGGACTTGGTCGGTCCCGAGCATATCTTCGCGATGAACTTCCGAAAATCCGAGGGTTTTGTAAAGGTCTACCTGCTGTTCCAACTCACCTCGTTTGACAGTGATGGCGATGTGATCAAAGAACAAGAATCCTGGAATTTGCCTCAGGTCTTCCATTAGGTTCTTCTTAGTATAGGCGGATAATTGACAAACGAAGGCAGGCCAGCCTCCGGCGGGCTGGAAGAAGGCTAGCCCCCCCTAACGGCACTGCTGAGAGGTGGGAGACGGAGGCAGCCAGCGGAACTACGGGCAGCCGTTCGGCGTGCAGGGCAGCGCGATGTCCGGGAAACAGCGGCGCAGATGCTGTGACAGATAGCAGGC
>PMSX01000254.1:384-29849 GCA_003167495.1 Bryobacterales bacterium | reverse complement strand
GGCACCAGCGGCGGCGTCTGGGGAGTTGAACGCGGTTATTGCCTTATGGTTGGAGGCGAACCAGAAACCTTCACTCGCTGGGAGCCAATCTTCAAGACACTCGCTCCCGGTCTCGGCACTATCGAACGCACTCCGGGCTTCGCTAAGATTCCCAGCACTGCCGAACAAGGCTATTTACGAGTTGGGCCGCCCGGCGCCGGCCATTTCGTGAAAATGATTCACAACGGCATTGAATACGGCCTCATGCAGGCATACGGCGAGGGCTTGGACGTGCTCGTTCACAAAAACTCTACCGACCTGCCGGAAAACGAACGCTTTGACTTAAACGTCCGCGATATCGTCGAGCTCTGGCGTCGCGGCAGCGTCGTCGGATCATGGCTCCTCGATCTGACGTCCATGGCGCTGGTTGAAAATCCAGATTTGTCCAACTACAAAGGCTCCGTGGAAGACTCCGGCGAAGGCCGCTGGACCATTAACGCCGCGATTGAAGAGGCCGTCGCGGTGGAAGTGCTCGCCTCGGCGTTGTTTACCCGCTTCCGCTCACGCCGTGAACACACCTTTACCGAAAAAGTGCTTTCCGCGATGCGCTTCAAATTCGGCGGTCACATCGAATCCGGTTCCGCCGGCTGAGGCTATTCCAATTCCGGGCCGGAAGCCGTAATTTTCACGTTCATTGCGCGCGTGTTGACAATCTCCCGGCCCAGGAACGACACCTCCACTACTTCGCCATGTTGCGTGGCTTCGCGCTGGTATTGGTCGAACACAAAATTCCCCAGCGAGTAGTAAATCAACCCGTCGTGGTAAACCTCCATCGGCTGCACTACGTGCGGATGATGGCCGATCACGAGTTTGGCCCCGGCATCAATCGCTGCGTGCGCAAACTTGATTTGCGCCTCCGACGGCTTCGTCTGATACTCAATGCCGTTGTGCATCGAAACGATCACCACATCGCAGTGTTTCTTCAACTCTGCTACATCCCGCGCCATCACAGCCGGGTCGGTCAGCGCAATGCGCGGATCGATGTCTTTCCAATTGCCGTTCTTCTGGTCGAACGTATAGCCAAGAAACCCGAAGCGCACGCCGTTGCGCGCAAACACGGTACCCTCGTGCGCCGCTTTTTCCGTCTCAGCGCTGCCCACTGGTCGAATGCCATGCGAACGCAGCCACTTCAGGGTGAATTCCACGCCATGAGGCCCGCAATCGCGAGCGTGGTTATTGGCAGTGGACGCAACGTTGATTCCCGCCAGTTGCAATCCTTCAATCATCTCCGGCGCCGCGTGAAACACCAACCCGCCGTCGTGATACGGCCCCTCATCCGAAAATGGCGATTCCAGATTCACAAAGGCGATGTCCGCCGATTGAAGGAGCGGCGCTATCTTGCGGAACGGCATCGACGAATCGTGCCTGCCCAGAATTTCGCGCCGCACGGCCCGCGAGAACATCACGTCTCCCGCAAAAATCAGCCTGTTGTGATACCCATACACTTGCGGGTCTACGGTGACGTTGTTCGGGAAAAGCGGCGGCGTCTCTCCCACTCTTGGCCTGATGCACGTCGTAAGGCAACAGGCGACGAATGCTGTTAGAAATAGCCGGGATCTCACTGGGTGCTTAACCGTTTCTTAACCCGCGACCGCCAGCGACCTAACTCGGAACCGCCTTGCTGATACGTCTCGGCCATCTTTTTCACCGCCCAACTTCTAGCCGAGCCGCGACTGTAGAGGAGCCGGCAGCGGATCCCGCAAGCAGCGGATTTTTCACACCTTCCCAGCGAGCGTTATCAGCGCCTGAACCCCCAAGTCGGTTAGCACCCGATCTCACTAAAGCCTAGCGGCGGCAGCACGATCGAGAAACCAGACGGCTTTCCCGTCTCTACTCGCTATTTGACAAGGATATCTGAAGTAGTCTTCCGGTTCTTTCAGAACCTGTCGCACTGGCTCAGCTTTTTCATCGCCGGAAACTTGTAAAACAGTATTCTTAGCGGCCAGCAGAACACCAGGCAGCAGCGTGATGCGATCCATCTTCATTTTCTCAACCCAGACATGCGCCGCGATCCCGCTGCGATTCGCTATCAGCGGCTCGCCTGGAAATAAACTCGCCGTGTGGGCGTCGGGCCCCAAGCCGCGATGCAACACGTCGAACACCGGCAACTGCTCTTCACCCAGAGAAAAGAATGCTTTGATCTCTGCGACGTAACGGGCAGCTCCTTCGTCCGGCTGAAGTTCGCCGTAAACGCGATGAATATTCAACAGCGGAATCTTGGCGGCCTGCAGCAGCGTGTCGTTCGCCAGTTTGAAATTGCTCTGCGAATCTGTAGGCGGAACACAACGTTCGTCCACCCAAAAGATATGAATCTGCGACCAGTCGAAAGCGGCGCGTGCCATTTCCGCAAATAGCAACTTTGGGGTGCTTCCGCCCGAAATAGCCAGCGTAGCTTGCGGCGCGTTCTGGAGCGCTTCCGCCAGCGTCTGTAATACGAACCGGGAGCAATCTCGCGCTGATTCTTCAGGCGTGCCGGCAATGCGCAGTTGGGGTTCTTTCGCCACGGAGATTATCCTCTCATGTCAGCAGTTCGCGCGCTCGATCCAGCGCCGTATTGAATGCGGAGTCGTATCCCGCCACTGCTAATTCTTCCGTCATCAACGAGGTTACGTTTGGCTGTCCGAAGCTATATTTGCGTTCGCGCCCCACCGTGCTCCATAGCGTCACGCAATCGGCGCTCGTCCGTTCAAACTCAATAGATTCTCTCTCGGAACGGAAACTCACGCGCTGAATACCCGGTCCGTACCCTGTAGCGCGCCGAAAGGTCACCTTCGCCTTACAAGGCGCAGATAGCCACCCAGCCATATACAACGCCTGGATCGGCGGTTTCTCTTCGGTGTGTTCAATCTCCAGCGAATCAAAACTGGCAAACTTGTTTTCACGCGTTGAATCGTCGAAGATATGCGCCAGCGGCTCGCGCCAAGGCGTCAGCCTCGTCCACTCCAGGTCGGCAACCAGTTTTCCTTCACCTCGCCACTTGGTCAGTAAAGCGATGGCATCTGGCGGTGGCATGCCGGACGTATCGATAATCACTTTCGTCGCGAGCCGGGCGATCGCTTCCAAGCCAGCTTGGTCGGCAGTAACCGCGTCTTTCTTGATCGCGCCCTTATGACGGCACCAAAAGATCACCGGCAAATCGGCGGCAGTCAATCCAGCCAAGGTGGGTGCCGCATTCTGCCAGCTCCCGGGCTTGGCGATAATCTCAATTTGCTCGCAGCAAATTTGCTGCGCTTTACCGAAAGGTTTCCAGCATTGCGCCAGCACGCGCGCCTGCAAGTCGTTCTCAGCCTCCGCTGAAACAGCCAACACGATACCGCGCGCCGGATGTTCGTGCATTAACTCAGAAATCGTTTGCGATGCTTCGAACCCGGCGTCTGGCTCATCAGTCGCCACAATCAGCGTCATAGCGCAGGCCCGCAAGACGGTCGGCTTGCCCTGGTGTTTTTCTTCCTCGCCCAGGGAAGTCCACAATTTGCCCAAGCCCTTCAGAATTTGCTCAGGCTGAGCCGGGAAAATGATACTGCTGCTCACGGCACCCTCCAGACGTGTCCCTGCCGCGCTAGCATCTCGTCTGACGCCTTAGGGCCCCACGTACCTGCCGGGTAATTCGGGAAATCAAACTTGGAATTCCCCCACACGTCCAGAATGGGTTGAACAATTTGCCAGCTCGCATCCACCATGTCTTGCCGGGTATAGAGAGTTGGATCGCCGGCCATCGCATCCACAAGCAGCGTCTCGTAAGCTGTGGGCGTACGCTCGCCAAAGCTCGAGCCATAGTTGAAATCCATCGAGACTGGACGGACGCGCATGCCGCTGCCAGGACTCTTTGAAAGAAAGCGCAGAGAAATTCCTTCTTCCGGCTGAATGCGTAAAACTAACAAATTCGGCCGCGCTTCGCGCAATCCGCCTTTGGTTTCTTGCGAAAACAATCCGAGCGGCGGCGCATTGAACTGAATCGCAATATCCGTGACACGCTTCGGCATGCGCTTGCCGGTGCGAATGTAGAACGGTACGTCGGCCCATCGCCAGTTGTCGATGAAGAACGTGACAGCGGCGTAGGTATCGGTCTGAGCATTTGGGTCGACACTTGGCTCTTGCCGGAAGCCGAGGATATCTTGGCCACCCACATTCGCGGGCCCATACTGTCCCGCTACTGCATATTTCGCTACATCGTCGGGTTTGACAACGCGCACTGCCCGCAAAAGTTTGGCGCGTTCGTCGCGGACATTGGCGGCATCGAACACCGTAGGCGGCTCCATCGCGATCGTTGCCATCACCTGGCTCAGGTGATTCTGAATCATGTCGCGCAACGCGCCGGCTTCCTGGTAATACCCGCCGCGGCCTTCCACACCGATTGATTCCGCAGCCGTAATTTGCACATTATCGACATAGCGCCGGTTCCACAGCGGCTCAAAAATACCGTTGCCGAAGCGAAACGCCAAAATGTTCTGAACGGTTTCTTTTCCCAGATAGTGGTCGATGCGGTAGACGTCCGATTCAACCAATACCTGATGAATTTCTTCGTTCAGCTTGCGCGCGCTTGCCAGATCGTGACCGAACGGCTTTTCGATAATGACGCGCCGCCAACCGTTGCCCTTGTGTAATTGGTGCGCCCCAAGTTTCCGGATGGCTTCGGCATAGTAGCTTGGTTGTGTGGACAGATAGAAAAGAACATTACCGCCTGTTTGATGCGACTTTTCAACCTCATCCAGCTTGCTCTTCAGTCTTTCGTAAGAAGCCTCTTCACTCAAATCGCCGGCCACGTAAAACAGGCATTGAGCGAATGATTTCCAGACATCTTCGTCGAACGGCGCGTCTTCTAAAAACTTAGAAACCGACTCGCGCATGCGCTCACGGAACTGCTCATCCGACATCGCGGTGCGAGAGCTGCCGATCACCGCGAAATTTTGTGAAATGCGTCGCTCGTAAAATAGTCGATAGAGAGAAGGTAGGAGCTTGCGTTTCGAGAGATCGCCGCTTGCTCCGAAAATCACAATCGCGCAGGGGGGCACCCGCCTGGCGAATCGAAGCGAATCTTGCAAGGGATTCACGTCGGGTAAGGGTTGAACAAGTACGCTCATGGCTTCTTTTGATGATAAAGCCTAACAAATCGGTTCTTCATGACAAATCCAACAAATAAAGTCGTTGCTGTTCTTAATGACCTGATGTTTACCGTAAAAATACAGGAGGCGGCGAAACGGGTCGGCCTGGAGGTCGTCTTTGTAAAGTCACGCGAAAACGCTTTGGCGCAGGCCAAATTGAATCCAGCCGTGGTGATTATCGACCTCAACGGCACCAGCGTGGACGCGTTGGAATTGATCAGCACCCTCAAGACTGACGCGGAGACGAGTTTCCTCTATCTGATCGGCTACGTTTCGCACGTGCAACTCGATCTCAAAAAGGCCGCGCAGGACAAGGGTTGCGACTCGGTGATTGCGCGGTCAGCGTTTTCGCAAAATCTTCTCGCGATCTTCAAGCGATACGCCGATGTTCGCCAGGCTGCGGAAGGCGCAGCCTAGAGAGATATGTGCGTATCTCGACGTAGTTTCCGTTAGCGCGCCGCGGCGGCCCAAGCCAGACCATCCGTGCCCTTGCCGGCGTCAATCAAGGTCACAGTAAAGTCGTCGAGTTTGATGGCCGCTACTTGATGGCTGGAATCGCAGGAAACGTAGGCGACTTTGTCGTCAGGCCGCACCAGGACTTCCTGTGGGGCTTTCGGTACATCGATACTCCGCACGACTTTCAGCGTTTTCAAATCGACGATAGAAACCTTGTTGACGGTTGGCACGGCCACAATTAACCAGCGTCCATCGCTGGTCGGCGCGGTGCCGTAGCCCAAGCCTGGCAAATCGACCCAACTCTTTACTGCGTGCTGATGAGCATCGATGACCGCGAGTTGTGGCTTTGTCTGATCGGAGGTAAACACCCACTTGTCGTCGGCCGAGAGGGAGATGCGCTGGGTGGTTTTCGAAACAGGAATGATCTCGACGACTTTCTTGGCCTGCATATCGAGAACCGAGACCGTTCCTGGACCGACGTTGGCTGTGTACCCCCAGTGTCCGTCTTTTGAGATGGCGAGCATGTGCGATTCGTCTTGGCCCGTTGGAACAGTCGCGACGATTTTCAGCGTCTTGGGATCGATAACACTGATGGTTTTATCGAGTTCGGTGGTGACGTAAAGCAAGCCGGTTTTGAGATTGAAAATGGGGCAATGCGGCCGGACACCGTGGCCGAAGTCAATGTTGCCGACGATCTTTTTCGACGCAACATCAATGACCACGAGATTCTGGCCATTGGTGCCGGGCTTACCAACACCGCTGTTGCCATATATGGGCACGTAAGCGAAGCGCCCGTCTGGAGAAGCGATGACTTCATGGCCGGTGATGCCGCCTTCGGGGACTTCAGCGAGTTGTTTGCCCGCGGCGGGATCGATGATGCCCAGCGATTGATCGCCTTTATTGGCTGTCAGAAGATAACCGGTTGCGGAACCGGCGGACGAAGATGAGCTGTTGGAAACAGACATAGCTAGCAAAAGAGGGACGCAGCAAAGTTGAATTTTTCGCATGGGGACCTTCCCGTACAGAATACAGAATATCGAATTCGGATCATAAGAGTGGATGCGGACAGATTGCCGCGCGCGGTTCTCAACTCCGATGACTTCGAAGAGATTTCTCTCTTGCGCTTTTTGCAGACATTCCTTTTGTTGTCAAAGAACCATCAAGCGCTGCTCGCACGAGTTGACTCCGCGTTCGCAACACCGGCTTTCATGAACAGCTGCTGTACGACAGACTTAATGGATCCCTCCGACAGCCCGAGATTCTCGCCGATCTTCTTGTTGGTGAGTCCCCGGCTGATGCCGAGGAGAACTTTGTTTTGCCGATCGGTGAGCAGCCTCCCGGGAGCCTCGCCGCTCATTTCTGGACGCCAGACGCCGCCTTTCGCCACAAGATTGATAGCATGTCGCAATTGGTCCGGATTCTCCAATTTTGAGAATATGCCAGATGCGCCCAATTTTAGTGCGACGGCGATCATCTTGGCGTCGGCATCTCCTGTAATGAATAAGAACTGGCCCTGGATAT
The DNA here is from genome assembly GCA_003167495.1 of Bryobacterales bacterium. Taxonomy (GTDB): domain Bacteria; phylum Acidobacteriota; class Terriglobia; order Bryobacterales; family Bryobacteraceae; genus Bog-105. The sequence goes on along the minus strand of PMSX01000254.1, from coordinate 22,731 downwards.
TGCCGGGGAGCATATTGCCACCGACCACCGACAGGCGCTGAAAATAGCCGTTGTCTTGGGCAGCATAGACCCAATCGCGTCATGCAAATGCAGAATCGCGGTGGCCGGGACAGTCGTGTAAGTATCCTTCTTCAGACCATAAAACGTGGCGGTAGCAAACATGCCAAGCTGCATATAACCTGGGTTCGCTAATTCCAGCCGGACTTTGGAAGTGCGAATTGATGGATCGAGTATGGGAGCGATATTGCTGATGCGCGCTTTCAGAACCTGATCGGGATAACCGTTCAGCCGCACATCCGCGTACTCGCCTAAACGAACCTGCGCCAGATCATTCTCGTAAACGTCGCAAATAATCCAGACATGAGACATGCTGGAAATCGTGAACGGGTTCGGTGGCGTTAGGGCTTGAACCCCAGATTGGTTGGTGATTTCCTGGTCCGTTATAACTCCCGATACCGGCGCGAATACCGATACGATGGCCGAAGGATGATTGGGATCAGCTCCCAACACGCCGAGTTGTTCTTTGCCTGCGTTGAGAAGAACCACATTGTCATCCTCGGCATTTTGCGCTATTTCAACGGCACTTTTGGGAATCGCGCCATGCTCGTACAGTATGTTCGCGCGGTCCAGTTGGATCCTCGTCAACTCCTCGTTCTTTACGGCTTGCAGGTAATTGGAGTACGCGCCTGAGATGTCAGTGCTGCGCACTTTGAACAGAAGCTGGCCTTTCTTTACGTGGTCACCTAAGCGTGCGTCGATCTCGATAATTCGACCGGAGGCCAGCGAAGGCACCTGCACTTGCAGCGAAACATCGGGATTCACTGCGCCGGTTACGTTCAGTTCTGGCGCAGTTGAGTACTCGCCGGTGGTGGTGAGTTTGAATTGGCCCGGATTATCCACCTTGAAGTGGCTAGATCGAAGTCAGGTTCGATGGCGGATTGGACCGCGCTTGTGCCTGTGTCCTGTGCGCCAACCTTCTTTTCGCAGCCTGTTATCAAAAGAATGAGACTTAAGCAAATAGCCAGCACGCCAAGTGTGGCGACGTAATTATGATGCCTGGATCTGTAGTCTCTACCTATGTTCGTTTTCATTGAATCACCTCGCGTCCAACCGCTAAATTCAACTGGCCAGCCGCAGTGAGGTAGGACTGGATCAGGTTCACGTAAGCCATCTGGGTCTGCCGGTACGCTTGCTGTGCATCTAAGAAGTCAAGCAACGAAGATCCGCCATTCTGATAGGAAAATGTGACAATTTCGCGGACCTCCCCAGCCTCCTCCAGGTAGTGCTCTTTGTAAGGACGCAGCAGATCGAGAGTGCTGACGAGGGTGGCATACGCCGTGTCGACACCACTCAGCACCTGAGCCTCAGCAGCGATGCGGGCCTTGTCGGCACGGTCGATATCCAGCTTCGTTCGCAGCTTTTCGCCTTGATTCTTGTCAAAAATACGGAGATCGAAGCTGACACTGAAGCCGATGTAGCTAGGAAGTGGAGGATCACGCCCAATGTCAAATCCAAATGTGGGATCGGAAGTGCCATTCGCAATCGCCAGTTTATTGTTGGTTCGGGATTGTACGACCGTTTCAACCGCTGCCTTGAGATCGGGGCGAGTGTGCATGGCAGTCTGACGAAACTGCTCAAGGGGCAGCAAGGTATTGTTGAAATCATACGGCCCGGTTATATCGAACTTATCCACTGGCGTGCGATCGTTTAATAACATCAGTAAGGCAATCTTTGCGGTCCGCAGATTGACCTCTCCAGTTGCATAATCCGATTCATACTGCGCACGTTGCAGAAGAATGCGGGCCAGATCTATGTTTGCTATGTCACCCGCTTTGAATCGTTCCCGGCTGATGCCGACTTCTTTATCCCAATACACCAGCTCCGCTTGGCCAGATCGAAGAAAGCCTTCGCCTGCAGAGCATTTACAAATGCAGTGCGGAGAGTAAACAGGAGGTTGCGCTCCAGATCGGCATGAGTGGATGCAACGATACTAGTGTTCTCTTGCGCGCTTTCTAGCCGTAGCTCGCGTTTGTGCTGTCGTTCATGCAGGTAGCTGATGGTGCCGCCTTCGTCGACCCCGGATAGTGGGCGATAGGGCGTATTGGGCGTTTTGAAAACCGTGAACTGATCGGCGAACAGCGCGAGGTTCGGGTTCGGCCGAAGGTAAGCCGTTATTTCTTCCGCACGCGATTCATCGATATTGACAGCATCTGAAAGTAGTGTCGGGTTGGTTTGTTTGAACTTGTCGCGAAGCTGCTCCCAAGTGAAAGTCTCCTGCGCCCGCACCTGACCTGCCACGACACCCAGTCCCAAAAGCCACAAAAGGAGGCGCGCGGAGCACGGCTGCAAATGATTACTCCGAAGTGTTTGTTCTAGTTTCATTATGTCGTTTTCTGACCACTTGGCAACGCGCGCAAGAGTTTCTGAAATAGCAGGGCAACCCGTTGTTACAGGTTGTTCCTTCGATAGTAATCTGTCTTGTCCCGGCTTAACGCAACTTAGTCAAAAATAGAACCCGAGAGGCTTGCCGTCCGGTTTCCCCCCTATCGTCTAAGTGCGCACAGGTCCTTATTCGCAAGATAATCTGCCATATCGAGTCGTCGGGGACCACGGCAACGCGGGGGGTCTTGAAAATCAGTATAGGGTTGCACCAGAGCGAGCGCAATCGATCTTTTGGCGTATCGTCAGTTCTTTTGGCTATATCCGTCTGCTAGACGAATAAGGAATTCATAAAGAGCTCTTACAATGCGAGCATTACGATCTGCCGCGCGCTCAACCTTTGTGCAGGCGCTTTACCATCTTCAGTTCGTTCTTGACGCCGGGTTGCATCTCATAGTGCACTTCATCCATGAACGAGTTTATGAGCCGCATACCCAGCCCGCCCGTCCGCTTCGCTGAAACGAGATCTGCCAGTTTCAACTGTTCCACCGCCGCCGGATCGAAGCCTTTCCCGGTATCGGTCACATCAATCTTAAGTAAGTTGTCATCGACAATAGCGCGGATGGAGACTTCCTTTGTAGAGTCGGAATCATAGGCGTGCTCCATCACGTTGGCACAGGCTTCGTCCACGGCCAACTCCAATCCGGCGACCTCCATTTCGGTCATGCCAGCTTGCGTACCAATGCTCTTCACAAAATCGCGGATCATGGACAGATTCTCGGTTGATGAAGGAACATGCAGAGAAAACGTTCGCTCCCAGGCCATGGTTAGGTCTCTTTCACCGGAGCTTCTTGAAATCGCTGAACCGCCGCCGGCAAATCGGGCACGATATCGAAAAGAGCGGAAAATCCTAATATGTCGAATACCTGAAATACCTTGGGAGCCAGTCCGCAGATCTTGATGTCTCCGCCAGCGGCTCGAATCTCTTCTATAAAGCTCATGAACACGCCCAGGCCCGCGCTTGAAATGTAACTCAAATGGGAACACTCGACAACCATTTGCACGCGGCCAGCTTGGAATTCGGCCTGCACGATCTTCTCGAATTCGGGTGCAGTATGCGCGTCCAGATATCCTGCCAACGCCAGGACGGAGAGCCCTTGCTCGGTGGATTGGTGAATTGAAAACGGGTTAGCCACTTACCATCATCCTCTCATCCTCATGATTCTGTGTTGAGCCAGAATCTCCCACGCGCAGCACCACGAGGGTCATGTCATCCTGTGGATGGACGCCGTCGAGAAACTCCCGGACAGCGGCCAAAATGGAGTCGCGTGTTGCGGCGGCGTCCATTTGGTCGGTTGTTTCCACGACCTGCATGAGTCGCTGTTCGCCGAACTGCTCTAGGCTGCTATTCATTGCCTCAGTGATGCCATCGGAGTAGAAGACAACGGCATCGCCCTCCGATAACGACATCTGTTCCATCTTCAACTGATTGCTAAAAATTCTGCTGGCGGTGATTCCCAAACCCAGGCCGCCGGGAGAGACGAGGGTTGTTCGGTGCTGCGATGCCTGACGCCACACCATGGGATTGTGCCCAGCGCGTACGCACTGTAGCACGCGCTTTTCGGCGTCCAAGAAGCCCAGCGCCATAGTGACAAATACTTTCTTGCGAGTCACTCCATGGAGGTGGCGGTTCACTTCTTCCACAACGCTGGCCAATTCCGAATTGTCCTTACTGACAGATGCGAGCAAGCCCTTGGTAAGCGTCATATATAGGGCGGCGGGGACACCCTTGCCACTGACGTCGGCTACACCTATACCAATTCGGCCGTCCGGCAACTTCAGAAAGTCGTATAGGTCGCCTCCCACATCGAGCGAAGGCGTGCATGATGCGGCGATAGAATAGCCGGGAATGTGAGGCGGCGACTGAGGTAACATCCCTTGCTGCGCGCGGCGAGCTACGGAGAATTCGGCTTGGAGTTTCTCGCGTTCAGCGCGGAACCCGGCCAGCGCGGGAGTAGTGGCGCGCGGGTCGCCTTCGGAGACGGACTGTCCGTGCCACGCGAACCAGACCGCGATTACCAACAGGCCGAGGAGGGTTACGAGGAACGGCCAGATCGCGCTGCCCTTTTGGCCCAACGTTAGCATGCTGAGTACGAGTCCACTTGTTAGCTGGAGAGTGAGCACAGCCAGCAAATCGAAGTACTTATACAGAAACCAAAAGAGCGCCAGTATGCAAAATCCCAATGTTAGCGCCGCTGCCAGAGGTCCGGTCACTGCGCGCGATACGTTTGCGAAGAATAGCGTGCCAATGGCAAGCGCGATGAGCAGGCGCAGCCAGCGACTGCGAATCATGCGCTCCAGCGCCGGTATCGCAAACCCGAAGAACCCTAAAAGGTATAAGTACTTTGGAACGACATTCAGGCTGTCCAGCAGCGGGGCGGGGCTGTAGAGAATCTCCAAGTTGCGCGCCACTACTGAGCTTTGCCGAAACAAGCCACAGCCGACAATGAGAAACGGAATGGCTACGAGCAAGGGACTGCACAAGACTCCCGCTGCGAGCGATTCTCCGGTAGCTTTTGCCACGGGCGCGAGCCTACATAGTTGTTCGAGTGACATCCACTTGGGTCTGGCGACGGCGGAAATTCCGCGGCCTACGGCCACAAAGCACATGACTTCGACGGCGGCGAACAACATTGGCCAGTCTGAGTCACCATCCACTGAGTGTGCCTTTTGGGCGCTCGACCCAGCGAGCAATGCGGCAATCATTGTCACGAGGGCCGCGATTGCTATGAGGATGGGGAATTTGTGGCTCACAGACCGACGAACAAGCCAAAGCAGATAGATACTAAGGACGCTGACGGTGCCCGCTGTGCAAAACAACCAGAACACTCCGCGAAGAACACCCCAATATGCTTCGGTATCGCCTGTATCGGAGTCCGGATCGTCATCGGAGGAGACATATAGCTTGCGTTCCGCTCGTTTCACAATTGCATTTTGGGTTAAAATGCTGATGCGTTCACGGAGATCGGAATGAGACGGAGTAGCCTTCTTCCAGACATACTCTTCCTGGTCTGGATCATCTCCCATCGATTTCGAGGCATTTGAAAATGAACCGGCATCTGCTCCAGCTAGAAAGCCAAAGGCTTGGTTTGCGGCTTCCCGTTCAGAAACGGCTGGGTTTGCCGGTTTGAATCGATCAGGCGCACGCCAATAGACGGGCAGCCCGGTTGAATCAAGACCTACCTCGGCCTTTTGGCCATTTTGCTTTGCGACAAAGGTGATGCGCACGCTTAACGGAGACACAGTTCGCGCGTTCACGTCAGCGGGATGCTGTTGTGAGTAATGAACCAAAGGCTGCGCTACCGATGCAACTAAATAGGCGTTCGAATCACTAGTGTTCAACCCGAAGTGCTTTGTAACGTCACGCCCGTTTGCGAGCAATTGAGCTTGCGGCAGCACGCGCCAGGAACTGGCGGGCCAATACTCTGTAAACCAAGCGCCAAGAATTACGATTCCCATGCAGGCTGCCGCCAGTGCAACCCATAGCGGCCACTTACCCTGCGAACTACTATTCAAGCAACCACCTCTTGCGCAACAGCTTGGCTCCCTACCGCTCGCAGCACTACCGCCGTCAAATCTTCCGATGCGCGGTTTTGGTGTTTGGCCAAAGCCGATACAAGCGACTTCTGAAGAGGTTCATCGTGCCGCCCTATCTCGCGCATGAGGAGATCGAGCCATTGGTGTTCGCGTTTTCCGAAACGACGCGTGCGAAGAGACGTCACGCCGTCCGTAAAGAAAATGAGATGGTCACCAACATTGAGATGAGCGGCACCTTCGTGGATTTGCGGGGCAGTCTCAGCACGGCCCGGAAAGCTTACCAAACTCTCTAATTGCGCGGAGGTGGTAAGCCCGGCATCTTGGCGGTGAACCAGGACGTGTGGAGAGGTTCCAACGCGCGCATAGTTCAGTACATTGCGGCGGGTATCCATCACTCCATAGGCAAAGCTGATTTTGGCTTCGCTGCCGCCTTCCAGCAGTTCCGCCATGCTGGCTTCCAGTTGCAGGACGATTTGCGCGACTGAGTGAGCCTGTTGGGAGGCGTGCATCAATACACCTTTTGCCAACGCGATACATAAAGCGGAAGCCAAACCACGCTCGCCGCCTTGCGCCACAAAAATACCTACGCGGTTGGCATCGAGCCGGAAGAAATCATAAAAATCGCCGCCCACACCTTTCGCGGGAAGGCAGCAAGCGGCAAACTGCATACCTGGAATCTCGGGAGCAGCTTGCGGCATCAACCGCAGTTGTGCCTCGCGGGCCGCGAGCACCTCCGCCTGCAAACCCATTCTCTCGGCCAGATTCCTGGCATAGATCGGCCGGACATCCTCTTCGCGCACCTGTTCGCCATGAAGGGCCAAATAGGTGGCAAGGGCGAGAACGGCCGCGGCGAACGCCGCCAGCCATAGAGCAAATTCGATCCAAGAGGGAAACACTTCACTGAGACGCGCCAGTTCGTTCACAAAAGCCAGCGCGGACAAGCTGACCATGGCGGCCAGCAGATCAAAAGCAAAAAAGGGCAACAGCAGGGCACTCACAAGAACCGCCATGGCCAGAAGCGAGGAAGCGACAGTGGGATAGCTAGCGGCGTCGTGAAGAACGGAGCAGAGCGCAAACACGATCAGCCAAATGTAGCGGCGCTTCCCGCGCGCTTTAGATCGTAGGAGAAATGAAGCAGGCAGAAGCAAGCCAGCTACGGCTATTAAGAGAGACTCATATTGCCTACCAGCGAGGAGAGTGAGCCACGGGAGGCGCGCAAAGGTATAACGGAGACCCTCTGTGCGGGCGGCAAAAATATCCGTTTTCAAGAAATAACCGAACGCGTGCTGGGAAAGCAAGAGCCAACCGGCCGCGGCTGCTCCAAATAGGATGGATGCCGCGACGTCGCGGGAGAGAATCCGCCCCGCGAGCAGCGCGTCGAGCGAAGTCAGCTTGCCCGGATAAGCTTCACGCACTTCGCCTTCGCCGCTGCCATAGGCGATTCCGACCAAAAGGCCCATGACTGCAAACGATAAAAGCGCCGTGATATCGACAGGAAGCATGATTTCCGCAAACTTCTGGGCGCTGACCCTGGTTGCCACTTGGTCTACCGCAATAGAGTAAACGTAGACACTGTAGGAGACGCAAAACAGCCCTGCCACCACTAGGGTTCGCGCATGTGAAACCTCTTTCTGGAGGGTGCGTTTGACATACCGGAAGATGGCATAGATCAAGCTAAACATCAGAAAGAGGCTGTAGATCGAATTTAGAAAAATCGGAAACTTGGATTTTCTCCGCAAGTCGGTTTTTATGTAATCTTGTTCGAGGCTAGCTTTGATACGGTGGGCGACGATGTGGGAATCGCGCACGGATACGGTAATGTGGAGTGTGAGTTCCTTTCTATGCGGGGGGCTGGCGTCCCAGGAGACATCGGTGCGCATCGGATCTTCTGAATCCGTTTCTGCGTTGGCGGGAGGTCCCAGGTTCAGCAGACTGCGGAGAGCGGCGTTTTCGGCCAGAAACTCGCGGGCGATGGACACTGCCTCCTGATTTGCCGCTGTGCCAGCGACTGCATCTCTTGCTTTGTCCTTGCTGGCGTCACTGGCTTTGGAATTGATTGTGACATCACCAAGAACGACATTGGCGTCTTGCGCGGAGGGGAATTTCCCCATGTCGAAACCCGTCACTTGGCCCGTCAAGGAGAGATAGACGCGGAATTCGCGGCTCTGATTCTTGGGGCGAAACAGCACAGTCACCTCTCGCCCGGGGGCCAAGCTACGGGCAGCCGATAGGTCGGGCTGCTGGGCACTCCCATAGTAGGTGAGGAGATCGTCGTGAGTCTCAACAATGACGTAGTGATTCCAACCTGCGACAGTCATGACCTTGGACTCAGCGAACTGTTGCGCCGCACGGATAGACATGGACCGGTCTAGCGCGCCCTGAACCCGCGCGGGACGCTCCTCCGCCATTTCCAACATCACACCACCCAGGTAGGCTAGCGGGAAAAGAACGAAAAACAGCAACCAGCAGATCCTGGAACGAGGCGAGACCATGGCTTGCGGCAACAGATCTTCGAGCCACGCGCCGCTCATAACCGTTTCATCACCATCAATGTAATGTCATCGAATTGCGGAGCGTCTCCCACAAAGGAATCGATCTCCTGAAACACGGTGTCTACAATTTCGCTGGCGGGCCGCTCTCTTTGGGCCCTCAGCACAGCGATGAATCGCTCGAGACTGAATTCCTGTTCGGCCATGTCGTTCGCCTCGGTGACGCCGTCCGAATAGATGGCGAGAAGGTCGCCGGAATGTAGCTGGAATGCCTGCGCCTCATAGGTGATACGTGGAAACAATCCCAACGCGATGTTGCTGCAGGGCATTAACTCCACCTCGTCCGACTTACGGAGAACGACTCCATCGTTGTGCCCGCAATTCACCCATCGACAAGAACCCGTTACGGGATCGTATTGATTGAGAAACGCGGTGGCATAGCGATTGGCGGGCGTAGTGGCATGCAGGAGATTATTGGCTTGTTGCGCTACTTCTGAAAGGGACTGGCCGCGGCTCAACAGCGCGCGCAAGGTTGCCTGAATGTTACTCATGAGCAGCGCAGCGAACATACCTTTGCCGGATATGTCGACCACGCAGAGTAAGTGGGGCAAATCGGGTCCGCTTCCTTGAATGGGCAACACGTCGTAATAGTCGCCACCTACTAACTTTGCCTGGCGGTTGCGCGCCGCAACGTCACTGTGCGCAAGCGGCGGGAGGACTGCGGGAAAGAGATCGCGTTGGATGTTGGCCGCCAGCGCAACCTCTTTTTCCATTTGCTGGCGAACCAGCGTGTCGCGAAAATGCCAGGCATTGTCGAACGAAACCGCTGCTTGGGCGGCGAGGCCAGCGCCGAATTCTATATCGGACTCGTTGTAGGGCTGTTTGTTCAGCCGGGGGCCGCAGACCACCAGGCCAAATGTTTCAGCGGAACTGCGCAACGGCAGCAGCAGAGATCCGGCTGGCAACGGACTATCGGCGGGCGCCAAGGTTGGCTCAAGGAGTTGGGTCCAGCGCTCTCTGGCGGACAAGATGAACCCTAAATCGAGACCCTTTTGGCGCAGGATTTCCGGATGGCCCTCCTTCCAAGTCACAAGCCCATGCTTGGAAACGATCCAGCGGCCGGCCAGAGTCAGGGTGAGCATTTGCGCAATGTCGTCCGGCTCGAGCGAAGCGGACACGCCGCGCCCGAGGTCGATGAGCGCGCGCAACTCTTGCACTTTCTGTTCAAGTTTTTCATTGCTGCGCAAAGTGGCTTCGTGCGCTTGGGCGTTGGCGATAGAACTCGCTGCTAAGCCGAGCAAGGCTTCGACAAAGTCTTCTTCCTCGGGCTCAAGGAACCCTCGAGCGGGGCGACCGATGGCCAAGACGCCGATCGCTTTGCCCGTTTGCTCGATGGGAAAGAACTGTTCGAGCTTGCGGGCGCGGCCGATGTCCTCAGTGAAGAGATCATTTTGCGAGAGATCCGGGACGCCGCGCGCGAGGGCGACGCGCATGCTGCCATCGAGGTCAACGGCGATGACGGCTTTGCTCACCAGCAACCGGCCCATTACGGTACGGAGCAAATGAGCCAGCAAATCGTTCAGAGCGAGGGACGAACTGAGCAGCTTGGCCGACTCAAGAAGAGCCTGGAGCCGTGAATCGCCGAGTTTGACTGTGACGCGCTCCAAGATCTTTAAAATATCAAACTGGGAGGTGGTGTGCGGGGACGGAGTTTTGCCGCGATTTTTGCCGGTTGAGAGAGGGGTGGTTTTGGGGGAGTTTTTGCGCTCTATAAATATAAGCGGGCAGCCAGCGCAATAATTCCCGCTTTTGGCGGGTCGGCCGAACGGATTTTGCCGGTTGTTTTGCCGGATGTCAGTAGTCGGCATTTGGTTCGCCAAGATGGCGGCCGCGACGTTGTGATGAGTGGTGGCCATTTTGAAGAAGGAGTCGAGGACCGCGTTGTTGGCGTCGTAAGCTGCATGTTTGAGCTCGCTCCGAAAACGCTTGCGGAGGGTTTTGGGAGCGATACGCAGATGTTTGGCGATATGGATTTGCGGGGTGCCGAAATTGGCCGTGGCTCGAACTGTGCTTTGTTGCTCGGGAGTCGGGACAACCCGTGGCCGCCCGCCTGGTTTGGTTTCTTCGGTGTCTTCTTTCGTGATTTCGTGAAGGACTTCGTCCATAGTTTTGAGTTCCTGTTTTCGTAAGTAAGAGGCGGCGTCTCACAGGAGGTGCAGAACGCATTTCCGTAGTCAGAGTAGGAGCAGGGGCGAACAGGCATGCGGGAAAAAGCGGGTAAGTTGTTGTGGAAGAGGGAGATAATTTTTTTTCGCGAGGCGTGACTGAGAGGGACGGGCTCGGGTGACAATTGCTAGGCCGTTGATGAAAGAACGGACTTATTTAGCGGCAGATGAACGCTGATGAACAGGGTTCGCGCCCGGGATGCTCGCAACGCTGCCACGAGCTTGCTTGTATCGGGCCATCTTCCCGCTGGGCGAACTGATTCCCGAGCGTTGAATTTGCTGCTCCGGGAATTCGCCAAGACTAAGGGTTCCTTCGCGGGTGCCAGGGCCTTCTTGTCGGGTTGCGCGGGCTCTTCTATGACCTTCGCTATCGACTGTGTTATGAAGTTCTCAAACGCGATAAGATGCTCAATATTCTCGGCAGTGGACCAGCGGCCGGGGGTGTCGCGGAAGCGCCACTGTGGCGAAGTCAGACCATCCACAAGCTCAAGTAGCCGCGCTTCACTTGAAGTTAGCCGAGCCAGCACCAGTTTTCGCTCGAACGCAAGAATGGGGACAGCCAGCACGCGATGGTTGGGCAGTCGGCTTCGGATCGGGCTTAGCTGGGCGCTGTGGCAGTCCCCATTTTTTCTTGGCCGAGGCTCGAGATATGGGGAAGCGGACCTGTTACCTCAACGTCTTTCTCAACCATTCCACCATTTCCACCTTCCAATGCTGCATGCTCGGGTCTTTCCAGACGCTCATCCCATGCCCTCCACCCTCGATCGTTACTAACTCGCAACTTGCCCCAACCTTATGCATCGCTTCGCACATCGCCGGCGATTGGTCATAAGAAACCTGATCGTCCTTGTTTCCATGGATACACAAAAACGGCGGCATTCCGTTGTGCACTGAGAAGAGCGGCGACACTGCATGCAACTTGGCCAACCCGGCCTCATCCAACTGCTCAGCGCCAAAAAAATGAATGCCGCCGCCATTGGCCGCGTGCCTGTTGATGCTAGTCATATTAAACAACTCCGGATGATCGCGCCTCTGCTCGGCTAACTTGCCGTAATCCACCGGGCCATAAAAATCCACCACGGCCGCCACCCGCGTTTCTGCCGTCTCATGCGTCCCGGCATAGTTCACCAAAAACCCGCCAGCCGATTCGCCTATCAAGGCAATTTTGTGCGGATCTACTCGATAGGCTTTGGCATTCGCCTTCACCCAGCGGATGGCGCTCTCGACATCCTCATTCGACTGCGGAAACCGGAACTCGGGCGCCATGCGGTAATCGATACTGAACCACGCGAACCCCGCATTGGTCAACACATCAAACAGCGGCCGCACGTTTGTGCTCTTACTGCCTTGATCGAAGCCGCCGCCATGCACCAAAATCGCCGCGGGAAATGGTCCCGATCCTTCCGGCGCATGCAAATCCAACAGCACCGCGTGGCCGCCTGGATGCGCATATTCGACATCCTTCTGATCGAGCGGCGGCGCGCTCGCGAACATCGCTAACAGAACGCAAATCTTCCACATGTGCAGCACTCTAACACTTTCGAGTGGGTGCGTGAAAGGGTCAAGCGGAGTAAGCGACGTTGCCGCCGACGACGGTGCGGACGATTTCGATGTCCTTGATTTTGTCCTGGTCGACGGTGTGAAGGTCGGCGGCGAGAACCACGAAGTCAGCTAGCTTGCCGGGTGAGATGGAGCCTTTGATGGATTCCTCGTGGGAGTTGTAGGCGCCGTTCAGGGTATTGATTTTCAGCGCTTCGTCGACGGTGACGCGCTGGCTCGCGCCCCAGGTCTCGCCGTTCCAGCCGGTGCGGGTAACCATGCCCTGAATGCCCATGCGCGGGTCGAACGGGCCGGGATTGAAATCGGAGCCAGCGGCGACGTAGACGCCCGCGTCGAGGAAGGTGCGAAACGCCATGCAGCGCTGCATGAGATCCTGACCGTAAAAATGGAACTTGTCCGGATTGTAATAGGCGTATGAAGTGAACACGGCGGGCACGGCTCCGAGCGCTTTGATGCGGCGCACCAGGCCGTCGTCGATCAAGGTGCAGTGGGTAATTTTGGGCCGCGCGTCCGAGCGGGGAAAGAGTTTTTGGGCGCGCTCGACGGCGGTGAGCATGCGGTCGATAGCGACGTCGCCGTTGGCGTGGCAGTTGATTTGGATGCCGGCGCGATGGACACGCTCGACCCACGCGTTCAAGACCTCCTGCGACTCGGTGAGGTTGCCCTGGTAAGGCGGACTGATACCAATATAGGGCCGGCTGATGGCCATGGTGCGTTCGGAGAAGGAGCCGTCGACGGTGTGCTCGGAAGTCGCTCCTAAGCGGAGCCATTCGTCACCGAAGCCAGTGGTTAATCCGCTGGTGAGCATGGCGTCGAGCGTTTTGCCGACGACTTCATAGCTGACGCGGTGACGGAGATCGCCGCGCGCACGCACCTGCTGCAAAGCGAGAAGGTCGCCGCCTTCGTGATGGACGCTGGTCAAACCGTAGCGGACGAACTGCTTGGAAATGTAAGTGAGCCCATCGCGCGCGCGCTCGAGACGCTGGGATTCGGTGAAGACGGGACGATTGCCGGCCTTATCGAAAACGGCGAGGGCGCGATCGGTGACGCGGCCGGTGAGTTCGCCGTTAGCGTCCTTGTCAAAAGTGCCGCCGGGCGGATTGGGGGTGAGCTTGTTGACGGCGGCGAGTTCGAGCGCTTTGCTGTTGTAGAAGGAAGTATGGCCGCCGCGATGATGAACGGCGACCGGGTGGTTTTTCGAGACCTGGTCGAGATCATGAACGTTGAGGGGCTGTTGATCCTTGACTTTGGTGTCATCGAAGAAAAAGCCTTCGACCCAGGTTCCGGGCGGCGTCTGCTGGGCTCTGGCCCGCAGCTTTTCAACGATACTGCCAATGCTGACGAACTCAACCACATACGGATTGCCGACGAGTACTTCATAGAGCAAGGTTTCGCCGGGCGCGTGGTTATGGCAATCGATGAAGCCGGGAACGATGGTCATTTGCTTGGCATCGTAGGTTTGCGTGGCCTTGCCAATCAGCCCCTTGATGTCCGCCGTGCTGCCGACAGCGACGAAGTGGCCCGCTTTGACGGCAAAAGCCTCGGCTTGGGGTAGGTTGGTATCGACAGTGTAGACCTTGGCGTTGAAAACGACGAGGTCGACGGCGGTTTGCATTTCGGCGGCCGAGGCGGGGACTTGCGGGTGGGCAGCGGAAAGACCGGCGAAACCGGCGGCGGTGAGAAATTTTCTGCGGTAAAAGGCGTGATTGGCCATGGTGTTTGAATCCTTCGAAAAGGCGGGAATAGCGGCTGCGGACTTGAAGGAGCGATGTGACGTTCCAATAAGGATGCACCAAATGTGAGGCGGCTGTCAAACGAGATGGGGTACCGAGCCGCGGGCACGCCTCAGTTGAGGGTTGTACGATGCCGAATCGCTTCTTAGTCCACGTTTCTCCCTCTTAATTGATCGACTGACCTGACTCGAGTGCTTTTACCATCGCTTCGAGCGACTGTTTGTTCAAGGGATCGGGTGCTTGCGCGAGTGCCTTTCTTGCGTGATCGAGAGCTTGCTTGGTGTCACCTTTAGCCGCATAACCGCGCGCCAATCCGACGTGTATCGGCCACTGGTCTTGATAGCGTGACGCGTTGTACTGAAACACTGCCAATGCCTCATCCACTTTCTTCGCGGCCAGCAATTGTCTCCCGTACTGATGGATCGCCAGCGGTGTGGCGGAAGGCAATTTAATCGCGGTTTCCATGATCGAATGAGCCTCCCGATCCCGGCTCAGTTTCATCAGGATTTGCGCCTTCGTGCTGAGCGTGGTGAAGTTAGCTTCTCCGACGAACGGCTTGCTGATCGAAGCGTCTGCCCATTTCAGACCTTGTTCCAGATGGGTGTTCTCCTGAACGCAATATTGCGCGGCTGATTGAAATCCTTGCCAATTAAAGCCGGGGACAGACGTGAGTTCTTCGCTTAACCGGGATATGTAAATGTCGGCCACGTTTGCCTTGATCGCCATGGGCACGGCCAAGTCCTCCCACTGGAGTTCAGCCACTGCTTCCGCCGGTTTGCGAACCGGGAATTCGTACGTGAGATATTCACGGTAATCGTGCGGATGCGGGTTCACGTTGACACGGAGAGCATCTGCCGATTCGTCGTAAGTGAAACTGCCCCAGGCATTGGAGTTCTTTGAAAAGACAATGGTCCACTCTTCCTTGCCAGGAATCATGTGCAACCCGTATCGGCCGGCGGCTAAAGGCTTGCCCTCAATAACGACCTCGTCGGACGCTGTGAAAACCGTATTTTCATTCGCCCCGGCGCGCCATGGATCGGGTTTCCCGTTACCGAACGGTCCGAAATCGGCCAAGCCGTAAGGAACCAATTCGCCCCAAATATGGCCGCGAC
This sequence comes from Bryobacterales bacterium, assembly GCA_003167495.1. Taxonomy (GTDB): domain Bacteria; phylum Acidobacteriota; class Terriglobia; order Bryobacterales; family Bryobacteraceae; genus Bog-105. Next base: position 7,636 of record PMSX01000254.1, on the reverse strand, counting down.
GATCCTTTCCGCCAGGCGTGTGGACGGCTGGGCTGGAGTAGGCGATTGTTACGCGGACCGGGCCGATGTATTGTGTCACCTCCGCCTTCTGATTGTTTCCGCTGGGAGGTAAAGTCAGGCCTGGATACTGTGCCATCAATGTTCCAGCAAACACTGTTGGGAGTAGGATTGAGAGAAATCGCATCCAAGTTGGACGGCTTCACGCAAGAAACGTTTGTCCCGACAGCCGCGAGTTTTTTTGGGTCAGCGATGAAACGCTCCGGCTATAAAAGGTACACAGTAAGACGAGTAGCAGTATCGGCACCTCGTGAACGCAAAAATGGGGACAGCCAGCACGCGATGGTTGGGCAGGCGGCTCCGTATCGGACTGATTCCGGGCGCTGTGGCAGTCCCCGGCTTTGCTTGGAGGAAACATGCGACAAACTGGACAGACTATCTCTCTCGCTTTGATGCTATTCATAGCGCTTCATTCGGCCGCTACGGCGGTCGCCGCTGAGAGCGTGGCAAGCCAGATTACGACGCTGCCCCTAGGAACCAGGGTTGAGCTACACCTCAAGAACAAACAAAAAATACGCGGTACCACAGGAGTGGTCTCCGGCACGGGCTTCGCGCTCGTCGACGCAAGCGCGGCGGAACGGCAGATTGCGTTCGACGACGTGGCTTCGGTGAAAGTTCTGGACAAGAAGCCGCATACCAAGCGCAATGTCGCAATCGGAGTGGGCATCGCGGTGGGAGCAGCGGCCGTTGTTGTCGGAATAATTTACGCGGTTGCGCTGCACGAATGGAAAACTGCGCGTTTTTAGCGAGCTGCCCGCGAGTGAATTAGCTAACTCTTTTCAGCATTCGCAAAGTAACGCAGCCCATCGCGAGCACAGCGAGGGCCAACGCGCCATTCAGTAGCCACGGGTTCCGATCCGTCCAAGGGCGCTCGGGCAGACGGAATAGAGGATTCGCTTCTACGGAGCCGAGCGTGGCGCTGGCGGCAGCGCTTTTCGCGGATAAGACTCGCGCAAAATCATAAGACGGCTGACGGGCGTTAGGATTGCCCACATAGACGAAGTATGCGCCGGGCTGCGCCGACGCAAATTTCACAACGCGACGGATACCGCTGAGGGTGATTCGGCCAAACGGCAGCGGCGCACTGTCGGCATTGAAGACAGTGATCTTCAAATACCGGTCGGTCCGTTCTGCAATGTCCAGCGATAGTTGCTCACCCTCAGCCGTTCGAAAGATGACACCACCCGAGCTGGAGTACCAATGCTGCGGATCGTTAGTGCTGCTGATTTCCACTGTGCGGGAGAAAAGACCCGGTTCCACTGTGAGATCAATGTGATCAAAGGGCTGTCCCGGGAAGCCCAGGTCGAGTGTGAGTTCGGTGGTCTGCGCTTTGGCGTCTTCGCGAACGGTTGGGCTGAGGGTGGCTACTACATCGCGCGTGGCGCCCGTCTCCCTAAAGGCGGACAGCCGGACGGATTGAAGATTTGCTGGGTCAGTCCAGCCGGCGATCGTCAGCCTGACAAAGCGGCGCGTAGATGTTGGATAAGAGATAGTGTTCTCGGCGGCGGTGTGGTCATCCTGCAAGACGTCGAAAATGAGGCCTGCGGATTGAACTACCGCCCATGTGTGATCATCGTCGCTCGTTTCTACCAGCACATTTTCCTTGAAGTTGTGCAGCGGTGTAATGATGCGCAGACGATTGTGCTTGGCGTGGCCCTTTAAATCGAGAACAGCTTGCACACCAACTCCGGGTAGATACGCTTTGTTGACGATGGTGGTGGGAGGTTCAACGGCCTCACGGGAGCCGGCGAGAGTCAGAACAACGTAAGGCGTCTCAGTGTTATCACGGAGGATGCGGAGGTCGTCCAGGTTAGCGGAGGAATCGCGGTAGAGTGTCGAGTCCACTGTGAACTGCGAGACCGCAGAGGGTAGGGTCAGAATCAGCGGGCGGCGAGAACGCCAGGCTGCGGCACTGAAATCCGCTGTGAGCAGTACGCTGGAGGTGAGGCCGCTAAGTAGAAGTTTTTTCATCTTTCCACCATGTTTCGATGAGTCGTCGAAAGTGCGAATAGAGGAATGATGTGGATAAAAGAAGGATACCCAAAATAACAAACGCGGAAATCTGATAAGGGCGGGAGAGTTGCCATACATCGAACAAGTAGAGTTTTAGGATGACAATGCCAATGAGCCCCAGCCCCGAAATCCGATTGATCGCTGTGCGTGTGGCGACCCCGGCACTGACCAGTATGACGGCATAGACAGCAAACAGGATAGATATGGAGATAGTTTCCAGACTGAGTCGGTTCTCGGGAGTGGCGGAACGCGCAGCCCAGCCGAAGATTTCCAGGCACAAACCCCACAAAAGGAAAAAGTGGCCCGAGAAGTAGGTAGCCAGGGCGGAGGGCGCAAATATCTTTGCGGACCAATACGACGAGAGCAGCATCGCGCCGGCTGAAACAGCGAAGGTGAAGAAGCGAGAGTTCCAGAGCAACGAATACGAAAGCGGGTCGGGTAGGGTCTCTGTCTCAAACAGGAAGAGGCGCAAGGCAACGAGCGAAAAAACAACTGCGGCGGCGACGGCGGCCCGTTCGCTGTTGAAGCGATAGGCCATCCAAGTAAGCGCGGCGGCTTGCATGGCCCACGCGATCGCGATGGTGAAGCCGGTGAATTGGATGGGTATCGCTAGCGTGAGAAAGCTCAGCGCAATACCCAGGGCAAGTAAGAGTGGACGGTTGTCAGCGCCGGATTCCGCGGCTTGACGGTGCAGAAAAATGCCGAAAGCCAAATAGACAGCGGCCACGAATGCAGCCAAAGGCCCCAGCCAGAGGTGATGATTTGAGTTGAGGAGATCGTAGGAATAAGCGTAGTAGAGGATGCCGTTGATCGCAAAGACCGAGAGTGCGAGAGTAGAGGGCGCAGAACGCTGAAGCACTAGGTGCCACCAACTCCACGCAAGAAACAGAAAAAAGCCACAAGTGACTCCAGAGAACTGAGTGAGTGGTTCGTGTACCTGGGCTAAGTGAGCTGCGTATGAGAGCCAGAAACCAAGGAAGGCAGTGAGGATTGCAAGGGAGTAGCTGCGTAGGTGCGCAAAAGCAAGGCCCGCCGCCGCTACTAGTAAGGCTAAAAGGAGGAAATTCGTTTCCTCCTGTGACCAAATGAAAGATATCGTGAGCGCAGTGAGCAACTGAGAGAACGAGAAGAGAATTGGGGTTTTTGTGCGCCAGCGCTGTGCCGTAAAAGCGAGAGGTGCCAGCGTGGCCACGAGCCGCGTTTCCGGACGAGCGCCGCGACCCAACAGCCATCCGCCGTAGATCAAAAAAGTTGCTATGAAGCTGATGATCTCAAGACGGGGCCATTTGCCATACTTGGCCAGTTCAGTCGCGGCGACGTTGAGTAGAAGAAGATAGCTGAATAAAAACCAAGGATGGTCTTGGCCTGTACTTAAGAGAAGCGGAGTGAGGTAAGCGGCAGACAGGCCGAGCACGGCGATTGCGAAAGACTTGTATCGCAGAGCCAGTACGGCGGCCATAGCTGTGGTGGCCACCATCATAAGGAACGCTGCCCATTGCGGAATCAAACTGTAGAAGTCGAAAGCCGCATACAGAGACAGGTAAATGATGGCGATGCCGGTGGCCGTTATGCCTTGAGCAAATACTTGTTGACGTTTGCGCCAGATAAAATCAGCGGTGCCCAGCGTCGCGAAGCCGGCCAGCAAGCCAAGGATAACGCGCCCTGCCGGACCGATCCAATTGTTATCGGCGGCCCACTTAAAGAAGAAAGCGATGCCCAGCACCAGTGTGATGGCGCCGATTCGATTAACCACGGTAAGGCCCACTTTTGTTTCGAGCCCAGACTCCTGCGGTTGAGTCGGACGAACATCCGGTTCGGTTTCGACGCTAAGTTGGATAGGTTCGCCGGCAATGTGTTCAGTTGTTGGCGGTGGGGTGGGTGGCTCCCCTGAGACTCGTTCCGGAGTAGCGGGCTCTGCCCGCAATTGCAAGAAATTCTCCAAACGAGCGAGGCGCTTTTGAAGGAGATCCTGACTCTGGAGCAGATGGTTAAACGCAGTGGTCAGGGCGTCGAGCCGGTGTGAGTCGTCAGACTGCATGGATCATAAGTACCAAAACTTGGGCGGTCTGTGTCGCGTTCGCAAACGGAGCGCCTGAATGGATTTAATGATACGCTAATGGTCATCGTTTCAAAAGGGTGAGAGTGGGCGGCAAGGTTGAGATGGAATTTCTTTAACCTTCGATTTTGTCCGCCCTTTGAAAAAGTTCTCCGCAGCAGGCTACCCTGCGCGGCCGAAATGAGGTTAGGAATGCTGTCTTCTTTCCTGAATAGCGCTAAGGGGCCGGAGGCGCGCCGCCAGACGACACAGGGAGTCCGTAGATCTCTGGGCGGCGTGCGTGACACTGTGCCGGTCTTGCGCGAGCCTCTCGATAGAATACGCAGCGGCGTGAGCTTGTGCCTCATTTTGGCGTTCTTGCACGGGCAAATGAGCTGGAGCATGGGCGCGGAACGCTTGATCCCTGGCGCGCCGCTTGCCACAAACAGCCAGCAGCCGTCTACTCCCCCCCAGCCTGGTGAAGTGCAGCAGCCCCAACCGCAACAGCCATTACCCGATGGTGGAACAACGGTTGTGACGGTATCAGTACCAAAGAGTGTTGGTTTTGATATCTCAGTTGTGGAAGGCGAAGGTGGGTCGAACATTGTCGATAAGAAGAGCTCAACCAAGGTAGTCGTGCAGGTACGCGACGACAAGAATCAGGCGCTGGAAGGTGCCGTGGTTACGTTTACAGCACCGGCGGATGGCCCCAGTGTGATTTTCAGCAACGGCTTTCGGACAGCCACTGTGCTGACCGACGCAGACGGTCGCGCGCCCGCTCCCAGCATGAGAGCGGTGAATGGCGGCTCGTTTAGTTTAGATGTTTCGGCCTCTTTCCGGGGTCAGACGGTGAACACGACCATCTCCCAGACGAATTACGAAAGCGCTGCGGAGGCCAAAGGAAAGCCGGCGTCGACGCCTGAGGAAACTGCGCCGACAGCGAATAAAGCAAGGACCAGGTTATCGGGCACCACTTGGGCGATCATTCTCGGAGCAGGAGCGGCGGCGGCCGTAGGAATAGGTGTTGGGCTTAGCCACAAAGGTTCCAGTAGTTCAACAACAGGTAGCAGCACTACCATCACGGGACCAGGAACTCCCACGGTGGGCCAGCCTTAGAAGTAAGTTGTTAGCAGTTCATTGGCCTAGGACACGGAGGACGGCAATGAAGTATTTTGCTATTGCGCTGGCGTCAGCCGCGCTAACAGGCGCGCAAACGCCTGCCATATCGATAGGGCCCAACACAGCGGGGTTGGGGGGTCGGGATTTGCCTGTCGCTGGTGCGGCCCTGGCGGGCAGCCGGATAAGTGTCCCGATTCTGGGTTACATAGCTGGCCCAGGGCCGCTGGATTTGCGGGCCATCGTAGGCACGGCAAAAACTGCACGACTGGGTCCACCCATTACCCTCCCGGCCAGCGCCAAACATATATTCATGCCGCCACGTGAGCATTATGTGTTGCTCGAAGGCAGCGCGAGTGAACCGCTGGCGGTGTGGTTACCCACTCGGAGCAACGCGGAAAGCACACCAGTGTCGGGAGCGATGCCGCATCCGGACATCGTAGCCTTCAGTGCGCGCGGGGAAGCAGCGGCGCTGTATGCCAAAACCGGCGACCGGTTGCAGGTGATCAACGGTCTACCAGGTGAAGCTGTCGTGACCGCCCAGCCCGGCGTTGGCAAATTGGGTGAGCCAGCAACCTTTGCGGTTTCAGATGATGGAGCCGTTGTCCTTGTGCAGCTGGCCGATGGCCGCGCGCTGACGGCGTTGCGCGGTGCGGCTTGGCAGCGTCTGCCTGTTGCCGATGGCGCGCGCACAGTTTTGTTCGTTCCCAAAACGCACAATCTGGTTGTGAGTGACACTGCTCAACAAGCCCTCACTTTGCTGGCTAACGTTGGGGATAAACCGCAGGGCGCGCTTGTGGGCATGGTTTCGGGGGAGGGTGTTGAGGCGGATCGGCTGGCGTTCACCAAAGAGGGCGGTGTGCTGCTCGCGGCTTCGTCGTCGCACAACAAGCTTTGGACCGTGGATTTAAAGACGATGACGCCGGCACCTGCTTCAGCGACTGCCATCGATACACTGCTTCCTCTGCGAGATGGCCACACGTTTTTGTTGTCTTCTCCCGGCCTATCGCTGCTGAATGTTTCGGTGGATGGTGACAGTGCTGTTGGGTTTGTGCCCGTGACGCGGTAGTTCTTTTCGAAAGCGACAGATCATGCCATTGGAAAAATCTGTTTTACGAATCCTTTCGTTGTGTTTTTTGTTTCTCACGTTGTCAGTCGCTCGCGCGAACGCCCAGGTCACGGTGTCGTGCACTCTGCCGGCGGCGCAGGTGGAGGTCCCGTATGCTGGAGCGGGTTGTAGCGCCACCGGCGGCACTGCGCCGTATACATTTACCATCAGTGCAGGTGCGTTGCCCACTGGGTTGAGTTTGAGCGAGACCGCCGGACCCTCGGCCCCGATCACCGGAACGCCCACGACGGCCGGAACCGCTTTTTCCTTTACGGTTTTCGCGACCGATAGTTCTTCNNGGAAGCGCCAGCTTTAGCATGAATGTGGAGCTGGGGATCACGTGCACTTTGCCGGCGACCGCTCAAGTGGGAGTTTCCTACACCGGAGCGAGTTGCATAGCAGCGGGTGGAATCTCGCCGTATACTTATTCGGTGAGCGCGGGGCTACCGGACGGCTTGACCTTGAGCTCGTCGACTGGCGCAATCACCGGAATGCCCACGACAGCCGGACCGTTTTCGTTTATAGTTTCGGCGACCGATAGTACTTCTCCGACCCAACTCACAGGCAGCGCCAACTTTAGCATGAATGTGGCGGTGGGGATCACTTGTACTTTCCCGGCGGCGCAGGTGGGAGTTTCTTACAGTGGAGCGAGCTGTAGCGCGAGCGGTGGCACTGGGCCGTATACGTTTACTTTCAGTGCCAGCGCGCCAAGCTGGTTCGTTGTGGCTGGATCCCCCGGGACCTCGATCACAATCACGGGAATGCCTACAGCGGCCGGAACGTTTTCGTTTACAGCTACAGCGACGGACAGCTCTTCTCCGACCCAGCTCACGGGCACCTTCTCAGTGACTAATTTTGTTGTCTCGCCGGCGGCACCACCGCCGCTGGTCTTGACCTGTATGGCACCGTTGACCGCGCAAGTA
>PMSX01000254.1:0-312 GCA_003167495.1 Bryobacterales bacterium | reverse complement strand
CAGCAGCCGGAACTTATTCGTTCACATTGCAGGTGACCGATAGCGCGGGCGTGGTCGCGACGCAAGCGGTGACGAACTTGGTGGTTTCACCAGCCACTTTGACTTTGTCCTGTACGGCACCGTTGACGGCGCAAGTCGGCGTTGCGTACACGGGATGTTGCAGTGCGACGGGCGGAACAGGGTCCAACGTGTTTGCGGCGAGCGGCAGTTACCCGAGCTGGCTGAGTGTCAACGGGACGAGCGGCGCCATTACGGGGACGCCCACAGCGACCGGAACTTATTCGTTCACGTTGCAGGTTACCGATAGCGCGG
>PMSX01000187.1 GCA_003167495.1 Bryobacterales bacterium | reverse complement strand
GCGCCGCGTGCAGCAGGTGCGTTCCCGTATGGTTGCGTTTGATCGAGTCGCGCCGTTCGCCATCCACCACAGTGCGAACATGATCGCCCACCGCCAGCGCCATTTTGAGCAGCGCTTTGTGCGCCCGCACCCCCTGCACCGGCAGCACGCAGCCCAGAATCTCAGCCACGGTAGTATTCCCATCGGCAGAAGTAAACCACCCCAGATCGCCCACCTGCCCGCCCGAGTCACCATAAAAGCTGGTCTGGTTCAGCACCACATCCACGTGCTCGCCCGCCGCCGCCGCCGGAACCCCCTCCAAAGCCACCGCCACCCCAGCGGTCGCCGCCACTTCGTCCGCTATTCAATATGCTGCCGAGAATCATCCCCGTCCAGAAGCCAGTCCCGCTTCCGCGCCCGCCGCCACCGCGCCTATTCACCAAAACAATAAGCAGGATGACCACAAAAAAAATAATCAGCCAAATAGGAAAGCCGCCACTGTCGTTTTGCAGTTGCGGTCTTTGTGCTGCAGGCAGCGCTTCGGTAAAGGTAACGTTCTTGCCCTCTGCCAGCCTTGTCGCCAGCGCCAAAGTACCCTGTTTGAGCGCGCCGCCGAAATCGTTATTCCTTAGCAAGGGTCGCATCGCGCGCATCGTGTTGCCCGCAAAAGCGTCCGTAATGTATGGCTCAAGACCTCTGCCTACTTCAATCCGCTGCTTGTGATCTTGAATCACGAGCAACAATAGCAGGCCCTCATTCTTTCCTTTCGGACCCACGCCCCAGTTTCGCGCGAGGTCCAAGGAAAAGTTTTCAATGGGCTCATCACCTAGCGTATTGATCGTCACAATGGCGAATTGCGCGTCCAATTGCTCTTGAATCTTTACACAAAAAACCTCTAGGTCCGCTTGGTCCGATGCACTGAGTACGTGCGCCAAGTCGCTTACGTAGCCCGTGGGCTTGGGAATCGAAGATAAGTCGACCGCTCCCCCAACAGCGGCCGCTAAATGAAGAATGAATAGAAAACGCAGGCGGCCCGGAAGACAGTACTTCAAGAAGCTGTCTGGCATGCTTGCTTGAGCTTATCAAGCCGACTCGGTTTTGATCGCATCCAGCCGGTCCAATGTTCGTAAGCTCTTGAACAGCCAAGCCCAAAGGCAGACAATCATCATAGTACCCACACCTCCCAAAACGACCGCCGGCACCGTTCCAAACCACTGCGCTGTCACACCGGATTCAAACTGACCCACTTCATTGGAGGCTCCAATGAACACCATGTTCACGGCGCTCACACGGCCGCGCATCGCATCGGGTGTGCTCAATTGAATCATCGTNNGTAAACAATCCGAAAGCAAACACACACCAGAACATGGCCAAGCCGGCTTTGCGGTGCAACGGCCAATGCGCAATCACCACGCTTATGAGCAACGCTCCCACACCCGGTGCGCTGCGCATGAAGCCGAGCCCCACCGCGCCCACCTTCAAAATCTCCCGCGCATACACCGGCAACAAAGCCACCGCTCCTCCCAACAACACGGCAAAAAGATCGAGCGATATGGCGCCCAGCACAAGTTTGTTGCGCCAGATGTAGCGCAAACCTGCCAAAACATTTTCGGCCATGTCCGTCATCTGCGCCGGCTCGGTGGAAGCGGGACGCACAAAGCTCAGCGCTCCTGCCCCGGCCAAGTAGGCGATCATGGCCGTGCCGTAGACCAGATGCGGGCTGCCGGTCACTCCGTAGAGGATACCGCCGATCATCGGACCCGCAATGGTGGCCACCTGAAATGCCGATGAATTCCAAGTCACACCATTAGGGAAGACGCTGCGCGGCAGAATAAGCGGCAGGAAAGACTGCGCGGCCGGCGCGTTGAAGGCGCGCACGGTTCCGTTCATCAGCAACACCGCGTAGATGGGATAAACCGTCGAGATGTGCCGCAAAGCAAAAACCAGAAGCAAGGCTGAGCAAGCGGCGAATGCCAGCACAGAAGTCAGCAGAATTCGTTTGCGGGGAACTCGGTCCGATACATGGCCCGTCACCAGAAACAAACAAACCGCCGGCAGAAACTGCGCCAAACCGGCCAAACCAAGATCGAGCGGACGATGCGTGATGGCATAAATTTGCCAACCTACGGCCACCGACTGCATCTCAGAGGAAAGAGTAGCGAGCAAACGGGCGAGCAGATAGCGGCGAAAATCAGCATAACGGAAAGCGGCCCGGCTGTCCGCTACAGATTCGATCATTGTCCCTAATAGGGTAGCGAGAATAAGACGTGGACCACGTACGGATGGACAAGTGGCTATGGGCCGCCCGCTTCTTCAAGACTCGCTCACTCGCCGGACACGCCTGTGAATTGGGCCGCGTCGAATGCAACGGGCAAACGGCCAAATCTGCACGCGAGGTCCGCGTCGGCGATTTATTGCAAGTGAAAAACGACGGCGGCACTTTTCAAATCGAAGTTTTGGGTGTCAGCGAGACGCGCGGCCCAGCCATTGTAGCCCAAGCACTCTACCGCGAGACCGAAGCGAGCCGCGCCGCGCGCCTCAAGCTCATTGAAGAACGCAAGACAATGCCGCACTTCGAAGCGTTGCGCGAAGGCAAGCCCTCCAAGCGCGACCGCCGCGAAATCGACCGCCTGCGTGGCCGTTCGTAAGATCCCCCTTAAAAAGGTGTCTGTCAAAAAATGTCTGACCCCTTTTACCCTCCCGGCCCTCACCGCGACCCGCCGGCATAACCTAGCTGCCTGACCGAGTGCAACGGTCCTGAAACGCATCGGGCCGCGCAAACCTAAGAAAACAATAGCATATCATCGGAAATCGGAAAAGCTGCATAGACACCGCCATGCATCGTTTAGGTGTGTTCACGATCTTGACTAGTATCTATAGCGGAGTTATGATTTTCTTGTTTCTAATGAGTTTATAGCTATTTTCTGGTATCCATGATAGAGGAAAAGGGTTACACTGGTGTGTAGTTAATAGTCCAGCTCAGGGGCTGGACAGCTTTGATTGTCTCAAAGAAATTGCTTCCAAGGAGAAGGTATGCTTAAGTCTCGCGGGGGACTGGTTTTCCCCCTTTTGTTGACGCTCGTCCTATTTTTTGCAGGTTGGAACAGCGCCAGCGCACAACAAGTTTTCGGTAATATTTATGGCACGATCACGGACGCGACAGGCGGAGCCGTGGCGAATGCCAAAGTCACAATCACAGATACCAACAAGGGCACGCAGTTCGTGGTCATGTCGGAGTCGACAGGAAACTACGCCAAAGGGCAGTTGATTCCCGATACCTACACGGTCGCTATTGAAGCTCCTGGCTTCCAAAAAATCATCTCGAGCCCGATCGACGTTCGAGTTGACGAAGCAGCCCGCTTCGACGCTAGCTTGAAAGTTGGCGAAACGCAGCAAACAGTAGAAGTTACAGCCGCCGCTCCGCTGCTGGAAACAGACCGCGCCGACGTAGCGCAAACCTTCAGCTCCCAACAAATCAACGAACTGCCAAACATCGGTCGAAATGCGCAATCCATGGAATTGCTACAACCGGGCACGGCGCGACTCGGCTGGCAGCACGCGTCGGACGAAAATCCGCAAGGTTCGGTTCAGATGATCGCCGACGGTCAGATCTTTAGCTCGATGGGTTACGAGCTCGACGGCACCACCAACCAGGATCCGATTCTGGGCATCATCGTCATTAACCCAACTTTCGATTCACTCTCGGAAATCAGGCAAGCGAACCAGAATTTCGATGCCGAATTCAGTTACGCCGTCAATATGGCCAGTTACTCGACCAAATCCGGTACCAACTCGTTCCACGCAGATGCGTTTGAATATTTGCAGTTAAACACTCCGGGCTTTGTCACGTTTGCCGCCAATCCATTCAACAATCTGCCTGCGGCGCCGTTTCGCTATAACCAATTTGGCGGCTCCATTGGGGGCGCCATCATCAAGGACAAGTTATTTTTCTTTGGCGACGCTCAATTGAACCGTGAATCGGAAGGCGGCTCCATTGTCACCAGCGTTCCCACTGCACAGAATCGAACGGGTAATTTTTCGGATTATCTTGCCTACAATTCGCAGTATCAAATCTACGACCCGACGACTGGAAATCCGACCACCGGTGTTGGCCGTACGCCGTATCAGGGCAACATCATTCCCACCAGCCAACTCAGCCCGCAGGCTATTAACATCCTCAACTACTTTCCGCTGCCAAACTTCACACCGCAGATTGCTGGTGCTGACTTCAGCAACAACTTCGCTGAGAACGGCAACACCGCCATTACGGGCAACTTGTGGAATACCCGTGAAGACTACTACATAAATCAGCAGAACACCCTTTTCGGCCGTTACAGCTACGCGGCCTATACGGAATCTGCACCCGGTGCATTCGGTTTAGTGGCAGGCGGACTCGACTTTGGCCACTACGCCGGCAGTTCTCAAGCTCTGAACCAGAGTATCGCTATCGGCTGGACCGACACTCTGAGCCCTACCCTGGTAAATGAGTTCCGTTTTGGCTGGGAAAAGTACCATATATTTGACGTCCCCAACGGCTACGGCACAGAGCCCGCCTTGGCCGCTGGCATCCCTGGGTTGAACACCAACACCACATACACTTCGGGTTTGCCAGCCTTCTACATCAATAATCCGACGGGCGACCAAAATCTGCTCGGCTACGCGCTTGGCGTCAACCAGTGCAACTGTCCGCTGACGGAAACGGAAAGCCAATACCAGTTTGTCGATAACGCAACCAAAATTCTCGGCAACCATACCCTCAAGCTTGGTGCGGATATTCGTTACGCTCAAAACCTGCGCGTACCTAGCGACACCCATCGCGCGGGTGAATTAACTTTCAATGGACAGGAAGTCGGCAATGTCTCTGCAGTAGGAGCTAGCGCTACTCCTGGTGCTGGTATGGCTGCGTTCCTCTTAGGCGACGTCGGTAGCTTCGGTCGTTACGTCAGCTCAAGCACCAATGCGACGGAGGATCAGCCGCGCTACTTCTTTTATGGCCAGGATTCATGGCGTCCGACTTCGAAATTAACCCTTAATCTCGGTCTACGCTATGAATTCATCCCGCCAGAAAATGTAAATGGAACGGGCAACGGTGCCACCTATGATCTGTCGAACGGTCTTATGTACGTGTTCGGTTATAACCAAGTTTCCTCGCACGGTATCCAAACACCCAACTATCATGATTTCGCGCCCCGTATTGGTATTGCTTATCAGCTCAACCCGAAGACCGTAATCCGCGCCGGTTACGGCTGGAGCTACGATTTGGGTGTCTTTGGTTCGAACTTCGGCCACAACGTCACGCAAAATCCGCCCGTCCTCCAATACCAATCCTTGAATCCCACGAACGGCAACTTCCAGGATGTCTTCAATCTGGCCCAAGGTCCAGCAGCACCACAGACCATCGCCGTCAATTCAAATGGAACTTTCTATTTGCCTTACGGCGTTTCTCCCAAATTCCGTCCGGCCACGGTTACATTGCCGGTTACCTATCAATACAACGCTTCCATTCAGCGCCAAGTCACCAACAAGATTGCTGTGACAGCATCCTATGTAGGAAATGCGAATCGCCACGGTTTTCTCGGCACTGGCAACTCTTTCAATGTCAACATCGGTGAGTTTAACCCTGGAGGGTCTCCCATCTATCCGTATGGCAACCTACCTGCATACGGTGGTGGCACCATTGGGAACACCAGCCTCTCCTATTATTGCGACTGCGTCAACGAGGATTACAACTCGTTCCAGGCCAGTTTCAAAATCAACGCCTTGGCTGGCTGGACACTGCAGGGCAACTACACCTATCAGCGTCAATGGGGCCCTGGTTGGGATCCCTACAATAGCAATTACTACTTCGTATATGATCGTGCCGCTGGTTACGGCTATAGCAATACGCTTCCGCGCCAGCAATGGACCTTCGCTAATAACTACGATATTCCTGTCGGCAGGGGGCTCAAATACCTTAGCAACATGAATAAATTCGCGAATGCGGCGATCGGTGGCTGGAACTTAAGCGGAATTACCACTTACTATAGTGGCTTCCCATTCTCACCCACATTAGCCAACAGCTACGCTGGCCAGCCCGGTACAGGTCCGAATAATCGACCCGAAGTCGGGACCCAAATCACTTATGAGGATACCCGTGCTGAATGGTTCTCGGCTTCATCGATCGTAGATGCGCCGGCCAACCAATTCGGCAACTATCCCATCAACACCCTGTTTGGACCGCACTTCATCCAGCAGGATGTCAGCTTAGCCAAGACGTTTGCGATCACCGAGAAGCTCGGTTTTAGACTTCGCTTTGATTCCACTAACGTCTTCAACCACACAAACCTTGGCTTGCCGAATACCAACATCGATCAAGCGAGCGTTGGTCAAATTACCGGCCTCGCCGCTGGTACCGGCGGTTACATGCGCCTCATGCAGTTCTCTGGGACCCTCCGGTTCTAGGTTCGGCAGTCGATCCAAAAGAAACTAAAAGAGCCGGGCAGAGCAATCTGTCCGGCTCTTAACTTTGGCGTTTTGTGGGGCGGGATGGCATCCCGCGCGCCGATTGAAAATCGGCGCCCGGGAGTTTCTACTTTCTCCGTGCAATAAAGAGCGCGTCATTTCACGTCGATCTTGGCAGCAAGCACCCTCTCCTCTTCCGCTTCCTCTTTCCTGTTGACTCGATCCAGCGCCACACTCAGGCTGTAATGAAGCGGCGCGCTGAGCGGGTTAATAAGGATGGCTTTTCTGTACAACTGAATTGCTTCTTCATATTGCCCTTTGGCATACAGCGCGCCGCCCCAGTTCAAGTAGGCAGGCACATAGTCTTCATCGATCTCCAGAGTCCGCTTGTATTCTACGATCTCATCCTCACTCCCCATCGCGCCGTACGCAACACCTAGATTGAAATGCGCGCCCTGGTCTCTCGGGTAGAGACGCACCGCTATTCCTAAGATGCCCGCCCCAATCTGCGGATTCCCCGTCTGCGAATAGTTGATGCCCAAATACGTCAGCGCGCGCAAGAAGTGGGGATAAATTCTCAGGGCCTCGAATAATTCAGCCACCGATTCCTGCTGTTTACCTTCTTTACGCAGTTTTACAGCCTCGTTAACCTTCGCCTCTGCGTCTTCGCGGAAATTGCGCGGCATGCGCTGAAGAATGACGTACTTTCCGTTTGCTTGGACAACATCAGCCATCTCTCCAGGCTGCAGCTTGAGCACTGCCGCCGACCACGCTGGATCAAACTGGCTTGCCGGGAGATCTCCCATATAGCCGCCATTCATTCCCGTGCTGCGCTCGAGCGAATTCGCCCGTGCTAACTCGAAGAATGATCCTCCCGCTAGAAGCTGTTGCCGCATGGCCGACGCTTTTGCCCCGTCGTCCAAAACAATCATGCGGAGATACAGATGCTTGGGAGTGATCGTGCTGCGCCATGCCGCGTTATGTGCCGTAACTTTGGTCTTTTGTTCCGGGTGGACGCGAATCCAGTGATCGGCCAAATGAAACGCGCCGTGGATCGAGTTGGGCATATGACATCCCACGCAGCCGCTGATCCGGTTCACGGGGCACAAACCCGCATGCTTCGTTACGGTCACCCCATGGCATCCCAGACACGTTTTTTCGCTCCTCACCACCAGCACGGAATGGGGCGCATCCTGATGCGGGTTGTGGCAGTTTGTGCACGTGATCTCACCCGTGCTTTGACGCCAACATTCGCTGTTTTTCAATGCCGTTACTTGATCCGAAATCAGCAAATTGTCGCCCATGGGGTCTTCCACGAAACCTGAGCCCGCATGACATTGCGAGCACGGCCGCAGGCGCTCGGCCACGGGCAGCTTGCCCGGGTTCACTATGCCCAGGTCTGGCGAGTGGGTGGCGAGCGCGGCTAAATGCGCTTGACCCGGGCCGTGGCAGTTCTCGCAAGCGACACCGTTTTCGACGCGCGTTCCCCACGTTCGCGGCGCGACGTGGCAACTGAAGCACCGCCTTTCCAAACTCGGAGTTAAGACCCGGCCCAAAGCGGTCTCATAACTCGCAGGTTTATCTTCCGGAAAACCAAGCTCGAGCGCAAGCCCGTTCTCCAACACCGAATGGATATAGCGCCCTTCCACCAGCGGCGCACGCGGCAGCGGCGAGCCTTCCAACTCGGAAATGCGGAACAGAAAAGTGAGCGCGTGGCGTTTGCCGCCAATCATGCTCTCCACCGGAAATTCCAGCGCTGGCTGCCCAGGCATTTGCACTCGATATTGCGGCCTCTCGCCGGCTTTCTCGACCGCGTATTTGATTACAGGCTCCGGTCCTTCTGCATGCGTCTCAAAATACTTCGCCGGCAGCTGTTGGGTAGCAACATCCTGCCAAGTCCGCGCCATGTTTGTTTGGAATTGCGTCTTGGCGATTTCCTTGTGGCACCCGGCGCATACATCGCTGCCCAGATAGCCGCTTTCGCCGGCATTGCCGAGCACAGCGAATGCGAGTAGCAGGTAGATCGGTCTTGCCTTCACCCTCACGATTCTACCTAGAGCAGCTATTGCAGCGGCTTCGGAAACACGCCGCCGCGCATGCCCTGTTCCAGATTGTTGGTCAGTTCGGCGTCCTTTTCGCGCTTCAACCGTGCGCCGGTAGCGAACGCCTCTTCGCTGCCTGCCTTGTCGCCCTTGATACGTAGAATCTGCCCCAATGTGTTAAACGGCCCGGGCGTGGTCGGGTCCAGGCGGATCGCTTCCTTAAGCTCGGGGATCGCGGCGTCAAGTTCGCCGCTTTGCTTCAGCGTGATGCCCAGCATGTAATGAGCTTCAGCGTAGCCTGGGCGGACGGCGATAGCTGCTTTCATCTGCGCCACGGCGGCGGGAAAATCGCCTAATTGCCAGTTCGCGATTCCAAGTGAATAGTGCGCTTCCGCCAGATTCGGGTCTAGGTCGATGGCCCGTTGGAACTCTATTTGCGAGGCTTCGATCTGGTCCTTCATTTTGAGAGCGAGAGCCAAATCATAGTGGGCCGCGGCGGATTTGGGCTCGAGCTCGACCGCAGCGCGATACGCCTTCTCCGATTTATCGAATTCGCCTGTTGCCAAGTAGGCGTAACCAATGTTCAATTGAGCAGCGCCGCGATCGGTGTTCGTTGAACCAACGCGCGCAAGAACTTTTTGCGATTCCTCGATGGCCCGGTCGGGCTGGCGCGTTTCGACAAGTAATGCGGCGTAAGCGTTGCGGATGGCGTCGTCTTGCGGAGCAAGTTGCACGGCATGGGCGTATGCCTCGAGAGCACCTACATCGCCCTGTTTGCGCAGAGCTGCGCCGAGTTGCGTCCACGCTGCCGGTTTTGCAGGGTCAATCGCGACTGCTTGCTTGAACTCGGAAACCGCGTGCTCGATATCATTTACATCCAGGTAAGCCGAGCCCAAATGGTAACGGTAGTCGAAGGTGCCAGGTGACAGTTTTACCGCTGCTTGCAACTCAGGTAGGCCATGCTCACGGTCTTTCGCGAGCCACAACGCAGCGCCGAGATGATAATGCGCTGGCGCAAAGTCGGAATTGAGGGAAATAGCCTTTTGAAAATGTTTCAGAGCTTCTGGATTTTGCCCAAAGACCGCCAACAAGAACCCCAAGTGGTCTTCCGATTCAGCAGAAGCCCCTGGCGCTTTGAGGGCCTGGTTCAGCACGGCAACAGCTTTTTGCGCATCGCCTGATCGCAAGAGCGCTTCGGCTTGATTGGCTAGCTCAGCTGGAGTTTGGGCGAAGAGGCAATCAGCGAGACAGAATGCGGATGTTAGGAAAAAAGCCCTCAATCAATTGTCATTATAGAGATCAAGAGGACTTGCGGATAAACTCGCCAATAGCAGACACAAGTTTGTCGATTCGCTCGTCGGCGCGCTTCATGCGCGCATCCATGCGCCTGTCGGTCTCTCTAAATTGCTTTTTGACCTCATCAAACCCGCGCCTCGTCTCCGTAGCCAGATCAGCAACTATCTTTTGCAGAGAGACCTGATCCTCAGCCAGAATATGGATCACCTGCTCCAAACGGTCGATACGCTCGCCATGCGTTTTGGCCGCCATGCCTATATGTTGACACAGCGGAAAATCTAGCCGCTATTGGCCCGTAGGCTTACCCTCCACCACCGTCAACACTTGATTCGCCCTCACGCCTGCAATCTTATCCACCACCCCGCTCGGCCAGTGAACCTCAACATCCGCCTTTGTCGCCTTATTCAACCCGAAGTGCACCCGCAGATCGCTCTGAGAAAAATAACTCCCTCCGCTGCGTACCTCATCCATCTGCTGGTGCTCTCCTGCCGGCTTACAAAACACTCGCGCGCCAATGCCGGAGCGGTTCGATTTTGTACCCACCGTCTTCACCTTCAGCCAGTTGTTCTTAAGCGTCGATTCGCAGTGCAACAATTGCGGAACATCGTTGACGCAGTTCACCACAACATCCAAATTGCCGTCGTTATCAAAATCGCCAACCGCACAGCCGCGCCCCGCAACCGTTTCCAGAATGCCTGGGCCCGCTTCGAGTGAAACGTCCTGGAACTTGCCATTGCCCAGATTGTGATACAGCACCTTGCGCTCGCGGTAGCCCGATTCGCTCGCCTTCTCGCGCATTTCCGGGTAAACATGCCCATTGCAGGTCAGCACATCGGGCCAGCCGTCGTTATCGAAATCCAAGAAACTCGCGCCCCAACCGAGGAATCGCGTGTTGCGGCCCATACCCGATTGAAAAGTCATGTCCTCGAAATTGTTGTTGCCTAAGTTGCGATAGAGCGTCGACGTGTCCCCCGCAAAATTCGTTTTGAAAATTTCCTGCCTGCCATTGCCAAAAACATCCGCCGCGGTGACACCCATGCCTGCTTGCGTCTTTCCATCTGCGCCGAAAGCCACGCCGGCCTCAAGCGCAATATCAGTGAACGTCCCGTCGTGATTGTTCCTGAACAGTGCCGATGGCGCAGAATCGTCAGCCACGTAAATATCCGGCCAGCCGTCGTTGTCGAAATCGCCAATCAATACGCCTAAGCCGTATGTTCCCTGCTTCTTCAAAATACCGGCTTTTTCGGAAACGTCCGTGAAGCTGCCATCGCCATTATTATGAAAGAGGATATCCTTCCCGCCTTGCAGTCCAGGAGGGCCGCACGCGACGAGTGTTCCTTCATAGAGGCACGGACCGCTCTCGGGCTTCGGTGCGGTTTTCGGATCGAAATCGATGTAATTTGCCACGTAGAGATCAAGATAACCGTCGCGGTCGTAGTCGAGAAAAGCGCACCCGGTGTTCCAACGTTTCAGACCCGTCGTCGTGCGTGTCGTCACGCCAGCCTTTTCGGCGACATCGGTAAACGTGCCGTCGCCGTTGTTATGATAGAGCGCGCAATCGCCCCAGTAACTGACAAATAAATCCACATGGCCGTCGTCATCGTAGTCGCCCGCGCATACAGCTTGGCCCCAACCCGTACGGGCCAGCCCGGCCTTCAAGGTCACATCGGTGAACGTGCCGTCGCGATTATTCTTGTACAAGCGGCTGATGGGCTCTGAACCTTGCGGGAAGGTTGTCTCGAACCGCGTGCCGTTGACGAAAAAGATATCGAGCCAGCCATCGTCGTCGTAATCCACAAATGCCACGCCGCAGCCCGTGGTCTCGAGCAGATATTTATTGCTTTGTTCCGCCCCGAAAATGGTCTTAGCGTTGAGTCTGG
Source organism: Bryobacterales bacterium (assembly GCA_003167495.1). GTDB lineage: Bacteria > Acidobacteriota > Terriglobia > Bryobacterales > Bryobacteraceae > Bog-105. Next base: position 59,488 of record PMSX01000187.1, on the reverse strand, counting down.
CTTTCTGAGCGACGTTGACGAACTGCACGCCTAGGGGCGTGGCCGCAAGCAGCTGTTCCAACGAAAAAACAGGCAGGGTGGCGCACAACGAGCGGATAAAGGAGCGGCGGGACGGCAATCACCAGTTTAAAACGTGCTGCAGCGCTAACCCCTCTTTCGCGTGCTTTTGACCGCTCCCCGTCCCGCATTCCCACCAACGAACCCAACTACCGAAACCAAACTACCGAAACCGCGCAGGGAGCGTCAGCGACCTAGTATGGCGTTCTTTTTTGCGTTGCTCACCGCCTCATCGCCGCCATCAACGAAAGTCACAGCCCGTGCACCGTTCTTCTCAGCTCCTGTCTCCCAGCCGTGCCGTTAGGCAGGGCTGTCTCCCGAAACCGTATTGCCCCCACATCCAGCGGTACCCTTCTTCCAGTTCCCTGACGACGATTTCCGGGCGGCAGACTGACGAGTCAGCCATGCGGCTGCGGAGGCCGGAGCGCAGCTTCGCGAGCGATGGAAGATTGCCTGCTTTGGCGACAGCGACCGCTATGTAGTCTTCGGTAGAGGTCGTGACCCAATCTTCGAGCCCGATGCGAGACAGAATGGAGCCGCTGACACGGCTCGAGTATCGATCGCCCGCGAGGGTCACGACGGGAACGCCCATCCATAGGCAGGTGCAGGTGGTGATCTCGCCGCTGTAGGGAAACGTGTCGAGAGCGATGTCGACCTTTGCAACGATGCCGGGATAATCGGCCTTGTTTTTTACGCCCTCAAATTCGATCCGGCTTGCCGCAACTCCGCGCCCGCCCAAAGCGCGCAGGACTTCTCTGGACGAGGCGCTTCCCGGCTCCCCCAGTTCGCGGTCTGCGTGTTGCACGAACAGCCGGGCCGTGGGGATCTTTTCGAGTACCACCGCAATCGCGTCCCACACGCCATCGTTCCACTTGGCAGGACGCTGGAACAATCCGAACGTAACGTGACCATGGCGGCGGGCGGGGAGAGATGTGGTTTCGGGCGCGTCATTCTGGGGCCGGTAAACGAGGCAGCCGGAGGGAACTTGATAAAGAGCGCGCTCCGAATACTGGCGGGAGAACGCTTCCTGATCTGGCGTGGTCCAACGGTCGGAAACCAGGTAATCGATTTCGCTGCATCCCGTTGTGCATGGGTAATTGAGGTGCGCCACCTGAACGGGCGCAGCGCGACGTTGACAGACTTGGATACCCAATGGGCAAGAAATGTGGCCCGACCGTTCAACCAACACATCAATGCGGTCACGCAGAATCTGTTCTTTGATCTTGTCGGGGGCATATGCGGCAACATCGCGCCAGTGATCGGCAGCCTTCTTGTACTCAGATGTGATCTCGTCGTTGATTTCCGACAAGTGATAGCAGTAGATTTCGAAACTATTGCGGTCGTGCCCTTCGATCAAAGGAAGGACAACGTGATAGGCGGGTGAGCGGCGAAACTCGGCGCAGAGATAGCCAAGCCGAAGCTTGCGGCGCGGATTCGGCTCGTTAGAAAACGCTAGCTTGCGGGGCGGAGCTGGGCAATGCAGACGGCACCATCGTTCGTTTGCTTGTTTCAACCGTGCAGAAGACTGCCCAGCATCATGCAATAGGGCGAACAGGTATTTGGAGTGGAGAGCCGCATCGGCGGGACAAAGCTTCATGGCTCTGCGATAGGTGCGGAGACCGGACGCTACCTTGCCGATTCGGCATTGGGTTCGCGCCAATAACTCTAGCGTTGACGAGTCGGATTTAGTGAGGCGCGCCGCCTTGGCACTGTACCAAAGTGCGCGGCCACAATACCCAAGCGGCTCGTACAGCCGTGCGAGGCGTAAATAGCTATCGGCTGTTCGTCGTCCTAGGTCGACGCTTCGCCAATATGCCTCAATCGCTTCGTACGTTAGTTCGAGCCGTTCGAATAGTTGACCGATTTCGAATTCCAATTCAGGCGAGGGAATCCCCCTGCCTCTTATCCGGCTGACCTCATGGAGAGCGAAATCTGCTCCTGCTGAAGCCAGGGCTTTAATTGTCTTCTGTTGTTGTGTCTCCGAGACAGCGAGCCTCATACCTACCTTTAATAATGAGGCCAGCTGAAATCCTCACGACGAAAATATTGAATCTTTTTAAGAATGGGTTGCAGTCTTGTTTTCAGCGCCTCCACACTTTCGGGATGCAAGTTCACGTTGCCTTTTGCATCGGCGTGGTCAATAGCGGCGAGCCAGCCATTTACTCTGTCAGCTAGATCGTCCACTTGGTCTTCGCTTAACTTCAGCGGCCTGTCTTTCGCTAGTTCGGGTTGTGCCATTTTGTTTCTCCTTTTCAAACGAGGTTAGAGTGGGAATGCATTTGTCAAAGTCCGATTTTGCGGATCAGCTTTTGATATTCAGCGGTACGTCTCAGCGGTTGAAGAAATGGATCCACTTTTAGGTAAAGCAATCCACCATCCTTCGCCGCCGCTGCGCGGTTTAGGATTTCGAATCCGGATTTCCATTCGCCCAAGGCGATGTAAGGATGCGCCAAATCCACGGGGTCTACCACGCCGGCTCTTTCGCCGCGGCGCAAGATTTCTATGTATTTTCTGGCCTTTTGTTTCTCGCCGCCCAGGGCGTACACGAGTGCATAAAGAGGAACCGATTCGTGTGTATAGTCGGGGCCTGAGGAGTTTTGATCTCTTTGCGCCAGGATGTCCGCTTCGTTCTTCGCATCATCGAGCATTGCCGTTTTCTCAATTGCCGGTTCATTCATTGCGAGTTGTGCGTAGGCATAGGCCAGGATCGTGTGGCCCACCGGGTAATCCTTCTCTGCCAAATATCCCTTAACGAAAGTAATCGCATCGGCTGGCTTGCCCGCAAAGCATAGGTAAGTTCCCAAATTGAGCCGCCCTTCCGTATCGTACGGCTCGAGGTCAATAGACTTATATGTCTCAGCGAGGCCCTGGTCGAATTTCCCAAATTGGATGAGAAACCCGCCATACCAGCGATGCGCAAGAGCTAGTTTTGAATTGAGCAATAAGGCGTGTTTGTAATCTTGCTCGGCCGCTTGCCAATTCCAGGAATTCTGATCTGTCGTTGCCAGCGCCAGATAAGACTCCGGATAGTTGGGTCCTTTGGCGACAGCTTGCAATGCATGCTCGTGGGCCGACCGGAACAACTGCTCTCTGGTAAGGAGGTTGTATTGGGCGAGCGAAGACTCCACGCCGGCGAGCTCTGCATAAGCGAGAGCATAGTTCTTGTCTTCGGCAATCGCTTTCTCAAAAAGATCCCTTGCTTGGAGCTCGGATTCGGGGGTCCTTTGTTGCCAAAATTCGTCACCGCGCACAAAGAAGTGCATAGCGGCGGAACTGGTCGTGGGCTCTGTCTGCTTTCCTGGCAGGGGAACCAGATGTAGGAGGTTAGAAAACGCTTCAGGCAAACCGCCGTCAGCCTCTTTTGGGGGCAGAAGAATGGCGTCGCGCATGGCGTCAGCGGCAGAGGATGCAATGGTGCTTTGCATTTCAAGCGGATCGCCCGTATTGCTCTCAAAAACGTTGCCGCAGCAGATGAGTCGATGAGTGGGAATGTCAATCAGTTGCACTTCGAGGCCCATACCGCCTTTGTTGGTCCACAATTTCCCATCCATGCTGAACCTGGCGTTGAGCTTTATCTGGGCATCCTTGGGGCGGACGTCGCGAAACGGATATACCGTGACGCCTTCAATCTGCAGCAGTCGGCGCTCAACTTCGTTCGTGAGAAACTTTGACAGATAGTCGTTTTCCGGGTTGCCAGTGAGGTTTTCGAACGGGAAAACTACCACCGAAGTATTCAATGGAAGACGGCCCAGAACGCCAAGGTACGTGCAGACGCCAAGGATGAGAACTGCACAGGCCACAAGGAGAATGCGGAGACGAGAAGGACGGAGTCTGTGAACCGTAGGAACGAAGCCGCCTAGCTTTCTAAGAGCCAGATAGAACGGCGGAACGCGCTGCGTCTCGGTCTGCGTCTCCGACGGAGCTTCGGTCAACTCACGTATCACTTCGGCGGCAGAAGACGGGCGCTTGGCCGGATTGCGCTGCAAGCAGAGGCGAATAGCGCGGCACCACGCGGACGGCAGACTGGGCGCGCGGGTGAGCGGATCTTGCGGATCGCCCCATAGTTTCTGATAGAGAATAGACTCGACGGTATCGCCCGAGAAGGCGCCGCCGCCGGTCACCATCTCGTCGATGATCAAGCCGAAGGCGTAGATATCGGAAGCGATGCTGGGACGTTCACCTCGGACTAACTCAGGGGCCAAAAAGAAAGGCGCGCCGGCGTTAAAGGTACTACGGGACTTGAATATCTCGCCCTCGCTATTGAACGGTTTGGCCAGACCGAAATCCATCACAATGGCGCGGAGTTCGCCGCTAGCGCTTGGCGTGATCATGACGTTCGATGGCTTCAGGTCACGATGAACGACGCTGTTTTCGTGTAGGACTCCGATGGCGCCTGCAATCTGTTTGATCAAGGGGAAAGCGGTTTCGGGCGATAGGCGGCCGGACTTAGCAAGGTATTGTTGCAGATTTTCGCCTGACATCAGCTGCATAGTCAGGCAAGTTATTATTCTTGCGGGGGAATCCGGGCTTTCCGCCGGCAAGTGGTGCTCCACCAGATCGTGTACGCGGCACAAGTTGGGATGGCCGATTTCGCGGGTGACGCGGATTTCCCGTCGAAAGCGTTCGAGCGCGTCGATATTGCCGGCGTATTCGGGCCGCATGGTTTTCAGAGCGAGACGAACCGCGAGGACCTCGTCGTATGATTCGTAAACCTCTCCCATACCGCCGCGAGAAATGAGCCGCACAATGCGAAAGCGCTCGGCCACCAGTTGACCGGCTTCGAAGACAGGTGGCAGTTCTTGTTGTTCGGGTTCTTCGGCCAGAAAGCTTGAGGCTTCATCGTGCGCTTGGAGCAGTTCGCGGACCGTTTCGAGAAGAGGCCGGTTGTTGGAGCAGGCACCAGCGAGATAACTGCCGCGATCAGAAGGACTGAGCTTGACGGCAGAATCAAAGATCCGCTTAATCCGTTCCCATTCGTCAGCTTGCATCGACGTCACTTTTATGCATTCGAGCATAGAGCCAGGCCCTCGCCACCTGCCACTCGCGGTTAACCGTTCGTTCGCCAATTCCTAAAATTTCCGCGACCTCATTATTCGAGAGGCCGCCGAAATAGCGCAATTCGACCACGTTCGCCATGCGCGGATCTTCGATAGAAAGTTTTTCCAGCAATTCATGAATTTCGAGCACTTCGTGAAACTTGCGCGGCTCGGCGAGGTTGTCCTCCAGCGCCACTTTTTGATCGAGGCCCCCTCTTTTTTCGGAGTTGTGGGCACGGGCGTGATCCACCAGTATGCGGCGCATGGCGCGCGAAGCGACTGCGAGAAAATGCAAGCGGCTCTGCCAGGGTTGTTGGGTATCCGTACAGAGCCGCACGACAAATTCGTTGACCAAGGCCGTAGCTTGCAGCGTATGATCGGCCCGTTCGTTTTTCATACGATGTTGGGCGATCCGTTTGAGTTCGGGGTACAGCAACTCTAATAGCTTTGCCTGATCCTCGGGATCTTTGGCGTTCCAGCGAGTTAGAAGCTGGGTAACATGTCCGCAAACAGATGGCGAAAGTGACATATCCGAGTCGTCTCCTGACAATAAGGAGTGTATAAGTTCGTTCATAGTGGAGTGCGTCGTCAGGCCAACAAACACGATTTTTACCGTTTCAGCCATGCGAGGAACCTTCTACACCCATTTGCGCAACGAACCGAAAAAGTACGCCAAATTAAGTTAGGCCGTGGCAAACCCGCTCAGTTCTGCGAAATGCACAGCAACTACCGGGCCAAGCTGTCTGGCAAGAGCTCAGTGGTGTACTTTGCTGCTTTGCTATCCGATCGGATAGTAGGACGCTGTTTAAGGAAATAAAGAGGCTAGTTTAGTCGGGGTAAACTTTAGTGCTGTTACCTCAAGCCGATCTCGACCCTCGACCAAGCAAAGATGGGGACTGCCACAGCGCCCGAAATCAGTCCGATACGAAGCTGTATGCCCAAGCTTCGCGTGCTGGCTGTCCCCATTTTTGCGTTGCTCGCCGCCTCATCGCGCTACGGCCGAGAGTCGCCGGACGCGACGTCGCCGGTTCAAGCCTAGAGGAGTTAAGTGACGGGACGGTTCCTGTGTCGGCCAGCTCAAAGTCCAGTTTGCCGTGCTATCCGGACGGCGAGCATGGTGATGTCGTCATATTGCGGGGCAGCGGCAGTGAAGGCTAACAAGTCCCGCATTACGAGATCGATGATCTCCCGGCACGGGAGTGACATGCCGTCTCTCAGGCTGGCGACGAGTCGCTCGTCAGTGAAGTCTTCGAGCGCCGGGTTGGCACCTTCCGGCACGCCATCGGTGTAAAGGAAGAGCGCATCGCCCGGCGCCAGGTAGACGGACGCGCTTGTGTAGCCAAACCCGTCGAACATTCCGAGAGGAAGACCGCCGGCCTTGGCAACCGCCTCGACGGTGCCGGACGTGCGCAGCAGATAGGGCGGATTGTGGCCGGCGCTGCAATAACACAACTCGCCGCTGCGGGTGTTGAGAATGGCGTAGAAACAAGTGGCGTACATGCTAGAGACTTCTTCCCGCACCAGCAAGCGATTCACTTCGAGGAGACACTCCTCCGGCATCGTTCCTTGCTGGGCGATAGTCCTGACATGCGTTAGCGTCACCGCCATGTAAAGCGCCGCCGGAACACCCTTGCCGGAAACGTCGCCAATTACTACACCGATCCGGTCGTCATCGATTAGAAAGAAGTCGAAGAAGTCGCCGCCCACCGAACGCGCCGCAGTCATCTGGGCGTGAATGTCGAAGTCGGTCCGTTCCGGGAAGGGAGGAAAGATTCGCGGGATGAGCGCGTGCTGGATGGCGCTTGCCGTTTCGAGATCCTGCTGAATCGCAGCGAGTTGCTCGCGGTTGCGAGCGGCGTCCACCATTTCCACGCAAAGAAGAGTATTTTCGATAGCGGCCGCGGTTTGCATGGCAATCGTGTTGAGCAACTTGAGATCGGCGGCCGAATAAGGAGTCCCGGCGTCGTTCGCCAGGGCAATGATGCCGACAGCGCGCTGCTTGGCGCGGAGGGGAGCACAAATCAGCGATCCGATAACTCCCTCAGATTCCTCAGCGCGAGGGTCGGCCTCCCAGTCGTTTACGATTTCGGCGATGCCGCGTTCGATGATCGACGCGGTGAGCCGGCAGGTCGCCGTGAGCGGGGGCTGGTCGCCGCCAAAGCAGGCGACTGGGCGAAGGCGACCGCACTGCTCGTCCATGACCAGGACGCCCCCGCGGGAGGCGGCAATGAGCTTCCGCGCCTGGTCGAGCGCCGACTTGCCGACTGCGGATACGTCAAGAACAGCGGCGAGTTGTACCGAGAGCTGCTCAATCAGGTGGACTTCCCGATAGAGGTGGAGGACTTCGGCGGCCAGAGACCGGCGTTCGGATTCCTTGGCCGCCAGATGCGTGAGAAGGGCCGCGATGGCGGCGGCACTGGCGGGCGGCCCAATGGCCCAACCCAAAGTACAGTCTCCGAGGGCGATCCGCACGCGGGCTGGCCCCGCCGGCGGACCGATAAGAAGCAACGGTTTGCCGGAGGCGTCTTCGATGCCCAGCGTACCGCCCATGGCGCCGGCTAAGGCCGCGATCATGGATGAAGCGCCCGCCTTCGGATTAATGAGCGCGTCCAGGGTGAGGGCCGCCATAGCGTTCAAATTCCCAGAACGGAGCGAGCCTTTGCTAGCAGCGCGTCCGGATCAAACGGTTTGGTTATGTAGAGATCGGCGCCTACTTCCTCGCCGCGCCGGTGGTCGAATTCCTGGCCTTTGGCGGTGAGCAGGATGATATAGACATTGGTAAGACCGAGTTCGTGCTTCGCTGCCTCGCAAACGTCGAACCCATTCTTCTTGGGCATCATCACGTCCAGGAAGACCAGGTTGGGGGTTTCCTCGCGGATAGTTTCGAGCGCCTCTTCTCCGTTGCCGGCGGTGAGCAGTTCGACGCCCTCGTCCTCAAGTTCCTCCAGTGTCTGCTGGATCAGCGTGCGCAAATGCGGCTCGTCGTCGACAATCAGAATCTTCATGGTTATTCTCTACTGGTAAATGAGAAATTGCACGTTCTCGAGACCTTTCTCGAGTCGGAGAGATTGGACGCCGGGCTTATTGGAAATCAGAGAACTCAAAATAATTACGTCCGGTTTGCCGGAGACCGCGTCGGCCACCAGTTCGGTGCCATTGGATTGGACGACATGATAGCCACATGCCTGCAAAACCTCGACTAGGGTGCGGAGGGTGGATGCGTCCTCGTCCACCACCATGACTTTTTTCTTAGATTTGCCCTGGTCGAGCAGGATACCCACTTCGCGAAATAGCGAAACCGTATCGATGGGCTTATTCAGATAGCGGTCTACCCCGACATGGAAGCCGCGCTCTTTATCCTCCAAAATCGACAAAATAATGATTGGGATGTCCGTCGTAGCGGGATTGTTCTTCAGCACAGCCGCCACATCGAAGCCGTTCATCTCGGGCATCATCACGTCGAGGATAACAATGCCGGGAGTCTCCTCGCCAATGAGAGCCAGCGCCTTGCGGCCATCCTCGGCAAGCCGTACGGCGTAGCCGGATTCGGTGAATTCCTGCTGCAGCGCGGAGCGGATATTGGGGTCGTCGTCAACCACCAGGACAGACCGCGGCCGGGGCTGGTGGCTGTCCACGTTGTCGCGTAACTGGTGGGCCAGCGATTCAACGTCGAGGCCGCGCGGGACAGGCGCTCCGGTAGCCATTGAGGCCGTCGCTACCGGAAGAGTGAAAAAGAATGTGCTGCCCTTGCCGATTTCGCTCTCCACCCACATGCGGCCTCCATGGTGCTCAACAATCTCCTTGGAAATCGGGAGGCCTAGCCCCGTGCCTTCGGGCTTGTCGGTCAGCGTGTCGCCCACCTGCTTGAATTTCTCGAAGACTTTCGGCTGATCCTCGGGCCTGATGCCGATGCCACAGTCGGTTACGCTCAGCACCAACTCGCCATCGCCCAGACTGGCCGCGCAGGTAACCGTACCGGTGTCAGTAAACTTCACGGCATTCGAGATCAGGTTAATTACCACCTGAATGAGGCGGTCGCTGTCGCCGGTGATGGTGGGTAGGTCCGGCTCGAAGTTTCGTGACAGGGTCAGTTTCTTGGCCTCGAACAGCAAAGAGGTGGCCGCGATTGCGCGGTCGATAACGGCGGAAACGGAGACCGTTGCCATGTTCCAACTGATCTTGCCCGCTTGGATCTTGGCCAGATCGAGCACATCGTTAATGAGCTTGGTCAGCCGCTCCCCTTCGCTCACAACCACATCGAGATTCTCCATGACCTGCCGCTTGGTCTGCAGAATCTTCTTGTCGTTCTCGGGAATGAGGGGGAAAAGGCGTTCGTCTAGGCGGCGTCGGATGATCTTGGCAAACCCAAGCACAGAAGTCAACGGTGTGCGCAGCTCATGGCTGACTGTCGAGAGGAAGGAGCTCTTGGCTTCGTCCGCTTGCTCGGCCGCGGCGCGGGCTTGGCGGACCTCTTCGAAAAGGCGCGCATTGACGAGCGCGATTGTGGTGTAGGCGGCCAGGCTTTCGAGCAGACTAAAATGCTGTTCTGGGTAGGTGTTCTTCTTGAAGCTTTGAATCCTGAGCACGCCCAGAACCCGGTCCTGCGCGACCAGTGGCAGATAGATCATCGAGGCGGGCGGCTGGGCGGGCGTGCCGTCTTCCAGAGAGAGCCTTTCGGGCTCATAGGCGGAAATATACTTCCCGTACTCGACGGCGGCATCATTGATCAGGAGCGGTTTGCGGTTGTCGATACACCAGACGGCGAACTGATTCTTGTCCCTGGTGTCGCGAGTGTAAGGCGCGCAGCGTTTGCCGTTCTCAGTGACAAGGCGGTATTCGATGAGGTTTTTCTCCGGGTGATAGAGGCCTACCCCGAAGATGCCGGCGTCCACTATCCGGTTGACCCGCTCGTGCAGCCTAAGAATGATGGTGTCGAAATCCAGCGAGGCGGTGATCTCCTTTCCGATCTCGCTGAGTATCTCAACGTTCCTCTTGCGGTCGTTCTCCGCTTGCAGGACCTGCGCTTGGGCCGCTGCTGTTTCGGCACGTAATTCCATTTCGCGGAGCCGGGATCTCTCGCGCTCCCGCAGAAGCCGCCAGAACCGGAATGCCCAGTACAGCAGCGCCGCGTAAAGCGCATACGCCATCCATGATCGATACCAGGGCGGAGGGATGGTAAAGCTGAAGACGGTTTCTCCACCCAGCGTTCCATGGGGATCACGCACGCGCACGTGAAAACGATACTCACCTTCAGACAGGTTCGTGTATTCCTTATGGGTTTCCTTTGTCCAATCCGACCACTTCTTGTCGTTACCATCCAATTGAAATTGGTACTCGAGCGCGGCGGGGGCATCGTAAAAAGGCGCGGCAAATTCGAAGCGCAATGCGTCGTCGCGAGATTGCAGGAGGGGTGCGGAGGGAAGGGGCAGATCGCCTTCGTAGAACGCCTCCTTTCGGCCAATGGCGGAAACGCGTCGCAACAGAGTCGGTACCGGACGGCGCAGTTCCTTGAGATCCAGCTTTTCGAGACGATAAAGAATGCCGCTTTCTGCGGACGCCCAGCACGTTCCGTCGAGATCTAGAAAGATCGTGTACAGTTCATCCACATTGGCTTGCACGAGCGGCGCGGCAAAAGGGCGAAATCCCTGAACCGTATTCTCGAGAAGATGATGATAGCCATTTCCGGTAACCCAGACATTTCCGGCGGCTTCACCGACGAGGAAAACATCTCTGCTACCGTCGGCGTATTGCGGACCGAGTTCGTTATCGCTTTCAAATCGGCCTGTTTTTTCAGAAAATTGCAGCAGGCCCTTATCCGTAGCGAAGACGACATGGCCGCGAAAGAGATAAGCAGACTTGAAGCGGGAGAGTGTGCTGTCGGAAGACTTGAACTCTTGAACCCGATCTGAGGAGAAATTGATATGCCAGATGGAAAGACTGTTAGTGGACCAAACCGTGCCATCGGAATCTTCCACAACAGAGCGGAATTCCTGCCCCTTTACGCCGACAGGCTCGGCGGATTTCCACGCGTGTCCGACGCGTTGCCATCTGCGCACGCCGCCCTCTCCAGCGCTATACAAAATCCCGGGGTCGCGGCGGGAGGAGCTAAGGTCGTACACCACCCCGTTTGTGTCAGGCATGGCTTTTGCTTTGCCGCCGGCAACGACATAGAGTCCGTGTTCGCCTCCTGCAAAAAGCTCGCCGCCGTGAGCAGCCAGCACGAAAACCTGATCGTGGAGGTCTTTGATTTCTTCAAAAGTGGGTTCTGCGCCGGACGACGCACGCATGCGAAAGAGCCCCTTCGTTGTACCGGCATACAGAGTGCCGGCAAAACGCGCCTCGCAAATCACAGGGCCCTGAATACCCTGAGGTTCGCCAAAGGTCGAAAGCCCAGTTGCAAACCTCACCAATCCGTTGTCGGTTGCAAGCCAGATGGCGTGCTGGGGGTCTTCATAAATAGCTGTGACCCAATCGCTGACAAGCCCAGAGTCTTTGCGGATTATCCGCTCGAGGTCGCCCTGCCGGTTGAGCAGAACGAGTCCCCCAGTCCTGGTGCCTACCGCGATGTCCCCATTTGACAACTGCCGTATGGAGTAGGCCTCATTCTCGTGACTGTAATCACGCGCACCATTGACAAAGGGCACAATCTCACTTGACGTAAAGTTGAACAGCGCGTGCCGCCCTGCCAGCAGCGGATGCTCACCCGAAGCGAAGGCCAGCCGTGCGCCGATGGCTGCGAAATCTCCCCGCGGACCCGCAACGAAGTCTTCGCCTTCGAGACGGCGCAAGCCGTCGTCAACCACGGCGGCAAAGAGCTCTCCGTGAGCGGCAAAAATGCGCCCAAAACGCTTCATGGCTCGCCAAACTTTGATTTGCCCGCTGTTTGATCGGAAGAAAATTTTGTAGTCTGTGCCGAAGTAAACACCCGCCGAAGTGGGGACAACATTCCAGACATCGAGAAAATTATCGTCGGCTTTCGGAACTTCGATGGAAACGAAATGCGTACTACCATGCGCATCCGGTTCGAGATAGCCGAATTCACCTCGGCCACCCACATAGATTCGGCCGTGCGCATCCATAGCCAAAGAACGCACAGCCGATTGGGAACTGAGCGGGATCAAACGCCAGAAGACGCCATCGAATTCCAGGACTCCATGTGTATTGCCAAAGTACATGACACCGCGCGAATCTTGCACAATGGCCCAGTTTTGGGGATTTGCGCCGTAGACCTTCGGTGTGTAGGTTTGGAAAATGAACGAGCCGGATTCTGGTGAAAGAGCAGCGGACAAGGGGAAGAACGCCCCTACCGCTAGCGGCAAAACCGCCCGGAGCAGCGCAAGTCGAGACGTGAGTAAATTTAGCGGTTGCGTCGCCCCTCAGTTTACGCTAACTCCTAAGGCAAAAAATCCTGAGCATGGAACCGTGGAAAACTCGATCACAGCCAAACCAAATTTATTTGGTCCCCCAACCCCCTTTTTATCAATCACCTACAAACCACCCCAGCTTCAGCCATCTCCACCTCACTTCCCGCCCAGACAAAATAAGGATCGAGAGCAGAACTTGCGCGCGATCAAGGTGCTGGAGCCTTCCCCCTTGTCCCACAGGCCTCTTTGTCACTTTCAAAAAACAGGAGTCATCATGTCCGAAATCAAAAACACCGCGCCCGAAACACCAGATACCATCTCCGCCGCCCGCCTCGCAGCCAACCGCGAGAATGCCAAAAAATCCTGCGGACCTGTGACCCCGGAGGGCAAGGCAAAATCCCGCCTCAACGCTGTCAAGTGTGGCCTCACCGGCAACACCGTCCTCTTCGCTAATGACGACCACGTCCGCTACTACGCCCACATCGAGTCGTATGAAACGCAGTTCCAACCCGTCGGCCCGGAAGAATCCGCCCTCGTCCAATCCATTGCCGATACCCGTTGGCGTCTCAACCACATCCCTGGCCTCGAACTCGCTATCCTCGCCACCGGGAGCTTAGAGTTCGTGGCAGACAATCCCTCCTACGCCGAACCCGAAGCCCAGACGGCGCTCGAAATGCACGTGCGCCGCCTCCACGAAAAGGAACTTCGCAATCTTCAGCTCCAGGAAAACCGCCTCGTCCGCCGCCGCGAGCGCGAAACCGCCGAACTACAACGCCTACAATGCGCGCGCAAAGCGCGAGAAGAAGAAACTCTCGCCGAAGCTGCCAAAGCCGCTCTCCTCGCGCAGCATCGCAAACAGCCACTCTCAAAAATCCCCGGCGTTGGGTTTGATTTTTCAAAAGACCGCTTCGCTGCCTACCTGCGCCGCCTCACCCCCGCTCAGCAGGAAAAATTCCTCAAAGAAGCCCTCACTGAGGCGGTAGAAATGCGGCAAACCAAGGAGGCCGCCGCCTAGAGACGCAATAGGGCGCCGATTCTTTCTCGCCGCCCACGGTTGTTTGCTCGAAAATACTTCTCGAGGTACGCGCCAATTCTTTCTCGCCGCCAGGTGTTCGAAGCGTCGGCCCACAGTTCTTTGAAAACCTAATATTGCAGGTCTTTTTCGGGAACGGCAGTCGTGTCTCTTGGGCCACCCATTTTCATCCGTAGGGATGGCCCAGCGGGCCAAAGAGGTTGAAAACTTAATATTGCAGGGAATTCGCGACAAATCCGAAACCCACCCAATCGCGAAACCGAGCGGGGAGCGTCAGCGACCTAGCCTCGTTCGTCACGCCACTTTGGTCTCTTTCAGAGAGCGTCAATCTAAAACGTCCGCACCATGTGATCCGGGCAACTCAACTGCATTTGACTGAGCAGTTGCTGCGGCAGATCGAGCCCATGCTTGGCAAGAAACGGCAGAATGGAGTAGAAGCGTTCCTGCAAGTGACGCTGCGGGTAAATCAGGTTGGCCAGATACTGCGCGTCTTTCGTGGCGTGCTCATCGCGGCGCATCGTTTCACGCGCGATCTTGCGTTCCAGTTTGGCGAACTGGTAAGTAATCTTGGCCGTGCTCTTTCGCGATGCTGCTTCGAGCGTCGGGTCGAAATGAAGCAAGGTTCCTTGAAGCTGCGCCAACGCCTGAGATGCCGAGGTTTGTGCCGCTTTCATTTGTCCACTGAGTGCCGGCGGTACGAGGCGCGATGCCAGCACGCCTTTCACGTTCTCGTAATGATCGAGCACATCCTGCACGCGCAATCCATACCGCGTCAGCAGCTTACTCGCGCGCGCATCCAGTAGCGTAAAGCCGTTCCGCGGATAGATCACTGGCATACGACCCAATAGCGCTTCATAAAGCGGCGCGCTCTGCGCCAAGTACGCGATCTCCGCCGGGCCGGCTACATAGCTCGCTGTGGGCAGTAAGTAATCCTGCATCACGGGCCGCAGCAAGGCGTTCGGCGAAAGCTGGCATGCCATGGAGCTCATTTCCCACGGCTTGCATAATCCATCCTTAGTGCTGAATCGCCCGTCTTTCCAGCGAACCGGCCAGCGGCGGCCATTCTTTAGCAGGAAGAACAGCGATGAATCGTCGTCAATATGTACCTGCGTGTGATAGCCGGCCTCAGAAATCGCGGCGTTCCTAACGCGCAACGCAGCCAGCAACTCCGGAACCCGCTTCGCCGCCTCACTCAAGAAAGGCGCGGCCACTTCACGAATGGGCTCGGCCATCGGATCCAAGAAAAGTAATCCCAAGCCTTTGAGTGTTTGTTCCAGCAGCTTGCGGAACGCAAAGCCCATGGTGGCGCCGGGCTGATAGGCGGCCGCCACTTCCTTCAACACGTCGTCCGCAAAAGGAAGATCGCCGAGAGCCTCGCGCAGTTCGGCCAGAGGAACTTGGTTGAGTACAACGTCGCCCACCGGGCCGCCGTTCACTACACTGCCCGCCAGACTGATCTTCGCAGCAGTTGCATCTTGGTTGAAAACCCAGGCGTGATCCACTTCGGCCAGATCGTGATCTTCCGTGGCTAGCCAGAAAATCGGCACAGCCGGAATGCCTTGCTCATTCAACTGGGCGGCCAGCCGAACCGCGGTAAGAGCTTTGAAAATCGTATAGGCCGGCCCAAGCAGGAAACCCACTTGCTGGCCCGCCACAATGGCGACCGTATTCGGCTGTGCCAGCCTGTTCAGGGCTTCTTGATTGTCGTTCTGCGCGGCCAGTGCCGTTACAATTTGCGCACGCCGCGCCGCCGGAAATGCTAATGACGCCGCTGCGGCCGCCACGCCGTCTGTCTGCCACGAACTATAAGGGAAAAAGGAGGTTAGCTTGTCGAACCGGTATAAATAATCGGCGAAAAGCGCGCTGGTCCCGGGAATTTCGTCTTGGCGAACACACGAAGGCTCCATAGCTCTGAAGGCTGCGTTTACGAGATGATGCCCAAGCTGTGAAAGTTACGACAAATGTGCAATCCCAGTTAGAGACAATAGGAAAAGAGTATGGATGAGCAGGAATTCAAGAAGCAATCGGACGCCGCGTTGGAATCCTTATACCGCAAGCTGTCTGCCGCCACCGATAACTACGATTTCGAGCCGGATTTCAACGCCGGCGCCCTGACAATCGAATTCGAAGAGCCGAAAGCCCGGTTCGTGGTGAGCCCGAATTCGCCAGTTCGTCAAATTTGGGTATCGGCCCACTCGAGAAGCTTCAAACTGGATTGGGTTCCGGCGCAAAACGCCTTTGTGCTGCCCGAGACCGCGCAGACGTTGGAGCAGATGATCGCCGGGGCTATTTCCAAGCATCTCGGCGAAGAAATCCACTTGTAAAACCCGTGCCAGGCGTCTATATTTCATACCCTTTCTGCAGCCAGAAGTGCAGTTTCTGCAACTTCGCTTCGGGCGTAAGCGCGCCCGATACTATTGCCAAATATCAGCATGCGCTCTTGGCTGAAATTCGCGCTCATTCGTGGACATGGCAACCAGAGACACTGTATTTTGGTGGCGGCACGCCGAGTCTGATGGCGGCTGATTTTCTGCGAGACGTTCTGGCGGCGATACCGAGCGAAAAGCTAACAGAAGCGACGCTCGAGTGCGCGCCGGGAACAATCACGCAAGAGGCCGTCGCCATCTGGCGAGCCTGCCGCATCGATCGCGTCAGTTTAGGCGTGCAATCATTTGTCACGAAAGAACTGCGGCTAACGGGCCGCCGGCATGATGCTGAAATCGTACAGCGCGAAGTCGAGATCCTGCGCGGCGGCGGTCTCCCGAATATCAACATCGATCTGATTGCCGGGTTGCCCGAGCAGACACTTGCATCCATGGACGAATCTCTTGCCTGGGTGGAGAAGCTGGCGGCGCCGCATGTTTCGCTGTACATTTTCGAAATTGACGAAGACAGCCGCCTTGGTAACGAGATTCTGTTGGGCGGCCAGCGTTACGGCGCGCCCCGCGTGCCAAATGACGAACTGACGGCGCAGTTATACGAAAAAGCCTCGCAAGCGCTGCGGCGAATGGGCTATCACCATTACGAAATCTCGAACTATGCGCTCCCTGGCTTCGAATCGCGTCACAATTTGAAGTACTGGCTGCTTGAGCCATATATCGGTTTCGGGCTGGATGCGCATTCGTTCGATGGGCGCAATCGCTTCAGCAATGCCGATACGTTCGAAGGCTATTTCAACGCAATAAGACCAGCGCAGACCGTAAGCGATCTGTCGGAAGAACACTTCTTCGTGGGCTTGCGCTTGCTCGACGGTATTGAACCCACACCCTCCGAATGGCAGCGTTTTGCCGGACCGATTGAGAGATGGGAACAGGCCGGAATGCTGGAGCGCACCGGGTCGCGCTTGCGCCTGACCCCCCCGGCAGTGTTAGTCTCAAACGAAATCTTTCAGGAGTTTTTGAATGTCTGACCAGTGCCATTTCATCGATTTGCGAAGCGATACTGTAACGAAGCCAAGCGAGAAAATGCGCGCGGCGATGGCACAAGCCGAGGTTGGCGACGATGTGTACGGCGAAGATCCTACAATCAACCGGCTGGAGGCGCGCGCTGCGGAAATCTTCGGCAAAGAGGCCGCGCTGTTTGTCCCCACCGGCACCATGGGCAACACCGTCGCTGTCAAAATGCACACCAACCACGGCGAAGAGGTCATTTGCGATGCCCGCTCGCACCTGTTGGATTGGGAGCTTTCCATGATGGCCTGGTTTTGCGGCTGCTTAGCGAGGCCGATTCCCACTTCGGACGGCATTCTGACCTGGAAGCAAGTTGCCGCCGCTCTGCGTCCTAAAGGTCCGGACAACGCACCCACTACGCTGATTACTCTCGAGAATACCCACAACATGTGGGGCGGTACCGTGTATCCGCAGGAAACGATCGACGAAATTTGCGCGGAGGCCCACGCGCGCGGACTAAAAGTGCATATCGATGGCGCTCGCATCTTCAATGCCGCAGTGGCATCGCAAACAACCGTTGCGCGGATCGCGCGCGACGTCGATTCGGTAATGTTCTGCCTTTCCAAGGCCCTCGGCGCTCCGGTGGGCAGTTTGGTAGTAGGAACCCGCGCCGCCATTGCCCAGGCGCGCTTGTATCGAAAGCGTTTAGGCGGTGGCATGCGCCAAGCGGGCATACTGGCCGCGGCGGGCCTCATCGCGCTCGAAGAATCGCCCGCCGGGCTGGTTACCGATCACGCGAATGCCCGCTATCTCGCGGAGCGCCTATCCGAGCTGCCGCCTATCGAAATTGATGCGCCTAGCGTCAAGACCAATATCGTGATTTTCGATATTTCCGGCCTTGGCGTGAGTACTTTTGAGTTCAGCCGCGGCTTGAAGGAAAAGGGAATCCTGGCGAACGGCATCAATGCCACCCACATGCGGATGGTGACACACAGAGATGTATCGCGCCAAGATTGCGAAGTGGCCGCAGAAGTGGTTCGCGATTGGGCGCTGGTACTTCGGTCTAACCTGAATCGGCATAGTCCTGTAACCGTCTAGCAATTTAGATAACATTCGATTAGACTCTAAAGGATAAGTAAGCTCGTGTTATAGAGCAGGAGACAATAAATATGCCGGTTTGCCCAAACTGTGGAACCCAGTCGCCCGGTGCTTTTTGCCCGAATTGTGGAGCAGCCGTAGCGTCGGCAGGAGCAGCACCTCCTCCACCGCCGCCCCAATATTCACAGGCGCAGCCCTTGAGCGCGCCTGGCATCAGCGACAATGTAGCGGGCGCGCTGTGTTACTTCGGGGCCATCGTCACCGGGATCATTTTCTTGATTCTTGCTCCATACAACCAAAGCAAATTTGTGCGCTTCCACGCATTCCAATCGATTTTTCTCTTTGTTGCATGGCTCATTTTATGGATGGTGCTGGGAATAGTTTCGCACGGTTTGATTTTCTTCCTAGCTCCACTCATCGGCCTAGCAGGCTTGGTTCTTTGGCTATACATGATGTACACCGCTTTCAATTACAAGAAAGTGAAGCTTCCGCTGATCGGCGATCTTGCTGAAAAGCAGGCTTAACCAAAAGCCTTACGCTCACGTCTCATACTGAGATTGTGAGAAAAATCGCGTTTGTTCTTTTCTGTACGTGCCTTTGCCGAGCGCAAACCGCCAGTCCCGGAGCAATTGACGTATCGCCGCGCATCGGCCTGATTGAAGTTTTCGGCGTGCGCAAATCCTCGCTACAGAAAATTCGCGCCGCGATTGGAGCCAAGGTGGGTGACCCGCTCCCGCCCTCTGAGGCCACGGAAGACCGGATCAACAAAGTTCCGGGCATTTTGGCGTCCAGACTCGAGGCGAGCTGTTGCGCTAGCGATGGAAAAATGATTCTCTATGTCGGCGTGGAAGAACGCGAAGCTATTCATTTGGAGTTTCATCCAGCACCCGCTGGCGACGCAACGCTGCCTACTGTTCTCTACAGTGATTATTTGAGTCTTCTGGAGGCGGCGGAAGGTAGCATTCGCGGCAAGAACGCTGACGAGGATTTGACGAACGGATACTCTCTGATGGCCGACCCTTATGCACGGCTGATCCAGGAGGACTTCCCGCCTTTGGTGGAACAGAATCTTCCGCTCCTCGACCAAGTAGTGCGCGGATCTTCCGATCCCGAGCAACGGGCCGCCGCTGCGTATCTTCTGCCATACGGGCCGCGCGGGCGCAAGTCGAAAATCATTACCGACGCACTGCAATTTGCCTTACGCGACCAGGAAGACATTGTGCGCAAGAACGCTACGCGCGCGCTACGGGCTGTCTACATCGGCGCGAAGCTGCATCCTGAGCAAGATGTTGCCATTGAGCCGGCCTGGTTTGTGGAGATGTTGAATTCAGTCGTGTGGTCCGACCGGCGGAACGCCGCGCAGGTGCTGGTTGACCTGACCGAAGACCGCAATCCCGAGACGATCGATCAGATGCGGGAACGAGCGTTGCCGTCAATTATTGAGATGGCGCGCTGGCAGACCCTCGCTCACGCCCTGCCGGCGTTTGTTCTCGCCGGGCGCGTGGCGGGCGTCGATGAGAAGGCGATCAAAGACGCGTGGCTGCGTGAGGATCGCGAATCGATCTTGAGTGAATTGACTGAGAAAAAGGGTAAGAAGAGGGCGAAATAGCCTAACCTGTGACTTCCCATACCTCGAGCCTCGACCAAGCAAAGGTGGGGACTGCCACAGCGCCCGGAATCAGTCCGATACGAAGCCGCATGCCCAACCATCGCGTGCTGGCTGTCCCCATCCTTGCGTTGCTCACTGCCTCATCGCGCCATCGCCGAGAGTCACAGCCTCTTCAATTCGGCACCCCCGGAGGCTGGGCTAGCCTACCGCAAGCACTCTTCCATGATCGCTATCAGACCCGAGATGTTCCCCGTAAGAAAGCTCTCACGCGAGGCTGCTGTCATCTGATCGCGAGTGACACTCCTCCAATCCACTATGAACCCTGCGGCGGCCGCCAACTGCCGGATAAATTCCCGCTGTGTCCGGCCATTGCCTTCGCGAAACGGATGCACGGCGTTGATCTCTCCCAGGAAGAACGCGGATCTCGTGGTGAACTTCTGCCGGTCGAGTCCTTGTAGGCGCTCTTCGGAAGCAAGCTTGCGGAACAGGTCGTTCAGGGACGGCTCGATAAAATCGGCCCGTGCAAATGAATTGCCGCCTTTGGAAATGTTGACCGTACGGAATTCGCCGGCCCACGGGTAAACATCTTGGAAGATGTGACGATGGAGGGCTTGGAGGTGCGTCGTGTCGAATTTGCCCTTTGGCGGCAAACCGATCAGCTCCAGTATCCGGGCCGACGTCGCCTCAGCCTCAAACTCAGCTAGAATTTCCGGGTCGCGAATGTCGCGAAGATTCCTAAGAACGTCCGTTCCGGGGTAAACGTACGGGTCCGTACTTTCGATCATGCAGCGCCTCGATCTCCACTCCAACCTGCTTCAGCGTGATCTCGCCATCCACATAGCGCTGATAGATAGCCAGTGCCTCCTGCCCCGGCTCAAGCCCTTCCAGGCGAACGGAAGCCAACGCCTGCTCCACATTGAACAAACGTTTGGCCCGTTCTTGTTCGGTAATTTTAAGAGTCGACGGCATAAGGCTTTAAACTTACACTTTAGCAATTTGACCTTTGATAGCATCTTCCACATGCGGTCACTTTTTTCGGTTCTGTTTTGCGCGGTTCTGCTCGTTTCGCCGTCCTTTGCCCGCGAGAAGGCGCTGCAAATCTTTTTCATCGACGTCGAAGGCGGCCAATCCACTCTCTTCGTAACGCCCGAGGGCCAATCGCTCTTAATCGACACGGGTTGGGGTTACAACGCGTTTCGCGACGCCCTCCGCATTGAGAAGGCTGTCAAACTCGCGAACATCAAGAAGATAGATTATGTACTCATCACGCACTATCATTCCGACCACGTTGGGGGCGTACCTCAGCTCGTGAAGAAGGTGAAAGTCGAAAACTTTGTCGACCATGGCGTCAATCGCGAAGAATCAAAGGCCTCGCAAACGCTTTACAACGAATATCAGACCGCCATCGCTGGTTACAATCACATCGTCCTGAAACCGGGCGACAAGCTGCCCATTAAGGGCATGGATGTGACTGCTGTTTCGGCCGACGGGAACGTGCTGGCCCAAGCCTTACCGGGCGCCGGCGGAACAAACGATGCCTGTTCCGGCGTACAGGAAAAGGCCAGCGATCCCAGTGAAAATGCGCGCTCTCTGGGAGTCGTGATTGAATTCGGCAAGCTGCGGATCGTCGATCTGGGCGATTTGACTTGGAACAAGGAACTCGCGTTGATGTGCCCCAATAACAAGCTGGGCAAGGCCGATATCTACATCGCCTCTCATCACGGCATCGATCAAAGCAATAGTCCGGCTTTGGTGCACGCCCTGCAGCCGCGCATCGCCATCGTCGACAACGGCAACAAAAAAGGCCTTGCCCCGAGTGCTTACGACATCATCCGGTCTTCGCCCGCCTTAGAGGATATTTGGCAGTTGCATTTTGCCGATGCCGGCGGCAGCGAACATAACACTACCGACCCGTTCATTGCGAACGTGACTGAAGCGGATACCGGGTTCTATCTGAAACTGACTGCGCACGAAGATGGCAGCTTTGAAGTCTTTAATCCGCGCAACAAGTACGAAAAGACCTATCAGTCGACCAAATAATCGACTACCCGCGCGAGAACGTGCGATTCTCTTTAAGCCGTTTGGGGAACTCGGCGCGTCGTCACCCAGGCGCAGGCATAAAGGGCCAGCGCAATTAGATAGAGGGCGGAAAAGCCAAATTCCATGGAATTGTATTCGAGCAGGCCGCCCAACATGGCTCCCGACAAGTTACAAGCGAGGGCGCTGGGTACATCGTCCTCGTTCTTCAATAAGACTGAGAACACAATCCCGGAAAAAGCCAACGGGGATACTAACAAAAGGGCCGGTAAAAGTCTGCCGCCAGCCCCGCTCATATTCAAGCCGCCGTACTGAGCAATACAAAAGCCTAAACTGATCGTTCCGAGCAACAAGCAATAGGGAAGGATAACGGAGCGCGGCCGGAATCTCATCACCGCGACGTTTGCCAGAAAGCCCATCACCAGGACGCTTATGATTGTGATGCCGACAACCCACCATGTATTGCCGAACAAAAGTCCCAGTTCGGTAATCGCCTTAGTTTCGACGAGCATGAATCCCGAGCCCAAAAAGAAGAACGGCATCATCCCCGCATTCCATTTCCGACCGGGAAGGAAGGATCGCATCAGAGCAATTGCGAGAATCATGACCAGGACGAGAGAGACTACATAAGAAGCCGGATACATCTTGTAGTCCATATAGAAAAATGGCCAGTTGTCCGTAGGCAGGTCTAGTTTCATTTCCGCGGCCCGCGCATAAGACTGTGTCTGGTCGGTCAGCAGATGCGATGTCATAAACGCTGTGGGGAGAATAATCTCAGCACATTTCCTCACCATAAAGGTTGTCGTTGACTTCGTATCGTAAGAAGTGAGGACCGCAACCGGCTTACCCGCGCCGGGAAGCTGTCGCAGCATGGCATAGACTTTATGCCCCATTAGCTCGTTCGTAAGGGCAAACGAAATGCTCATCAGTCCGCCCGGTTTGAGGCGCTGAAATGCGTCGTTTAAACCTTCCTGAGTGTAAACGAACGAGTCAACTCTGACGTTAGATCCCTGAGAAACGAGTATGTGCGAATCGAGGACGCCATAAACGATCAGATCGTAGCTTTTGTTGGTATTACGGAAGAACGCCCGTGCATCTCCGATGTAGGAAGTGACACGCGGGTTCTGATAGGGATGTTCCGGGTGAAACATCTGGCCAAGATTCCGAATGACAGGATCGATCTCCGCGGCGTCGACGGCTCCGGCGTGATATCTAAGCGCGGCAGCGATGTCGTTGCCGCTGCCTGCCCCTACGATGGCGACGTTCTCGCGCGCTTCAGAAGTCAGAAATGGCAGCTCGTAATATCCGACGATCTGCTGCAGTTTGGCCTCGTGATCCCGATTCGCGCTTTCGAAAGATAAGTCAAAGACCTTTTGATAATAGGTTCCAGCGGCCAATATTCGCATAAGGCCGTTTGGGCCAGCCGCCTTCTGAATCAGTTGATAAGGCGAATAAATATTCTGTATCAGCGGTTCGGTCGGCCACGACAGAATCAGAAGCAAGAGCGCAAGGCAGGCTAGGCCCGTTTTCCAACCGTGCCCCGCGGCGAGCAGAAACCACGTCAAGACTACGGCCACTAGGCCGAACCATACGAGCGGCCCGATCCAGAGCCAACTGAGAGCGAATAGCGCGAGCACACCGCAAATGCTGCCAATCAGATTGAAACCATAGCTTGGCAACGGCTGAAGCCGGCGCATCACGCGGCCGCAGAGCTGAGTTACGGGTATCATCACTAGCGTGTTGAGAAGGAACGCGCCTACCAGCAGAAAATAGACGGGAAGATTCGCAAAGACGGCGGCCAGCCAACCGCTTCCTCTGGTGGCACCGGCCACTGCCGCCACGCTTCCCTCCTCATAGACGGGAACGAGGCCGAATAGGAGGTGGGTGAAATCGTTGCCTGCATAGTGAAGGACGAGCATGACCAGCACATTCAGCACTAACGCCGGCAAACAGAGCGGCAGCAACAGTGGTTTACGATCTGCCAGAGCATAACCGATGCCGAGACCGCAAAAGCATGCGAGCAGGGTGAAGTTCTTGTAAAAGGCGAAAACCGAGAACAAGCCGGATTGCCAGCGTATTAGGACGAGCTCAAAGAAGAGACTGCAAGCTGCCAGCGCGATGATCACTAGCGGCAGTGAGCGTACCGGCGCAGTCTCAAGCCATGCATCGCACTTCGCTGTTGCTCCGTCTAGGCGCGAAGTGAGCCAGTAAACCAATCGACGGTGAGGAAGCAGACCAAATACGACCGAGCATAACAAGACGGCATACATGGTCTTGAGTCCCGTTGCTCCGTGCACGAGAGGGTCTATGACCTTGTTTGTTCCAAAGAGGGACACCAGCAGCAGGAACCCACTAATGGGCAGGAATGTCCTCGCCGCAATCGTCAGAAGCCGGGCGTAGATCATACTCACCTCTGCATATCGGCTGGGTGCTAAGTCCACTACAGACAGGGTTTGCGGAAGTTAGTTCTAAGGATAAAACTGAGTGGAGGGAAGGCCGCGCAGCAGGGGCTAAGTCATCAACCAAAAAAATCGCGTACTTTTTCGAAAACGCTCTTTTCCCTGGGTGAGTTTTCCACGGGCAGCAGCGTAGCGAGTTGTTCGAACAATTTGCGCTGCTCCCGCGTGAGCTTCTTAGGAATCTGCACGTCCAGGTGAACGAACAAATCGCCCCGTGTGCGGCTGTTTAGAATGGGCACGCCGAGGTTGCGGATGCGGAATTGCGCGCCAGGTTGCGTGCCTTCGGGCACCAGAATCTGCTGCGTACCATCAAACGTCTCGATTTCAATCTCCGCGCCCAACACAGCTTGCGCCAGATTGATCGGCAGGGTACAATGCAAGTCGTTTTCACGCCGCTCAAAAATGTGGTGTTCGTTCACCTTGAGGACGACATAAAGGTCGCCAGGCTGTGCGCCGGGAGGTCCGGGGTTACCTTCACCCGCCAACCGCAGCCGCGTGCCGTTGTCCACCCCTGCCGGAATGTTCACCTTGAGTCGCTTCTCAATCTTGTTGAAGCCCTCGGCTTTGCACTGCGGACACACTTGCCGTATCAGCTTGCCTCGCCCGCTGCAACTGGGGCAGGTTTTTCGAATAGATAGGAACCCTTGCTGGTAAAGAACTTCACCGCGGCCATGGCACGTAGTGCATGAAATCAGGCCGCCATTCGGATCGGCGCCCGAACCCTGGCATTTGGTGCAAGCCTCCATGCGCGGAATCAGCAAATCGGCGGAAAGACCCTTCATCGAATCTTCAAAGCTGACTTCCAGATCGTAGCGGATATCCTCGCCGCGCGTTACGCGGGAACGGCGGCCGCTGCTACCGCGCTGGCCGAACAGATCGCCCAACCCGAACAGGTCGCCCAGAATGTCGTTAAAATCGGCAAACGTGGCTTCGTCAAAGCCCCCCGCTGCGGGCCCGTTTACGCCCTGGTGGCCAAAGCGATCGTAGCTCGCGCGTTTTTGTGGATCGCTGAGGATCGCGTAAGCTTCGGCAGCTTCTTTAAATCGTTCTTCCGCATCGCGGTCGCCGGGGTTTCGGTCGGGATGAAACTGCAGAGCTAATTTTCGATACGATACCTTGAGCGTCTGCTCATCGCAGTCGCGCGAGACGCTGAGCACTTCATAATAATCGCGTTTGGCGACACCCATCTAACTGTATAGATCCCTTCGTCAAAAACGCAGCCACGACCGCTAACGATTCACCGCCACTTTCACCATGGCGGGACGAAGCAGCCGACCCTTAAAATAATAACCGCGTTGGTATTCCTCAAGAATTGTCTCATCGGGATGGTCTTTTGTATCAACCATCTCTACAGCGTGGTGTATATGGGGATTGAAAACAGGTACATCGGAAGCAATCGGCTCCAGGCCCAGCTTCTTCAGCGCTTCGTAAAGGCGCTGGTAGATGAGTTCCATGCCGCGAGAATACTCTTTATCTTCGCAGTCGGCCTTGAGCGCCCGCTCGAAGTCGTCCAGCACCGGCAACAAGGCTTTCACTGTATCCATGGCTGCGAATTCGAGCAACTCGCCGCGTTCGCGCTCGCTGCGCCGCCGGTAGTTTTCGAATTCGGCCTGCCGCCGCTGCAGCAAATCTTGGTATTCCGCTTTTTCCTTTGCCAAACGTTCGCGCTCAGCCGCATCCGAACCGGAGTTGCTTAGGGTTCCAGCCTGTTCAGCGGAATCGATGATGCGCTCATGTTGAGCGTCTTCGGCCGCGACGGCATTGTTATCATTGTCTGCTTGCATTTAAACTAACCGATAGAAAAAGTGTAGGAGCCGCTTCTCAGAGCTTCAGCGTAACAAACCTGCACGCTAACGGTGTGGGTCTGATCCTTCACCAAAGCCACTCGGGAACGAATCCGACCCGGGAGCATTTGCCTAAGCTAATAGGTTAGCAGGAAAGGTCTAGCGGAAAAAGGTTCTGCCGCTCCAGCGTTGAGCGAGCTCGGGCTATTTCTTTTGTCTCCTTCAAGAATGCCGAGCGCGTCGGACAAAAGGCGCGTTCGGCAAGCGTCCAACCTTGCATAGTGCGGATACTGGTGCTGCCCACGACGATGAACCCCAACCAGACCAAAGCCAAGCTGGCAAGCGACCGACCGGCGCGTCTTGCAGCCAGGCTTCGATTGCTGCGGATTCACGATCCAGGCGCGCAACATGTCCGGGGGGTTGTCGAGCACGCAAACGGGGCCTTTCGACGAGCGGCTAAAAACTTTGCCTCCATTTTTCCAGGGCTGCCGCAATTTGTCAGTGATTGCAGTCACATGGGTATCGTTTGGTCCCGTATTAAATAAGGCACTGGCCTCGCAGCTTATGTCGCGTGTGTCACTGCAATAAGGTTCGCCAGCATATCGCCGTACCACAAATACCGGTTAAGTCATTGATGCGACCTATTAGCTTGGGTCCACCTCTCGATAAGACACTTGATGCTAAACGGTTCACAGCCTACAAGCGGCAATCTTCAAATCAACAAGGGTTTAACTATGCGGAACACTAAATTTCTGATCTCGTCTCTCTTTGCTGGGGCCGTTATGCTCGGCCAATCGTCCAAAATCGCACCGGAGCTTCAGGGTGCTGGGGCTACCGGCAATGTCTCGGTCATTGTGACCTATGATCATCCACCAACCGATGCCGATCACCAAAAGGTGATCGGCAGGGGAGGCACTCATTTTGGAACTTTCCAGTCGGTTCCTGGTGGCTCTTACTCCATGCCGGCGTCGGCGGTAGCCGACCTGGCGAATGATGCCAGCGTGGTTCACATCTCGGTCGATCACCCGATCGCGCCGAAGCTCGACTACGTAACGGCAGCGACGAACACCGCCAACCCGACTAGCGGCCAGACGGCGTCGCAACTGTTCGGTGTAAATGGCTCGGGTATCGGCGTTGCCGTGATCGACAGCGGCGTGCAGCCAAGTAGTGAATTCGGCAGTCGCATTGTTTATGCCCAGGATTTCACGGGCGGAAACGGGCAAGATCTGTACGGCCACGGAACGCACATCGCCGGTATCATCGCGGGGGGTGGTACGGCTTCGCACTGCAACTCTTGTACGCGTTCGCTGCAAGGTATGGCGCCGAACGCAAACATTGTCAGTTTGCGCGTACTCGATGTGAACGGTGCGTCGTCCGACAGCATTGTGATCTCTGCGATCGACGCTGCTATTTCGCTGAAGAGCATCTACAACATTCGCGTGATCAACCTTTCGCTCGGGCGTCCGATCGCGGAGAGCTATACCGTCGATCCGCTCTGCCAAGCTGCCGAAGCAGCCTGGAAGGCAGGTATCGTCGTGGTTGTGGCGGCTGGCAACGATGGCCGCATTAATGTCGACGGCAACTATGGCTATGGCACCATCAACGCGCCCGCCAATGACCCTTACGTGCTTACGGTAGGCGTCATGAAGACCTTAGACACATACACCCGCACGGACGATTCGCTGGCCAGCTACAGCTCCAAAGGTCCGAGCTATATCGATTGGGTGGCGAAACCAGACCTAGTGGCTCCCGGCAATTTGGTTGTTTCAGTACTTGCCAGTCCTACATCGACGCTAGCCGCCGCTCTACCGGAGAACTTGATTACGACTAACTATTACAACTCACGTGGCAGTTCCACCGCCGACTCAACCGTCTACTGGATGCTCAGCGGCACCAGCATGGCGGCCGGCGCAGTCACCGGCGCGGTCGCCGATCTGTTACAGGCTCAGCCTAAACTCACGCCCGATCAGGTGAAAGCCCGGTTGATGAAGACCGCTTACAAGACTTTCCCAACTTCAACCGTTGCGACTGATCCCACCACCGGTATCTCCTACGTGGATTACTACGACGCGCTGAGCCGAGGAGCAGGATACCTCGATTTGCTTGCGGCCCTGCAGTCCAGCGCCACGGCCACCGGATCGGCTCTTTCGCCCATCACCGCTTTTAACACTTCCACGAACAAGCCGTACCTGCAGTTCAACAGTGCTTCCACTTGGGCCGAGGCCGGGACAACAGGAACTTTCGCGCCGGCCAGTGTTTGGGGGACCTCCGCTCTTGGCGCCAGCAACGTAGTTCTCTCCACTTCTTCGGCGCTGTCGGTTAACTGGGCCTCTTCCGCGGCCTGGGGCACCTCCGCCGCCTGGGGTACTTCGGCAGCCTGGGGCACATCTGCCGCCTGGGGCACTTCCACAACTTCCGGAGGTGCGGCGGCAAATGCGGTTTCGGCCATCGTGAATGCGGTTGTGTCCGCGGTCACCGGCAGCTCAAGTGCGAGCAGCAGCAGCGCAACTACGGGCACCAGCAAACCCATTGTCGATCCGACCCTTGCCGGAGAGAATTAGGACCCCAGGGCCTAATGCAACCTTCCAAGAAGCTGTGATCCTTGAACAGGCGGCCTGAATCATCGAGCCAACTCGGTGATCTGGCCGCCCTTGCCGTCAACAATGAATCTCTTTTACGTTTGTTTTCGCGAAGCCCAACTCCTCCCGCGCGACCTCTCAGTCGCGGGCACTAACACACGTCCTGTATTCTGGTCACTTATGGGCAAAAATCTTATCTTGATTCTTGCCGCGACCGCGCTGGCGAGCGCAGCTGATTTATCCAATATCCGCCAGTTGACCAGTGGCGGTGAAAATGCGGAGGCGTACTGGTCGCCGGACAGCAAGCGGCTGATTTTTCAATCGACCCGCGGCGATTTGAAGTGCGATCAGATTTTCGTCATGAACGCCGATGGGTCTGATCAGCACATGGTTTCCACCGGCAAGGGCCGAACGACGTGCGGCTATTTTCTGCCCGACAATCAACACATCCTCTATGCCTCGACACATTTAGCTGGAGACGCATGTCCGCCGGCTGCCGATCGCAGCAAAGGCTATGTTTGGGCGGTCTATGCCGGCTACGACATCTTCAGCGCCAAGGACGACGGCTCAGACTTGAAGCGGCTCACAAACGCTGATGGCTACGATGCCGAAGCCACGGTGAATTGGAAGACGAAGACAATCTTGTACACATCGATGGCCTCGGGCGATTTGGATTTGTGGACCATGAAGCTGGACGGTTCGAACAAGAAGCGCCTCACGGAAACCTATGGCTACGACGGCGGCGCGGTTTTTTCGCGCGACGGCAAATACATTGTCTGGCGAGGTAATCATCCGGACATGGAAGCCGCGAAGCAGAAGTATGCCGCACTGCTCAAAGACAACCTGACAAGCCCGATGAAAATGGAGCTGTTTATCTCAGACGCTCACGGCAAGCACGTCAAGCAACTGACAAACTTTAACTGCGCGTCATTTGCTCCCACCTTTACGCCCGACGGCAAGCAGATTCTGTTTTCTTCAAACAAACACGATTGCGATGGCCGGAAGTTTGAGCTGTATCTGATAAATGTGGACGGGACGGGCTTACGGCAGGTCACTGATTACGGCGGGTTCACGTCGTTTCCGGAGTTTTCGCCCGATGGCGGCAAACTGGTGTTTGTATCGGATTGGAAGGCACCTGCGCGTTATGAGTTCAACGTCTTCACCGCGGATTGGAGCCACTGATGCGGCGACTCCTATTGAGTCTCTCGCTGCTCGCTTCCACTATGGAAGCGACCGATATCAAGCCGCAAAGGTATCTGGCTCACATTAAGTATCTGTCGTCGCCGCAGCTCAAGGGGCGGCTCACGGGTTCGCCCGAGTTGGAGAAAGCGGCTGCGTACATTGCGCGCCAGTTCCGCTCAGCCGGTCTGCAGCCGGTGGATGGGAGTTATCTGCAAGAGTTCGATATCACGGCGCATACGGCTCTAGGTACTGGGAACAAACTCACGCTCGTGGTTAACCAACGGATTCAGAATCTCCTGGAGAAACGCGATTTTGCGCCGCTGAACCTGAGCACTAACGGCGAGACGACGGGTCCAGTGGTGTTTGCCGGTTACGGCATCACTGCGCCGGAATACCATTACGACGACTACGAAACGATTGACGCGCGCGGGAAGGTTGTGCTGTTGTTGCGCCATGAGCCACAGGAAGCGGATGAGAAAAGTATGTTCGCAGGCAAGAATTATACGCTGCATTCAGAGCTGGCGAGTAAGGTGGCGAACGCGAAACTGCATGGCGCGGCGGCGATTCTGCTGGTGAACGACTTGCCGAATCACTCTGGCGACGACGACCGATTGGATCCCTTTACTCCCGCGATAGGGACGGAAGACTTCGGCATGCCGGTGATACAGATTTCGGTTAAGTGGGCCGACGAATTGCTGGCCACGGCGCAACGGGATATGGCGAGCTTGATCAAGGCCATCGATTCCGATTTGAAGCCACGGAGCTTCGATTTACCCGCCGATGATGCAGCGCGAATGACCGTCAACGTTACCATACAAAAACGGCATGTGCATAACGTGGTCGGATTTTGGCCCGGCGAGACTGAGCAATACATAATTCTGGGTGCTCATTATGATCATTTAGGACTGGGGTTTGAACATTCGCTAGCGCCCTCTTTGGCGGGTACTGTTCATCCCGGAGCGGACGACAACGCTTCCGGCACGGCTGGGGTGATTGAACTGGCGCGCGCGATCAGGCATTCCGGAAAACATAAGCGCGGCTTCCTGTTTCTGTGCTTTGCGGGAGAAGAAGAGGGGCTTCTCGGTTCGGCCTATTTCGCCAATCACCCGCTTGAGCCTTTAGGAGAAGCCAGCGCGATGATCAACATGGACATGATTGGCCGCCTGCGTAACAACAAGGTTTATGTCGGAGGAATCGATTCTGGATCGACCTTTAAGCCGATTGTAGAGAAAGCCGCGAAGGATTACGGGCTGGATGACGATCTCACAGGCAGTGGCGTGGACGGATCGAGCGACCACACCTCTTTTCTAGTGAAGGGCGTACCCACCCTTTTTTTCTTTTCGGGATTACACAGCGATTATCACAAGCCCAGCGATACGTGGGACAAGATCAACGCGGACGACGCGGTGAAGTTGTTGGGCGAGGTTGATGAGATTGCCGTTACGTTGGCCGATGCGGCGGAGCGGCCGGTTTTCGTACGCTTGCAGCCAACCGCGCACAACGGAGACCTGCCGGGCGGTTCCTCTTCTTCCGGCTACGGGCCGTATTTTGGCAGCATTCCGGATTTTGGCGGGGAGGTCAAAGGTGTGCGCTTCTCCGATGTTCGCGACGGCTCACCCGCCGCCAAAGCTGGATTCAAAGCCGGCGATGTGCTGGTTGAGTTTGACGGAAAGGCAATCGGCAACCTGTACGATTTCACCTACGCACTGCGGGCACATAAGCCCGGAGACACGGTAACGGTTAAAGTATTGCGTAATGACAAGCCGCTGGAAGCGCAAGTTCTGTTGACCAAAAGGCCGTAGGAGACGTGTGTGGGGTTTGCGGTTTGGATCGACTCGGAAGAACGCGTCGCCTGGGCGCAAGGTACGCATGAATACCGGCCGATGGGCACGGCGGTGATCGCGATGTCCGACCAATTTCGGCCTCGCGACTTTGCGCCGTCACGCGAGTCGCCGGCGCATCTGCGCGCCTGTTTTGCAGGGTTCTTTGGGTCGCTTGAGACAGTGAATGAGTTCCTGCATTCCACCGAAACGCGGAACCTGCGGACGACGCCGTCTCATTTGCTTTGAATGAAGCGTAGTGCGGCTGAGTTGAGGCAGTAGCGCTTGCCGGTTGGGGGCGGGCCGTCATCGAAAACATGGCCGAGGTGCGCGTCGCATTTGCGGCAAAGGACTTCGATTCGTTCCATGCCAAGACTGAGATCTTTGGCGACGGCAATGTTCTCGGGCTCGATGGGAGCCCAGAAACTCGGCCAGCCCGTGTCTGAATCGAATTTTTCTTGCGAACGAAAGACGGCGTTACCGCAACAGACACAGCGGTAGATGCCGGCGGCATGCTGGTCCCAATAGAGATTATGGAATGGAAACTCTGTCGATTTCGCGCGAGCCACGGCGAACTGCTCGCTGGTCAGTTGACGACGCCAATCCGCGTCTGTGCGCACAATCTTTCGTACAGAACTCGCCCGGAGGCGCTGGCCTTGATCGGAGAAGAGAACCAGGTTGACTTCCGCGCCTGTCCCTGACTCGGAGGCCAGTGGTAGATCGGGTGAATGCGCGAGCCACAAAAGGGCCCCCGCGCCGACGAGGGTAATCGCGGCAATGAAAAGCGCCCAGCGCATGAATCAGATCCGCAGGAACCAGCGGCGGCGATACAGGAACCAAGCCAATAGGTACATCAAAAAAGTAAAGCTGAGCGCCCACAGCAAGGAAGCGTTCATGGGCGACGCGAACGGCGCGAAGAAGCGGTTGTACAGCGTTTCATGGAGCCCAGTCGAATCGAGGAATTCCGCCAGGAACTCCGACGCGAGATAGACAGTAATGGCGTTCATGCCAACGATCAGGAAGGGCTTGACCCATTTGCTTGCGCCTTTCTCATCGACGAGCCAAACGAAGGCTGCGAGGACAGCGAAATCGAGTCCCGCCATAAAGGTGGCGAAGGAATCGGTCCAGAGCTTCTTGTTGATAGGCAGTTTGAGGTTCCAAACCAGACCCAAAGCGAGCAGAAAACATCCCGCGATCAACAAATGGCGACGCCGCACAGAGAGGGGGACGGGCAGGCGAAGAACGTGGCCAGCCATCACACCCAGCAGAGCTGAGCCAATGGCGGGCAATGTGCTGACGATGCCTTCCGGATCCCATGTCTTCGTGCTGGCGTAGTTGTGCGTGCCGAGTACGATACGGTCAATGTAGTGTGCGAAATTGCCTTCCACGCTTAGATTGCCCGGTCCCCAGCCGGGTACATCGATGAAGGCCATCATTAGCCAATAGACGCCGAAGAGCGAAACAATCCAGATGATTTGCCCGCGCAGGCCCGTGTAGAGATAAATAATAGACGCAGCCAGGTAGCAGATGGCGATCCGCTGGAGCACACCCAGCAGGCGCTGGTGGGAGAGGCTGAAGTGAGGGAAAGCGTAAACGAGCAAGCCGAGGACGTAAATGATAACGGCGCGGCGAAAGATGATTTTGAGCAGCGCGCCGCGCTCTTCGCCCGCCGCCAGACGGCGGCCCAAGGCAAGGGTGATGGCAACGCCGGCGATCCAAACAAACGATGGGAAAACGGTATCGGTCAGGGTCCAGCCGTTCCATTGCGAGTGATTCAGCTGAGCATACGATAGCGGGCCGCCGCCGTTGTTTACCAAAACCATGAGCAGCATGGTGATGCCGCGAAAGGCGTCGAGCGAAAGAAGGCGCGCCGGAGTTGCAGGGTCCGGCTGATGCATCATGTCAGCAACATGAGCGGTGGTTTCTTGGCTGGCCATAACGTTATCTTGTCAAATGCGAAATCTGGGCGAACGCTTCAACGCCAGGTAAGTAGATGTCTCCCCAAGAGGTTACCGGACGCGGGTGTGCCACCTTCGGCGTCGGCGCCCGCCTTTTCCCACGCTTCGCGCGTGAGCGGAGTAATCGGTGCTTGTTTTTTGGCGGTAAGAGCAGTGTTGGCAGGCGCCAGATCCTTAGCGATGAAGGAATCGAACTCATCCACCACGTCCTGCCGCTCATGGGAGAGTGAATCGATGCGGGCGATGTAGTAATCCGCCGGCCGCCCTTCATAGAAAACCAGCGCGCCATAGAGTTGCGATGTCTTTTCACGGATGCGCTCTTCGCCGGTGATGGCGCCGCCTTCTTTGGTAGCCACGATTTTCTTGCGAATCGTGTCGGCTTTATCGGAGAGAGCTGTCAGTTGCTTGGCCAGTGGATCGGCTCCGAGAGCGGCTGCGCGAACGGCGAGTTGCTGGCGGACACCATTGATGCGGTCGACATCAAATGTTAAATCGCCTAAAAGTTTGAAAACTCGCATGGTCGCGGTGAATTCCTGTTTGCGGTCGTCAACTGTGAACTTCGCGCGGGCATCGAGCGTGGCGACTACCTGGGTCGTGTAAACTTCCGACCCGCGCGTCAGCTTAATGGTGTAGGTGCCCGGCACAATGCGCGGCCCAACAGTGGCTTCGCCAGCGATGACAGCGGCGGGCGGAACTTTGGGAGGTCTAAGTCGCATGGACCACACGACACGCGTAATTCCCCGGCGGCTGCTGGCGGGAAGCGTGTCAACGAGTTGACCTTTCTCGTCGAGGACCTCGAGCTTCATGCGGCCATAGACGTGCCGGCGCTTTTGGTAATAAGTGATGAGCGCGCCATCCGGGGGATTGGCGCCAACGAAATTGCCGTCACCGTCCGACCAGCCGCCGTTGGCCATCAAACGCTGCTGAACGGGTTTGCTTTCGAGGAATACCGCATCTTTGCTGAGGATTTCGGGAGTGAGCTGACGTAGGGGTGAGATGTCATCCACAATCCAAATACCTCGACCGTGGGTGGCCAGCACGAGGTCGGAGGTGCGAGGATGAATGACCATATCGCGCACAGGTACAGAGGGGAACTCGTGACCCTTATACTGAGCCCAGTGTGTGCCGCCGTCCAAAGAAACCCATAATCCAAATTCGGTGCCCAAGAAGAGAAGATTTGAGGAAACAGTGTCTTCCTTAACGACGTGGGCAAAGCCGCGAACCACGCTGCCAGGAGCAGTGAGAGCCGTCCAGGTTTGGCCGAAATCGGACGTCTTGAAGAGATAAGGCTCCATGTCGCCGAAGGTGTGACGGTCGAATACGGCAAAAGCGGTGCCCTCGGCAAAGCGTGAGGCCTCCACCCATGAGACCCAAGAGGCCTTCGGCAGACCTGGAACGTTAGAAACAACGTTAGTCCATGTTTTGCCTGCGTCGCGAGTGACCTGAACGTTGCCGTCGTCTGTGCCGACCCAAATGACTTGCGAGTTGCGGGGCGATTCGCTAATCGAATAGATAGTTGTGTGCATTTCAGCAACTGAGTTATCGACAGTCACACCGCCCGACTCTTCTTGTTTCTGTTTTTCGGGGTCGTTGGTGGTCAGATCGGGAGAGATGCGATCCCATGTTTGGCCCTGGTCGCGAGAACGGAATAGGAACTGTGCTCCGATATAGACTGTACCGTCGCCAGAGGGGCTCACATGCATGGGAGTGTTCCAGTTAAAGCGAAGCTTACCTTCGCCATAGTTCTGCTGAGGCTGAATGCTGCGTGACTCAAGCGTGCGCCGGTTGACACGCGAAATGGTGCCGCCTTGTGCCTCAACATAGACGTAATCCGCATCAGTAGGATCGATGAGCGCGAAAAATCCGTCGCCGCCGTAGAGGTTCTCCCAGCGATAGTTCGTGATGCCGCCTGGATAGGAGGAGTCGCCTGCCCAAACGCTGTTATCTTGCAGACCGCCGAAGACATGATAGGGATCGCTCATGTCGACACTGACGTGATAAAACTGCCCAATAGGCAGATCGAACGCTTTGAGCCAGGTCTCACCGGAATCGCGCGACAACCAAGTACCGCCATCGTCGCAGGTTATGATTTCATCGGTGTTTTGCGGGTCAATCCAGACATCGTGAAAGTCGCCATGCGCGCCACCTTGAATAAAGCTGAAGCTTTTGCCGCCGTCATTGCTGAGAATGAGAGAACCTCCCGCCTTGTATAGCTTGTTCTCGTCTTTGGGGTCGACAGTGAGATTGGCAAAGTAGAACGGACGCCAAACCATCATTTGGCTCCGATCGCCCTCTTGCCATGTTTTGCCGCCGTCGGAGGAGCGGTATAGCGCACTGTGAGTGGATTCGATCATGGCGTAGACAACGTCGGGATTCGACGGCGCCGTGGCAATCGCGATGCGGCCCCAAGGTTTGGGAGGAAGGCCGTGGGCAGACTTCTGATCCAGCTCCTTCCAGGTGACGCCGCCGTCGGTGGTCTTATAGAAGGCGCTGGCGCTGGGGGAGGTGCTGTCTTCGCCGCCGGAACGGAAGGTCCAGCCTTTACGCCGGAAATCCCAGTTGGAGGCATAGATAGTATTGGGGTCGCGCGAACTCATTGATATCGAGGCGCAGCCAGTGGAGGCATTGCCTCCGGCGAGAATTTTATTCCAGGTCTTACCGCCATCCGCCGTTTTATAGAGGCCGCGGTCGTCACTATCGCTCCAAAGCTTGCCGGGAACGCAAGCATACACGGTATTGGGTTCTTTGGGATGAATGAGAATCCTGGCGATGCGCTCGGAGTTTTTGAGACCCATGTTCGTCCAATTCTCGCCGCCGTCGGTGGATCGGTAGATGCCATCGCCGATCGAGACGCTGTTGCGAGTCCAGGCTTCGCCCGTGCCGGCCCAGATAGTTTTGGGATTGGAAGGGTCAATGGCCAGAGCACCGATGGATTGAACGGGCTGCTTGTCGAAGACTGCTTTAAACGTGACGCCATTGTTGACAGATTTCCACACACCTCCGGCGGCAGCTCCGACAAAGACAGTGAGACGGCCATTTTCACGGACGGCTGTTATAGTGGCCACGCGCCCGCTAATAACGCCAGCGCCAATATTGCGGGCACCCAGGCCGGAGATGGCGTCTGAATCAAACGTGGGAGTTTGAGCGGAAAGAAGGACTGGGAGGAGGCAAAGAAGGGACAGCGACCGCATTATTTGTTACCTCCAGTGGCTGGCATGGTGAAGCGAGAGTCGGGCAGCGGGGTATTGACGGCGATTTTGTCGACAGTCAGTTTGACGCGTTCGGTATCGCCCTTTGATCCGCTTTCCATGGCGAATGGGAAGTAGATTCCGTCCACTTTCTCGTAGTCCCCGAAATAGGTCTCCGTATAGCGGACGGTGCCGCGAACGTTGAGTTCGTTTTCGATTTTCAGTTCCAGGAATGTGTCGGTGTCGATGAAGTAGTAACGGACGTCGCCGCTGGCCAGTGTCAGCTTGATTTTATAGCAGTCGGTTCCCTCGACTGAATCGTGGCCCATGTATTCAGCGCGGTGATCCTTGTTCTTGTAGTCGACGAGCTGGCCTTCGATATCGGCATCTTGAATCAAAGACTTGCTGTCGTCGGCAGAGAGGAGGTCGGGATCTTTGCGGCCCTCCCAAGGAACAATGTGCCAGGCAACCTTCCCGTCGTAAGCATCGATGCCCACCATGCCCTGTAAGATTTGCTCCTCGCGAACCTTGAACGGGCGTTTACTTTCCTGAACGAAGGCGGCCCGAAATCCTCCGATGGACAGTCTGCCGGAGACACGCAGCGACTGGAGACTTTTGATTTTGTCGAGTCCGCCGCGGGCCTGAATGTTCTTGGCGATGATTTCGTCAACGGTCTGGGCTTGCGTCAAGAGCGGGACGGTGAAGAGGGTGAATAGAATTCGACGACAATACGTTGGAAGCGGCATATTATTGGTCACGGCTGACTGACGGGAATACAGAATCCAGGATACAGGACGAATGGCTGCGGATGAACCCGGATAAGACAAAAACATGTTTTAGCCACAGATGGAAGCGGATGAACGCTGATAAACACCCAAAAAAAACAAAACGATCAGGTGGGAGGTGGGAAGAGTGGCGGCAGTTCCTGCCAGGGAGGGCGTTGGGCTCGCATCTGCTCCAGGATTTCCTCGCTGGTACCAAGCTCGATGATCAAGTCGGGAATGGGTTTAGGATCCTCGGCGGGCGGAGGTGGGGCGAGTTTGTGGGATTTGTAGTGGGCTTCGAGAAGGCGGTATTCCCGGTGGAAGGAACGTTCGGCGGAGTTTTTGTAGCGGAGCATGAGGTCGTGCATTTTGCATTGTTCGGGGGTCCACATGTAGGGAGGGTGGCCGGCGGTGGTGGTGATGAACTCGTCGTACTGGCGTTGGGCGCGGAGGCGGTACCACTCGGCTTGGGCAGTGCGGAGAACGAAATCGGCTTCGAGAGATGCTTCGAGGGGCTGGTAGGTGTCTTGCCAGCGAGAGAGGAGGATGAGCCAGCCTTGTTCGGATTCCATGGGGAGGATGAGGGTTCTGGCGCAAGCGCCGTGTTTGCGGGCGTTTTGGGCGGAGGCGGCGCGACCCTCAGCTGAGGTAGGCCCTGTACGGCCGGAATTGCGTTTTTTGGGTTCCTCGGGATTGATGGGAGCCGCGGCGGCCGTTTGGTCGAGATTTTCATTGGTCGAAAACATGTGAATCTGAGTTGATCTTGGCTTGGCGGTGTTCGCGACATTGGAAAAAAATCGGGTAAGTGATGGGAGGGACAGGAGATAATTCTTTTCGAAAAGTTGTGATGGGGTAGACGGCGGTTCGAAAGGGGTGGGTGCGGGGCGGTTTTACGAAACGAACTTGCTGGGTACAAGTAAGCCGAGCCAGCGCACGGCTGGGTTCGAATTTTCAAATTGAGCAGTCCGCAGAAAGAAAGAACGGACTTATTCAGCCGCGGATGGAGAGAAATACCAGCTTATTCATGGCGTAGCGCCTGAGTGGGATTGACGCGTGCGGCGCGCAGGGCGGGTAGTAAGGAAGCAAGGACGGCCGCGGTGAGCAAAGCGGCGGCAGCTGTTGCATAAGAAAAGACATCGTGCGGGGCAACTTGGAACAGCAGGCTATTAAGCAGAGCGGTGGCGTACCAGGCTCCGCACAAGCCGAGGGCGAGGCCGGCGGCGACGAGTTTGACGGCGCGAAGAACGGCATGGAACGCGATGCTTTGCGGTTCGGCGCCGAGTGCCAGACGCACGCCGATTTCCTGGGTGCGGCGATTGGTTTCGTGTGCCATGAGGCCGAAGATGCCAAGGGCGGAGAGTGCGAGTGCGATAACGGCGAAACCACCGACTAGGAGCGCCGCGGTGCGAGGCGCGGAACGGGTTTCGGCAGTGCGCTTGTCAAGCGTGGCGACCGTGGAGAAAATCTGGCTGCTGTTGGCCACCTGGATTTGGTCGTGAACGTAACGGGAAACGTCGGCCAGAGGGCGCTCGGTACGGACTACGAAATTCATCAGCGGCCAGTAGGTTGCGCCCCACGGTACGTAAACTTCAGCGGCAGGTTCGGAGTCTGTGGGATTCGATGGCACTGAACCGACGACTCCCACGATGCGAAACCAGCGAGGCTCTCCTTTCACCATAGGGCGAGAAATCTCGTGGCCAATAGGATCTTCACCCGGGAACAGAAGAGCGGCGATGCGCTGCGAGATGAGGGCTTCGCGAGGGCCCTTGACTCCGTGCCAATCGTGATAAAGAGCGCCGGAGAGAAGCGGGATGCCGGCAGCGGCGAAGAAGCCAGGGCTGGCAGTGCGATAGCTGAACTCTCTTCCGGCCATGGGAGGAGCGAGCGTTCTACCCCGCACTTGCAAGGGGTTCGACTGACTTCCGCCGTGGAGGGGAAGGCGATCCACCACTCCGGCGGAGATGGTGCCGGGAAGCGAATTCAGACGAGAGAGCGTGCCGGCGGCGACTGAGTTCAAAACAGCGATATCGGTATCCCAGGGAAGCTCCAAGGTAAAAGCGGAGGCATTGGCAGGGTTGAAACCGAAGGCGTGCGCGCGCATTTTGAGAAAGCTATTGGCTAGCAGTGCGGCGGTGACCAGGAGCACTACGGAGAAGGCGACCTCGCACACCACTAAAGCGCTGCGCATGGCGTGCTTCCCGGCCCCCATGCTTCCGGCAGCGCCCTCTTTAAGCGCGGCGGCCTGCGCGGAGGAAGCGAATTGCCAAGCGGGCAGAGCGCCGAAGACTACGGCGGCGAGCAGGGATAGGCCAACGCCGCAGAGCACCACGCGCAGATTGACCGCAACGGCTGCGAGATGCGGCACTTCGTCCGGGAGGCTAGCCTTGAGGAGATTGACGCCGGCGAAAGCCAGCAGCAAGGCGGCGAGGCAGCCCGCGGCGGCGAGCAGCAGACTTTCGGCGAAGAATAGCCTGACCAGGCGCACGTAACCGGCGCCCACCGACACGCGGATAGCGGCTTCACGGCGGCGCGCGATGCCACGCGCTAAGAGCAACCCGGCAATGTTGAGACAACCAATCAACAGAACGCTGGCCACGGCAGCGAACAACACGAGGAGAGGCTTGGCAACGGCATGTGAAACGTGTTCGGCCAGAGGGGTAAGGCGCGAGGTGATTTCGCGGTCGGTGTCCGGGTATTGGGTGGCGAGCCGGGCCGAGAGCACGTCGATCTCAGATTGCGCGTCCGTGATGGAAACGCCGGGTGCGAGGCGCGCGACCACGCCGAGAAAGCGCGCAACGCGAGAAGCGTTCTGAATCTCGTGGGGAGCGGGCGACCAGGCGTCGGTATCCTCGGGATAGTCGAGATCAGGGGACAGAATTCCAATGACCTGATAGGTCGTTGTGCCCAAGCGGATGCTTTGGTTCAAGATGGCGGGACTGGAATGGAAGCGCTGGCGAAATGCGCGCGCCGTCAAGAGGGCGACTGGCTGGCCTACGGCCCGAATTTCAGCGGCCGTGAAGGTACGCCCTATTTGAACTTGGGCCTGAAGCACGCGACTCAGGTCGCCCACAGTGCGCAGTATTTGCAATTGAAGCGGGCCTTGAGGACTCACCCAGACAACGCTTTCTGAATAGCATCCGGCCACCGCGCTGAAGGAACGGGCGGTCTGATAATCAGCGAGGCGCGCGGGGTTACCGCCGGATTCGTTGTGGCCCTTGGAAAAATCCTGCAGCCAAACCAGGCGGCCAGGTTCGGGAGCTGTGATGGGATGAAGCAGGGCCGCATCAACCACGCTAAACAACGCGGTGGTTGCACCGATGCCGAGAGCGAGTGTGAGAACGGAGACAGCGGTGAAGCCGGGATTGCGGCTCAGCGTGCGCAGACTGTGACGGAAATCTTGCGCAATGTTTTCAAGCCAGGCGACGTTGCGCGCTTCGCGGCACTGCTCTTTGTGCAGAGTGGCGTTGCCGAATTGGCGTCGCGCCAGCAGAGCGGCTTGCTGTTCCTGCATGCCGCGGCGGACGAACTCCTCGGTCTGCTTTTCGACGTGATAGCGCACTTCATCGTCAAGGTCTTGGTCTAATGCGCGGGAGCGAAAGAGGCTGCGGAGGAAAAGGCGAAGCGTTTGAAGCATACTAGATCCCGGTTAGGCGAACGACTCCGTTGATGGCGCCTTGGGCCAGCTAGGAGGATTTGCTTATATCG
Organism: Bryobacterales bacterium; assembly: GCA_003167495.1. Classification (GTDB taxonomy): domain Bacteria; phylum Acidobacteriota; class Terriglobia; order Bryobacterales; family Bryobacteraceae; genus Bog-105. The sequence continues at coordinate 18,426 of PMSX01000187.1, read as the reverse complement.
GTAACCATAGGGTAGGTTAGCATGGGTTCCCCTCGGTAAGCAAGTGGAGCTTGGGATAGCTCCTGAATTCCGTGTTTTTCATGTCCCCAATCGCCGCCGTTTTGCGCTTTGTCAAAGTGAGGAGAGTTTTTATGAAGAACTCAAAACTTAGATCGGCCGTCGCGCTGGCGCGTATCTTGTCTTCACTCGTTGAGCCGGCAGCGCTCGTGGCTCAGACAAGCACCACGCCGTCTCAGACGACCCCCGCTGCATCAACCCCAGCGTCTTCTGCGGCAGCCGGAATTACCAGTGGCACGGCGCCTATCGAAACCACGCTGTTCGCCTATCGCGCGCTTGCCTCTGATGCCGAAGCGATTGCCGGTGAGGTTGAAACAATCGCGGGTCACCAAAAGATCGTCATGGGCTCAGCTTCGGATGTCGCCTCTTTTGTGCAGTGGCGAACCGTTGTCAGCCAGACGCGGCTTCTCACAAAACGCGCTGAGCAAATTCACGAAGACCTGGATCAGCTCGAATACCCCGCCCCGGTACCGCTCGCCGCCTTGAGCATCGGGATGAGTCATTCCGGCAACTTCGTTCAGGGGCAAGGCGGGACTTACGCCGTTACTGTAAGTAACAGTCCTGCGGCGAGTCCAACGGCCGGTACGGTCACAGTCACCGAAACCGTTCCTATTGGCCTTACGCTAGTCTCCATGGCTGGGCCCGGGTGGGACTGCAGCCCACCGAATGGCACTCCGCCCCCCGGGAATAGCTGCTCGCGGAATAACTCTCTGTCCCCGGGTGCCAGCTATCCGGTCCTCACCATAACCGTAAATGTGTCTGCCGACGCTGCCGCGACCGTCATAAACTCGGTCACAGTCGCCGGAGGTGGTTCCGCTTCAGCGAGCGCCACCGACAGCACTAACGTCGTCGCCTCTCGCCCGAGTCGGCCCCGTAGTGGTGCTTCTGTGCGCCTGGAAGAACAGTCAGCCACCGCGCCCGTGACGGCGCCAAGCACCGGCGCTGCGGCCACGCCACCGGCTGGCCCTTTTAGTACTGCACTGACTGCTATTCCCGCATTCGTACAGCTCGCGCAGTTTCTCTCCACCGCATTTGCCGTAACCGAGACTCTTTCTCCTTCGCAAGGCTCGATGACGGACGCTCCGCTGATCAACGCGGTCGCTCAACAGCTTCGCAACGACGGTGCGACTCTCTTCGTCCCATCGGTTTATCCCCCCAATCTGCTCAACGGGAAAACTCTTGACCAGTTGTATCTCTGGAAATACCTGCGCGAGCTTGAAACAGCGCGTTTGCTTCTGATCAAAGATGTAGGCAGGGACACGGGATTGCTCATGCAGGCGAATTTCGTCACCCAGAACCCCACGAAATATAGTGCAGCCGAACTGAATCGGGCGCTTTTGTTCTCCGGCAAGGCTCAGTCGATCATCACCTCCGCGCAGGCTATCGAGGCGAGCATTGATTCTTTCGACGCCAGTTTGTTCGGCGGTCAGGTTGTGACACAGACCGCATCTACGCCTCAAGCCTCCACTACGCCGAGTGGTTCTACCGGTAGCGCGGCAGGGTCAACAACGGGGTCGGCCAATACTACCCCGTCAACCCCGTCAACAGGAGCGACCAATACGGCGGCCGCTGCCGGCTCGGCAAGCCAATCCGTCCAGTCCGCCCAAGCATCGTCGCAGGGCTCGACTGCCACCTCCAGTTCCCCCGGCCAATCAAGCGGCGTCCTCCAGCAGATCATCGCCTCTGACTTGCTTGCCGAAAGAATCTGGGAACGGCATCCCGAGGTGACCGAAGATGATATGAACTCAGTCGTTTTTCTGACACTCCACGCCTTGGAGTCGGGCGGAAGCCAATTGGTAAAAACCAACCTCTTTTACGGAACACATATCTTCTTCAGCGGTGGTTCGGTGGCGACTTTTGGCCTCTACAAGTCGATTGGAGACCTGACTTGCTCCGGTTTCGCCTACAATTATCGGGGCAATGTTCGCGAGAAAAACTTCGATGCAGCACTCCACGACCCGCCCACGGTTCGCGCAATACTGAGCACCAGCCCGGGCTGCGCAGGAACGCGCTCATTGCGAAGCGATGCCAATCAGATCAGACCGGGAATGACAAGCACGCAGGTCGAAGCAATCTTGGGTCTTCCGGACGCGAAGTTCAAGCAGAAGGGCACGAACTACCTTTACAAGTCCCGGAACCTCTTTGTTTTGTTCCGACGAGGCGTAGTGGTGCGAGTGGTAATGGCAAATTAGCCGGGCTGGTCGTCGGATTGGGTGAGTGCCCGCAGTCGGCGACCTATTTGTTCGAACATGAGCGCGGGCAGGGCGCTTCCCTTTTTTGGGAGACCTTGTCCCGCTGCGCTTCAGCAAGTGACTGAAGAAAACGCAGGCGAAATCAGGAGCCGCTACTCGGCTTAGCTTCTACAGCAGCCGGGGGTTTCGGGGATGGGACTAGAGAACGATGAGGAGGGTAACTTCATCATCGCTCTCCACCTCGACACCAACGATCCGGAAATGGAAGCGACCGCAATATCATTTATCGCAAAGCGCCAGAAGTGGGCTTACTATAGTGTTTACTTACAGCACGTATGAAACTCCTTGCGCGCTTCAACCTGATTTTCGTAGCGCTCTTCGCGGGCGGAATTGCGCTGGCGATTTGGCTAGCGTCGATTTACTTGGAAAAGGATACGAAGGCCCAAGTGTTGGCACAAGCCAAGCTCATGATGTTGACTACCTCGGCCACTCGCTCCTACACTTCGCAGCAGATACAACCGTTGCTGGATAAGCTGCAAAAGCGTGACGTTGCTTTCTTGCCGCAAACCGTTCCAAACTACGCGGCGACGCAAGTCTTCAACTACCTACACACGAGCGAGCCTGCGTATGCGTACAAGGAAGCCACGCTGAACCCGACAAATCCCGCGGACCGCGCGACTGACTGGGAGACCGATATTGTGGACTACTTTCGCAACGATACTTCCAGGCAGGAAACGTCAGGTGAGCGAGATACACCCATGGGACGTTCTATGTATTACGCGCGCCCCATCCGCGTGACTGAGGCTGGCTGCCTGGAGTGCCATAGTAGCCCAAATCGCGCGCCGGCTTCCATGATTCGTCAATACCGCCGATCGAACGGTTTTGGCTGGAGCCTGAACGAAGTTGTGGGAGCGCAGATTGTGTCGGTTCCCGAATCGCTTCCGGTCGAAATCGCTAAGCGGCAGCTCAACTCACTTGTTCTTTACTTAGTGATCATCGCGCTAGCAGCTCTGATTGTCTTAGATCTGGTGCTGGTGGTTACGGTCATCCGGCCGGTGGCTCGATTGTCTCAAGTTGCCGAGGACATGAGCCAGGGGAAGATCAGCGCGGAGGATATTCCCGTTAAAGGGCGCGACGAAATTTCCGCCCTGGCGGCTTCCTTCAATCGGATGCAACGGAGTCTGGCGAAGACACTAAAGTTACTCGAGAGGGACGATTCAGCGTAGCGGGCGTTTCGCCAGGAAATTTTTGCGCTCTTCTCCTGCCGGCACCTCGGTGGCCAGGGTATCGTAGAGTTGCTTCCAGGTTTGTGCTTTTTTGGCGGCGCGACTTACCAGTATGCGGGCTGCCGGGCCGACGAAGACAGCCAATTCCTGCGTCACGCGATCTAAACTTTCGCGCTCAAAATGAACGCAGGGCAAGGCGGTCTGGCGGCCGGCACGATGGTTGATAGCTGTTTCGATTTCAGAACAGATGCGGTCAAAGGGTTCGTCCGCATCCCAGCAACTGTGCTGGAACGGGTCAAGGTAGGCTGCTAAGTCATAAGGCAGATCCGCCGAATAACCGACGCGAACTGGAAAGATACAAAGCTTTGCTTCAGCCGAACGCCGGTGCGCGATGGCAACTTCCGCCCGCACCATATCGCTTCGTATGGAGTGTTCGGACAACAAAACGGCGAAGAAGTCAGCCGCCTTGATTTCGCGTTCGATTTCATCCACCCATCTGGTTCCTACTTCGAGTTGGGTATCGAGGAACACGGTGTGGCCGCCTCTGGTGAGCGAGGCGCCCAAGGCATGCGCCAGATCGCGATCGGGTGCAACGTGCCGGTAACTGATGAAACAACGGCTCATAGCTGAAACCAAAAGCTAGTTATTGGGGATTGTGTCCTTAATTTGATTTTCAGGCAATGGAGCCGGTGTGTCAAAGTCAATCTTGGAATCGGTCGAAAACTTGCGATATAGACGGAATTCGGCCTCGTTCTTGGTGGAAACGTTTTTTGTATCGGTCCAATCGGTGGCCTTAAGCGGCAAGAGGAACTGGCGGTCGCCCACTGCCTGCCGCCGATAATCTAATTCCACTCCAGACTTTTGGATTGGGAATTTCTTCGGAATGCCGTCGGCATTCACCTTTAGTTTGAGTACTTGGTGCTGGGCCGGCTCGATGAAAACCAAGCCTTTGAACGCAGCGATTAGATCCTGAGATCCGTACGCGATATGCCATTGTGAGTGAGCTGGGACGACGTAGAAGCTGAACACCATCACCGGTTGACCATTGAGTACCCCCCAATGATCCCAAGTGAATTTTGCCTCACTGCTGGCTTGGAATAGAATTCCAAGAACACTTCCGAAATCGCCATAATCGGTAGTACCACCGACAGATTCATAGCTTTGTTTCGTCTGCAGGCCATTTACCAGGAGCAGCTTGTATTGCTCTTTCTGGCCGAAATAAGTCAGTTGGATGGTCAAGGTATCGCGAAGCTTCCACTGTTCGGAGTCACCCAAGCGCACGGTACTTTCAGACTGCCTCATGCGCGGACCGGCGATCGTCAAATTAGAAGGAGTGTGGCCTTGATTGACCCAGCGGCGTGTGACTTGGGTGCAAATGAAATCGGGAAGCGCATCGCTGAAGGTGAGAGCGGCGTTGCGCGTTGCTTCAATGACGGCGGCTTGCTCGGCGGGCGAAGGCGGCGGAGCGCTGGAATTCGCCGCGGTGGCAAGCCCAGCCGACAGCGTCAAGCTAATGACAAAGGACCGTGCTCCCATGACTCGTGCTCAATCGAAGAAGAGTCTATCAAATATCTGCCACTATTCCCTTGCCACGGCGTTTGATAGCTCGGCGCGCCGAACCACATAGATCTTTTCAACCTGGCGGCAAATTTCGCGCGCGACGCGTTCCGGAGTGTCTTCCTCGTCCAGTTCCACTTCCACTTTAATGTACAAATCAACTCGTTTCATACCGTTGATCCGATAATACTTGGTAGTGCCATGCCCGAAACAATTTTGTGTAAACGATGCGGCCAGCGCCGCGCTCGCCGGGCGTGTCCGGCGCTCCAGGCGGATATCTGCGCCATTTGCTGCGGCACTGAACGGGAAGTCTCGATATCGTGCCCGCTAGAGTGCGAATACCTGCGAGAAGCGCACCTGCGCGAAAAATCGTTGCCGGTGGATCCTAAGAACGTCGCGCACCAGGATATAGAGGTTAGCGAGGAGTTTCTCAACGAGCACGAAGAGTTGCTGCTGTTCTCGATCTATTCGCTGCTGCAGGCGGCGCTACGGACGCCGGGCGCGGTGGACAGCGATGCGCTGGAAGCACTGGACGCATTGATTAAGACACGCCGGACAGCGGAGGCGGGATTGATCTACGAATCACGCCCGGAAAACGCGATTGCGGCGGCGGTACAGCGCGCTTTTTCGGATTCCTTGGCCGACTACGACAAAATTCGTATCGAACGCGAAGGGTTGCTGGCGCCGATGCGCGATAAAGACATTCTCGGCGTTCTGATCTTCCTGAGCCGGTTTGGCCAGCAAAACCTTAATGGCCGGCCGAAGGGACGCCTATTTCTAGATGTTTTGAGCCGTATGACGCCACAGCAAAGAATCGACGAACGCGCCCCCAGCATCATTCTGTAGTAGAGGAGAATTCTTGTTTGCAGGCCCGCCTTGTGCGTTCACTCGATCTTGCGCCCGACGTGCGTCATTTTGAATTCGAAATCGCCGACCGGAGCGAGTTTCCGTTCACACCGGGGCAATTCGTTTCTATTAAGGAGCAAGTGGCGGACAAGGAAATCACGCGCGCCTATTCCATTGCGTCACCGCCGGACGGCAACCGGTTCGCGTTATGTTTGAATCGCGTGCCGGAAGGCATTGTCTCGCCGCGTTTGTTCGCACTTTCACCAGGTGAGCACGTTGAGGTGCAGGAGCCTTTGGGATATTTCACACTGCGTCACCCGGAGCGCCCGGCCGTCTTTGTCGCCACTGGCACGGGCATTGCACCGTTTCGGTCTATTCTGCTAGCGGCGCTGCCCCAAAGTGCGCCAATTACGTTGCTGTTTGGAGCGCGCTATGCGCATGGTGTTCTTTACCGCGAAGAGCTGGAAACTCTGGCGCAGCAACACGCGCACTTTCGCTTCATTCCAACAATCACGCGCCCGGACGATTCGTGGCGTGGCGCTGTCGGCCGTGTGCAGTCACATTTAGACGAAGCATTGGCGAACCATGCGACTACGCCCGATGTGTATATTTGCGGATTGAAAGAAATGGTAGACGATGTGCGAGCGCTTCTGAAGCATAAAGGGTTTGACCGCAAGCAGATCGTCTATGAGAAGTACGATTAGGGCCCGCGCCGGCGTCCCAATTAATTTTCGTTCTTCCTGAAACGCCGAGCCACTTTATCTGGCTACTCATCGAATGAACAAATATCCGTTATTTGCAGGGATGATAGCCACCCCGGCCCTCGCTCAGATTTTGTCGGTGGGCGTAAAGGCTGGAGTTCCGTTAGGAGACGCTTTTACTGGCGGCCGGCTGCGCCCGTTCATCGACGCCGGTCCGGTTCCGCGACTAAGAACAACTCGCAATATTTGCGACATATAGGTTGACCATCCCGCGCGGGATGGTTGCGGGAGACAGAAACTCGCGAGGCTCCGAAAATACGTTGCCGCTTCTTCGCAGTCGCGGCTCGGCTAGCGGTTTTCGTGTGCATAGAGGGTGAGTTACTGGAGAGAAGGGTGTGCGACACAAAAGTGAAGCAAGCATAGCGGCTTGCGTTGCGTCATACACGCTGGGGACGAACACGTTCCCATTCGAAAGCCAGCAGCAGGCGATCTCCAATGCACAATCAAGAGGATCTGTTGGTGGGGTTTACGTTTTAAACCGCGATACGTGTGACTTGCGTCTGCGGAAAGAACTCTTTGGTCTGATCGAGATTCGCGAGCGTAATACCGGGCAATTTCGCCGAGGCGGTTCCAGCCGAAACGCCCCAACGCAGCGCATCGCTAAAGGCGTCGCCGCGGTGTAGAGACCAAACTATAGCCGCCGACATAGCGTCGCCGGCGCCGATCGGGCACACTGCGTCAATAGGCGGCGGCATCACCTGCAGCACTCCTTCCGACGACGTAGCGGCGATCAGGCCGCGCGATCCCAATGAGAGGACCACGGATTGCGGTCCTAGCGTTTTGATGCGCTGAACCGCGTCAATCAACTGAGTGCGGGTGATCAGCACGGTATTCAGCAGGCGCTCCGCCTCGGATTGGTTTGGCTTCACAATGGTCGGTTGGCCTTCAAGCCCGTGCAGCAAGGGATCGCCATCGGTGTCGAGCAGCGTTTCCACTTTGTGTTTGGTCGAAAGCTTTATGAGTCTAGTGTAGAAATGCGAATCCACCGCGGGCGGCAGACTCCCGCACAGCATGAGCCACGAGGCCTTCGGTAGCCACTTTTCTACCGCTTTTACTATCCGGTTCAACTCCGCCGGGAAGAGAATGGGCCCACGCTCGTTGAGCTTAAGCGATAAACCTCGCCTGTCGGAAATGGTCAGATTGACGCGAATGCCATTGCGAATCTTCACCACTTCCTTTTCGAAATGGTCGTCTTGCAGTTTTTCCTCGAAGCGGCGGCCTGTTTCGCCGCCTGATGTCGTTATGGCCACGGCACTGGCGCCGAAGCCTGTCAGCACACGAGCGGCATTGATCCCTCTGCCGCCGGCGGCTTCGGTCGTGGATTCAATATAGCCACGGTCTTCGAAAGCTAACCGGTCAACAGTGACAATCCGGTCGACCGCCGGATTTACCGTCAATGTCAGGATGGATTTACTCATTCAGCTCGGAATTCCAGCGTAGCAGCGAAGGGGGATTGGGCTTGACCAAGGCGTCAGTGCGAAGGTCCGTTGCGCGGCTGCCATCGTACCGCCAGAATGCCGCCCAGCGCCCCGGAAACGGTGCCGATCAACAAGAACAGAATGAGTGTCGGAACCAGTTTTGCGGGATCGTCAACGAGTTGCGCCAATTCGGGGTTCTTGAGGGCCTTTACAACCTCGCGGCCTTGGGCGGTGAAGATGATAAACGCCGTGCTCAAAGCCTCCAACAGGTAAAGCCACAGCCAGGTCATGGCGCCTAAAGCCGCGCCGCCCGAGGGCGTCAGCTTTTCCGCTGTCCGGCTTAAGTAGACACGCACAGAGGTAAAGCCGGCTGCGACTAGTATGGGGAAGAGCAGCGGTGGTGCGACGCTGGCAATGATCGCGATGGCCAAAAGAGACAATGCCGCCACCGCCAAAGTAATCCGCACGGCTCTGGCGTTGCTGAACCCAATGCGGGAGGGCGCCTTAAATTGCGCCGTGGGCGTTGGCGCGGGCGGCGCTGGCTGCGCCTCCACAAAGGCGTTCATGCGCGCAATATCTTCTTCGAACTGAGGCTTGCCGCACTTATGGCAAAAGCGGGCGTCCTCGGGAAGAGTCGCTCCGCAGCTACAACGCAATGGCACATTTCTAGTTTAGTCTCTTCTGAATGAAATCGGCGGCAGTGCGCGAGTGCGGGACATAAATGTTCGAATCGGAGTGGGGCGCCAGGAGGCTTTTCAGAGCCTAATGGAAGAGACGTACGGACATCAATTTTTTTTCAGACAGCAAGCGTCGCCTGCGTTCGTTGTCGATCAGCCAGACCCGCCGCGGCTATTACAGCTGGTCCAGTACTGGCTAATGATGGCGACGTCGTCCCGAGGTACTTCTTTGTCGCTTACTGCCCCCTAAGTGTATTGCGGCTTGGCCGTCTACGTTGTTACTCTGAGATCACACAAACAACAGAACACATCGAGATCCTGCCGAACAAGATCACGATCTAGAAAGGAGAAACCCATGAAAGTTAAGAGCAAGGTAAACGCTGGCGTGGTTTGGGGATCCTAGTTTTAGGAGTTGTAGGCCGTGACATATATTGCCACCAACTCTGTAGTGATCGAAGTTTATGTATATCCACGTAAACTTTGATCACTGCGAATTGTCAAAGATCAAGCGGATCCGAACCTTTAGATTCAGCTTTTTTGCCCGCCAGAGTAGTTATCGGCCGCTTCGGTCTGAACATTAGCTAATTATTCCCGCCTTTTTCCAGCTAACTCCCTCACCTTATAAAGCGCTCCTGTCGACAGTTGTGTTTTGGATCAAATCAAATCAGCTGGCGCCGGACGTGCCGGCATCACTGCCGCAAGCAACAGATAACGGCTGACAGCTTGCAAGTTGCCTTAGCGCTCCTTCAGCTCCCACCGCACGTTCGCGAGCGTGATCGCAATTGTCTGGCTAATCCCGAGCAAAATCGCCTAGTTACCAGCCCACTCCCGGTATCGAATGCTCTCCTACTTACGGCAACGCCTAGACCCGAATAGAGCTGCGGCGGCTATAACAGTTGGCCCCTACTGCTGGCTAATCATGGCGACGTCGTCCTCAGGCACTTCTTGGTCGCTTACTGCCCCCTAAGTGTATTGCGGCTTGGCCGTCTACGTTGTTACTCTGAGATCACGCAAACAACAGAACACATCGAGATCCTGCCGAACAAGATCACGATCTAGAAAGGAGAAACCCATGAAAGTTAAGAGCAAAGTAAACGCCGGTAACACCAATTGGGGAGTTTAGTTGCAGGGAGTGGCACATATTGCCACCAACTATGTGGTGATCGAAGTTTATGTATATCCACATAAACTTCGGTCACTGCTGATTGTCAAAGATCAAGCGGATCTGAACCTTTAGGTTCGCTTTAGCCCGCCAAAGTAGTTATCGGTTGTATCCGCCTGAACATTAGGTAATTATTCCACGCGACTGTCTCACCTTATAAAGCATTTGCGCCGACAGTTGTATTTAGCGTCAAATGCCCGGTAGCTTTCAGCATGTAAATCAATCGCTGCGCCTCGACAGAGGGCTTCGCTCTATCACCGCGATCGGAGCAGCGATATTACTCATGGGCGCGTGGCTTACTTGGGGGATTACCGCTCGGCTAACGCAATATGAAGTGTCCGATGTGGCGCGGCTTGAAGTGGCTGGGGCGGCTTATCCCGTACAAGCGAACGCGAGCGGACGGCTCACCGGTTCCGAACTCATACTCGGTAGAGAAGTGCATCCAGGCGATATTTTAGTCGAACTCGATAGCAATGACGAACAACTCAGCGTCGCACAGGAACGCGCTCATTTAGCATCGCTCGATCCGGAGCTGGCGGCATTAAGATCGCAGATACGCTCGGAAGAGGAGGGACGCGCGTCTGAGCGGACCGTGCTCACCTTGTCGACCGACGGCGCCCAGGCCCAGTACCGGCAGGCGCTTACCCAAGCGAGACAGGCGGAGCAGGAGGCCGCGCGTGCGGATCGCTTACGCGCCGAGGGACTTATTTCGACGGCGGACGCCGAACGTGCCGGTGCTGATGCCGCAAGCAGGAGAGCGGCGGCTGACAGCATGCAAGTTGCCGTAGCGCGCCTTCAGCCCGAACTGCAGGTTCGCAACCGTGATCGCGATGTGCGGCTAAAGCAATTGCAGGAAGAAATAACCAAAGTGGAAGCTGAGGCAGTGGCCTCATCGGCGAACTGCAAGCGCTTGGAATTCGAAGTACGGAAGCGGAGTATTCGCGCCGCGGTTTTCGGGAGATTGAGCGAGTGTACGCCGCTTCGTCCTGGTGCTCATATCGCGGAAGGCCAGCAACTTGGGGTAATCATACCGGATAGCAAGCTGCAGTTAGTCGCTGAGTTCGAACCGTCGGCAGCCTTCGGAAAGATACATCCTGGACAAAACGCCGTTATCCGGCTGCAAGGTTTTCCCTGGGCGCAATTCGGCACGCTCAAAGCCCAAGTTACGGAAGTGGCGGGCGAGATTCGCGATAACAAAGTCCGAGTGGAGTTGGCGATCGAGCCGGCTCCGCGTTCGCGGATTCCCTTTCAGCACGGAATGCCCGGCTCAGTGGAGGTTGAAGTAAGCCAAACATCGCCGCTACTACTGTTGCTCAGGTTGGCGGGTAAGGTAATGGGTGCGCATTGAGGAAGTTGCTGGCGCCCGAAGTTGTTCAAACTTCCGGCATGGATTGCGGGCCCGCTGTACTCAAATGCGTCTTAGAGGGCTTTGGTACGCGCGTCAGCTACGGGCGCTTGCGCGATGCGTGCCAGACGGGGCTGGACGGTACCTCCATCGACACCATGGAAACCGTGGCGAATCAGTTGGGCTTGGAAGCGGAACAGATCATGTTGCCGGTAGACCATTTGCCGCTGCCGGAGGCGAAGGCTCTACCCGCGATCGTTGTTGTGGTGCTGCCCAGTGGGCTGACCCATTTTGTCGTGGTGTGGCGAAGGTTTGGAAAGCTGCTGCAGGTCATGGATCCGGCGGTGGGAAGGCGTTGGGTTTCTTGGGCGCAATTCGCCAGCGAAGTGTATTGCCATGCGATGCCGGTCGGCGCTGCGGATTGGCGCGAGTTCGCGGCCTCGGACGATTTTCAACTTGCTCTCAAGACTCGCCTGGGCAAGCTCGGAATTGAAGACCGGCAGGGAAAGCAGTTGACAGATGAGGCCATGCATCAGCCAGGCTGGCACGGGCTAGCCGCTCTCGACGCCGCCACGAGACTAGGGACATCCATCGCCGAAGCTAGTGGATTGCGAGGGACCCGGCAGATGGGGAACCTAGTACAGAGACTGTGCGCCAATCCCGCTCTCATCCCGCGGCATTGCTGGTCGGTTACACCTGAAGCGGACGATCAGGTCTTGATGCGGGGAGCTGTGCTTGTTCGCTTCAAGCAAAAGCGCACCGAAGCAGCGGCTGAAGGGCTGAGTCGAGAACTCGCGGCGGCGGTGGAAGAGCGCTCGGCCACTCCAGGGCGGGAACTGGCACGCGCGCTCTGGCGGAGCGGAGCCGGAAGTGTCGCGCTGTTGAGCATCGCATTAGCGGTAGCAGCAGGCGGCACATTGCTCGAAGCATTGCTTTTTCGCGGTCTGCTGGATATCAACGCCGAGTTGACTCTTGGTTGGCAACGCATGGCCGCCGTAGCCGCTGTCTTACTGTGCTGCTTTGTGCTGTTGCTGTTGGAATTGCCGGCCATCGCCACGGGAGTGCGCCTCGGCCGGCAATTGGAGATTCGTTTGCGCGTGCTCTTCCTAGAGAAGATCCCGAGGTTGGGTGACCGCTATTTCCGGAGCCGCCTCACTTCAGACATGGCTGAGCGCAGTCATGCCACCCATCGCTTGCGGTACTTGCCTTTCCTGGCCCAGCAGTTGCTCTCCGCCCTCCTCCAGTTTGTTGCAACCTGTGTTGGCATCCTGTGGCTGGAACCGAGCGCCGCGCCGTTTATGTTGCCGGCCGTAGCCGCCGCCCTGCTGCCCCTTTTTGGGGCGCGATCTTTACTGGTGGAGCGTGATTTGCGCGCGCGAACCCATTCGGCCGGCTTAACGCGTTTCTATCTTGATGCAATGCTCGGACTGTTAGCGATTCGTGCCCATGGCGCGGAACGGACCGTTCGCCAGGAACAGGAGAACCTGCTGGGCGAATGGGCGGAGGCCGCTTTGCGATTGCAACGGGCCATTGTCAGCGTGGAAGCTCTGCAAGTCATTCTCACCTTTGGTCTGGTGATAATGCTCCTGATCCGGCCACGGCATGAAATCGCCGCGGGCCAGATACTCTTGGTCGCTTACTGGGCCTTAAGCCTGCCGGTGCTGGGACAGGAAATCTGTGCACTGGCGCGGCAGTATCCTGGATACCGGAATCTTACCTTGCGTCTGCTTGATCCCTTGGGAACGCCTGACGAAAACGCAGGGTCGGATAACGAAGACCAGACTGCCCCACTGGACGCGCCGCCTGCCATTAGCTTCCGTAACGTCTCAGCCGAAGCGTCCGGCCACGCGATTCTCAACGAAATCACCTTGGAGATCGAGGCGGGAAGCCAGGTGGCGATCATCGGCCCGTCGGGCGCTGGTAAGTCGAGCTTGGTTGGCATGCTCCTCGGCTGGCTGAAGCCGGCCAACGGCGAAATCCTCATCAATGGTGCCTCGCTGGACTGTAAGCGGCTGCGCTTGTGTACTGCATGGGTTGATCCGGCCGTGCAGCTTTGGAATCGCTCGCTATTTGCGAATCTCAACTACGGTACGGCAGTGGAAGGCCGCCAAGTGGGAGAAGCGATGGATGCTGCCCTGTTGCGTAATGTGGTCGAAGCATTACCTCAAGGTTTGCAGACGAAACTCGGCGAAGGCGGAGGCTTGATTTCTGGTGGCGAAGGCCAGCGCGCGCGATTCGGCCGGGCCTTACTTCGGCAGGACGCGCAACTGGTCATTCTCGACGAGCCTTTTCGCGGCTTGGATCGCGAGCGGCGGCGCGAATTGTTGGCGCGTGCCCGCCAATGGTGGCGCGGCGCAACTATGCTGTGCATCACTCACGATCTGGCGGAAACACACGCGTTCGATTGGGTTGTTGTCGTGGAAAACGGCTGCATCGTCGAGCAAGGTAAGCCCAGGGAACTAGCCGAGCAGCCGGCGTCTCGCTACATGCAACTGCAGGCCGCCGAGGAGCAAACCCGCATGGCTCTCTGGCAGGGAAACGCCTGGCGCAGGCTCCGCATTCAGTCCGGCCAGATTGTGGAAGAACGGCCCAGAGCCGTGAGTGAGAGCCGGATCGCGAGCGAGGTAGCGTAGTGGAGACGCTGGATTTTGTCGCGCTGAGTTGGCCGGCTTCGCGAATTGGCGACGCACTGACGGCATTGATGCGGAGGGCGAGGCTGGGAAGAACAGACGGCGAGCTTGTCAATCCGGCCGTTTGTCAGAGCGCCGGCGAGCTTAAAAACTGGATTCCCTGGGCGGCAGGGCGCCTCGGCTGCGATGCCAGCGTGCTGGACATGCCATTCCGAGGCTTGGAGCATGCCTTGGCGGGCGCCTACCCGGCTTTGCTCCAATTGACTGAAAATGCCTATCTAGCGATCTGCGCGCGCCACGGAAAGAAACTTTCGGTGCTGACGCCTAGTCTGCAAGTCCGGCAGGTTTCCACGCGTGACCTTGCGGCGGCGATTCGAGAGCCTGGTGAGCGAGCCTCACGTGCGGAACTGGCGCGCGCTCTGACAGAGGCCGGGCTTCCGCTCGCGAAGCAGCGGCGCACTCTCGATCTTGTGCTGGACGAACAAGCAACCGGCAAACGCATTGACCATTGCTGGATCTTCCGTAGCCAAATCGGCAAGGGGACTTTTCGGTTGCTTAGGGAGGCCGGCGCTATTCAGAATGCCGGCGGTCTGATCTTCGCCCATATCGGACAGTATCTACTGTGGCTCGCCTCGTGGGCGGTTCTGGGAAGCCTCTCATTTTCGGGCCGTATGGACCGCGGATGGCTGCTGGCATGGGTCTTATTACTGCTCACGCTCATTCCGTTCCAGTTGGCCACAACCTGGTGGCAGGGCCTATTCGCGATTGGGCTGGGCGGGTGGCTCAAACGCCGGCTGTTATCGGGAATCCTGAAATTGTCGTCTGAAGAAATCCGCCACCAGGGGATAGGAGGCTTTTTGGGGCAGGCCTTGGAAGCTGAGTCGATCGAAGCTCTTTCGGTGAGCGGAGGAATTGCCGGCTTGCTGGCAATCATCGAGCTGCTCATGGCAATCTTCCTGCTGGGCCGTTTCGCTCTGGTGCTCGCTGGCTGGTGCGGATTAGCCGTCCTGGCTGGCTGGCAGTTCATGCGGCGTTACGCCGCTGCGACCGGAGTGCGGATGGACATGACGCAGGACCTGGTGGAAAGCATGGTGGGACATCGAACCCGCCTGGTCCAGCAAAATTGTGAAGAATGGCACCGTGACGAAGACAGGGCACTCGACGGCTATCTCGAAGTCTCTCACGGTTTGGACCGGGCAGGATGCTGGCTGGTGGGAGCGATTCCGCGCGGCTGGCTGCTCACCGGCCTCTCTTGCCTTGCGCCATCCATTGTTGCGGGGCGAACCTTGAGTGCACAGTCGGCTGTTCTGTTAGGAGGCATTCTGCTGGCTTATGGCGCTTTCCGTAAGCTAGCAGGATCTTTCGTGGATATCGCCGCAGGCTGGGCGGCGTGGCGACGCATCAAGCCCTTGTTCGATGCTGCCGGCCGGGCCGAAGTTGGAGGCGATGCTCCGAGCATCGGCGCTCCTCGAGCCGGCCAAAAACTGATAGAAGCGGACCACCTGACGTTTCGCTACCGAAGTACTGGAACAGCGGCTTTGCATGAATGCAACATCACGATTCGTAATGGCGATCGAATCTTGTTAGAAGGACCCTCTGGCGGCGGCAAAACCACTTTTGCCTCACTGCTCGCTGGCTTGCGCGAGCCCGAATCGGGTTTGTTGCTCATCAACGGTCTAGACAGGCACACCGTCGGCACAGCCAACTGGCGGCGCATGGTGGCGGCGGCACCGCAATTCCATGAGAATCACATCTTGGCCGAAACGCTGGCATTCAATCTCCTAATGGGCCGTAGCTGGCCTGCAACGGGAGCGGACCTGGAGGAGGCGGAGTGTTTGTGCCGTGATCTGGGATTGGGTAGCGTTCTCGATCGAATGCCCAGTGGACTTTTGCAAACGGTCGGCGAAGGTGGCTGGCAGCTCTCGCACGGTGAGAAGAGCCGCGTCTACATTGCGCGCGCATTGTTGCAACAAGCCCCGCTCGTGATTCTCGATGAAAGCTTTGCCGCCCTCGACCCCGAGAATTTGAAGACCGCTCTCGAATGCACGCTCCGCCGGGCTGATACTCTGCTGGTGATTGCTCATTGAGAATGCGGGTCCGTATCTAGAGGGTTAACCAAGCACGGCGGCGCGCGGTGACGGCGGCACCGCAATTCCATGAGAATCACATCTTGGCCGAAACGCTGGCATTCAATCTCCTAATGGGGCGTAGCTGGCCAGCAACGGGAGGGGTTGTGCCGTGATCTGGGATTGGGCAGCGTTCTCGATCGAATGCGATGAAAGCTTTGCCGCCCTCGATTCCGAGAATTTGAAGACTGCTCTCGAATGCACGCTCCGCGGGCTGATATTCTGCTGGTGATTGCTCACTGAGAATGCGGGGGCCTTGCCCGTTGCCCAGCTACCGCGGAAAACTCGGATCAGCCTTGAGTTCGTTGATCTGCTCAACGTGACGCGCCGGATGACGTGTCAAAACTGTTAAGCAATCGTGTCCGTTTATCAGCCCGAGTGGGTGCTGAATGAGGCGCAGGCGCAAATCGTCGTGGCAACTTTTCACAAACTCAATGGTCCGTTCGCGGTTTTCCAGGAACTTGCTGAGCGCGGCGTTTAGGCTGCCGAATCTGCTTTTCGGATGAACGCGTTCTGGCGCAGACAGGGGCATCTTTTGGCGGTCGCCGGCGCGTAGCAGTGATGCCGCGCTTTCCGCGGTGTGCGGATCGTCTGAAACTTCGTGCAGTGTGCTGATGAAGCGGTACATGCCGTGCTCGGCTACCGCCAGATGCTCGACAATTTCTTCCACGCACCAGCGCTCCGGTGAAGGTTTGAAACGGGCCTGCGCCTCAGAAAGACCAGCTACCGCGACTTGCAAGGCATCGCGCGTGCTTTGCAGATTTGCCACTGCTAAAGCACGAGTCGATTCGTCCATTGGTACAAGTGTAAACCGCTCGCTCACGCGAACGTTGTTAGCTCTTGGTGAGGTCGTTATAGATCACGAAAACTACCACCATCATCAGCAAAACGAAACCAAGCTTCAGAACCGTTTCCTTGATGGCCAAGCTCACTTCCCGCTGCAGTAGCATTTCAATCAATAAGAGCAGCAGCGTGCCGCCATCCAGGATGGGAATCGGCAGCAAATTGAAAATCGCGAGATTCAAGCTGACGAAAGACATGAATCCCAAATACTCATAGGGTCCGCGTTTGAAATACTCTCCCGAAGTCTTCGCCATGCCGATAGGCCCTGAAACCGACTTCGGAGACACGCGCCGCTGAGCGATGCTACCCAGGGTTTCGAACACGAGGACGGTATCGTCGCGGTTCTTGCGGAGCGACTCGGCGAGTGCGTCCGCGAAGTTCAACTTCACAATCTCCACCGGGTCGCCGTAAAGCACGCCTATATGGTATGTGGAACCATTGAGCTTGATGGGCGTAACGGGAACATGCAGGGTTTGCGCACCGCGCTTCACTTCTATATCAATGGGTTTGCCGTTGGAATGCGCGACCGAATCCTGCACGATTGACCGCGACGCTACCGCTTGCCCATTAATGCTCACAAAAACATCACGGCGCTTCAGGCCGGCTGCCTGCGCCGGCGAACCTGCCTCAACGTCGTTAATTTCAATATCGCTTTGATAGGCCCAGCCAATCGTACCCACGCCTTCCTTCGGATCGATCCGCGGGGTCACCGAAAGATTCAACCGTTGCCCATTGCGCTTGACGGAAATGTCCACGGCGTGATTCCCGTTTAGCATTTCTTGTTTGACCAGATAATCCCACTTAGGATTAGTTTGACCGCCAAACTGAACAATGCGGTCGCCCACCTGCAAGCCGGCTTCTTGGGCCGCGGAACCGGGTTCAATCTCGGTAATCACTGCCGGACCGCTCTCATCTATCTTCGGGAACTTGTACATGAACAGTCCGGTGACGATGAGAATTGCCAGAATGATATTCATCAACGGTCCGGCCAGGATCACAATAGCCCTTTGCCAGCGCGCCTTTCCCTGAAACGACCCAGGGTCGACAGCATTCTCATCCCCAGGTTGCTCACCCAGCATGCGAACGTAACCGCCCAAAGGAATTAGGGATAGCCGGAAGTCTGTATCGCCACGCTTGAAGCCGAACAGACGCGGGCCGAAACCGATGCTGAAGGTTTCAACCCGAATGCCCACTGCCAGCGCGGCCCAAAAATGTCCCAATTCGTGGACAATGATCATGACCGCCAGCAGAAATACAAACGCAACGATTCTCTGAAGATCCAACGCTTCCGTTACCTTTCTTCCCTAGCCATTCCACACACTCGCAGCTTTCAGTTTAATCGATCCACACCTATTTATTTATTTGACGCCTTCTGGAGCAAGACGCTTCACAACTTGACGTGCGAAGATTTCCAAGCGCCCTCGGCGATGATTTGGCGGGCCACTTCGCGCGACGCCAAGTCAATCGCAATCACTTCCTCTATTGTCGCTGGTTTGCGATTGATTTGTCTCTGCAATGTTTCCTCTACTGTGCTGGCGATGCAGGGGAACGGTATGCGTCCTTCTAAGAATGCCTCTACCGCAATT
>PMSX01000036.1 GCA_003167495.1 Bryobacterales bacterium | reverse complement strand
TGCGGAAGGGAGGTACGATGAAAACAAGTTGCCCAGCATGACGGAAACAACCATGGACCTCGCCAATGAGAAACAGCATGCACACGAATTAATCGAGCGTCTTGAACAAACGCAAAATTGCAATCGCGGTCCGCTTTCTCGAATTTATGCTCATCGACCCAGTCTTCCGGTCCATTGCCACCGCGCCGGTCGACGAGGCACCCCTCACCGAGGAGGAGGACCAAGCGCTCTTGAGGGCCGACGAGTGGCTCAAAGCGAGGGGTGGGGGAAGGGATACCACATGGAGAAGTCTTGGCCGAGTTCGGACTGACGCTGGCCGACTTCCCGCTAAAGCTGAATGGCGCTTAGCATCGAGTGGACCGACGAGGCGCGGGCTGACATTCGCTTGCGCATCACCGCCGTAAACTTCTGCCGGTCTACCAGCACCTCTGGTTGATCGTGTTTTGGCACTCTTGCATTNNGATATTGTGATTTATAGATCACACGAAAGCCTTGGGCATCGTAAGCCGACTGGTCCTATAAACCATGAACTCCTTGGCCGGGGTTTTGCGGGTCCGACTCCCGCCGCTTCCGCTATTCCTGTTATATCATTGAACGCACCAATCATCCCGGTTATAATTGAGTTGTGACTTTTAAATCACTGCGGAACAGTCGCACGGGCGAAAAATCGTTGAATATCGTACGATCTCGAACGTCAGCCCATTTGATCAATGGATGAAGAAGGATCTGGATGCAGAAGCTAGGGGCTTTATCCGAGTTCGGCTGACAAGATCGAACAGAATGGAAATTTTGGTGATTTTAGTCCGGTTGGAGACGGCGTGATGGAACTGCGATTCTTTCGGGGGCCGGGGCATCGAGTCTATTTTGGCCTGGATGGAGATATAGTTGTTCTTCTTGGTGGCGGGGATAAGTCAACCTCAAGAAGTCGATGTTAAGAAGGCAAAGGAAAGGTGGGCGGACTACAATGCCTAAACGCACAAGCAATTACCGCGACTCCCTTATGAGGGACCTTCTTGATCCTACCGAGGCGGCAAGTTATTTGAATGCCGCCATTGATGATCCCGAGGAGGAAACACTCCTACTTGCCCTTAGAGATGTCGCAGAGGCGCACCAACTTGCGCGTGTGGCTAGAGAAGCCGGTATCGCGAGAGAATCCATTTACCGTTCATTGTCCGCCACGGGTAACCCACGAACCACTACATTACGTAATATCGTGCGAGTCTTAGGGTTGCGATTTCATTTTGAGGCCAACGGCAAAACTCCCGAAATCCTCAACGAAGATCCAACAGAAACAGCCAATCGCCTAGCTCAGTTTAACCAACGACACGCGCTGAATTCTACGATCCAGAGGTTACCGCTATCGACTCTCATCCCGCCTTCTGTGCGCGAGAACAGGAATACACGCAGGGCGAGCGTAAGCCGCCGCGACGTGGCGCATTTGACTCTTTCTACTCACAAGGAAACGAAGCGATGCTACCGAAAAGTGCGGCACAATGAAACTTCTCAACGTTCAGAAGGCGCGATCCATTTGGTTACTTGAGGTGCAAGATCTGAATCCAACAGGGTTTGATCTTTGGCCTATGACGGCAGCGATTCAGAATAGATACAATTTTGGGAAGGCCCCCAGCCGAGAGCAGTCGCGCGTTAACAATGAAGGGGGCGTACAATTTGCGGACGGGTCCTTTGTCCTAGCGGATTCTCGCCGCATCGCTATCTCCGCCTTGAGCATTTACAACGATGGCTTCGTGGCCGATACTCGCACGGATAGCTTCGCGACGGATGAATTTTTGGAAGATGTCCTACACTTTTGCATAAACACATTCTCTTTGACTTACGATTCGCAGACGCGCAAAAAGCGTGGGTATCTCAGCGAATTGATCGTAACCACTGAGCGACGCCTCGACAGCGTTGGCGACAGGCTAGCATCGTTTGCGAGTACGCTCTCCGAGTATATGGGAGGAGCGACTTCGTCACCGTTCGAGGTAGAGGCAGTCCGATTTTCGGCGGACCACGCTATCCAGGGAAGGACCAGTCCATTCAGTATTGAGCGACAGGCCAGAACTCCATTCGCCAAAAACCGCTACTATTCACAAGCTCCTTTGACCACGATTCACCACCTTGATGTTCTGAGCAAGTTTGAGAATATTGTGTTGGCCGACTAAGCTATCTCCAGAGAAGTGTTTTCAGGCCCACGAACGATACTGCTCGAATCCTCGCGATTTTTGGTAATCACATCCTCCCAGTCGTAGGTTTCTTGAGCTTTAATTCCGGCCTGTCACGTCGTTATCATCCTTACCCCTGTGTCGTTTGTCAAAGGGATAATCACCCAGGATCCGCAATCCCAAGCTGCTCTGCCATTTCGACCGCAGTGCGTCAACGTGGGTCCGGCGCATAATCTTTAATACTATAGACCCGCCTATCGTTCGTTGAACGGGTTTGACAGTGCAGAGGCAATCTCGTCAGCAGTAACGCCGAAACGCCTTCGAATTGTGCGTTGGAGACCTTCGATCTGTTGGTTGCTCGCGCGCTTGAAATTTATGTCCCATACCTCCGCCGTCCGAAGATCGACTGACCACCACCCTAATGGTGAAGGTCTGGAACGGTGGCTCACCCTTGCTGTTCCGGCAAGCATGGTAGAGCGCGCATTCGCTTCGTTCCCCGTCCAGCTCGATCGTGACATCAGGACTCTTCACGCCCTTGGGAGTCGTCGCGGCCACGGCTAATTCCCGAGCATCAGGGTTCGTCGTCAGTGGGCGCAGTGGTAATGGGCAACTTGTTTTCATCGTACATCAGGGGATGCTTCAGGAATAAATGCCGGGAGCCTCATGCCCCAGCGCCTGCACATACTCGGTGTACGGCCCTGGATAGATGCGGGGACCGCGAGCCGTTCCGGTTTCGCCGCCCAACTCCAGTACGCGCGAGCCGAGCCCGCGCAGAAACGTCCGGTCATGGGACACGAAAATCATGGTGCCTTCGAAATCCTTCAGAGCCTCCACCAGCAGTTCCTTGGTGGCCAGATCCAGGTGATTCGTAGGCTCATCGAGCACCAGAAAATTAGGCGGATTGTAGAGCATGCGGGCCATGGCCAGCCGCGACTTCTCGCCGCCGGAGAGCACCCGGATCTGCTTATCCACATCGTCGCCCGAGAACTGGAAGGCCCCGGCCAGCGACCGTAGCGAGCCCAGGTTATCCTGCGGGAAGTCCTGCTGCAGCTGCTGAATGACGGTGAGGTCCGCATCCAGCACGTCCAGCGACTGCTGCGCAAAGTAGCCCATGGTGAGGCTGGCGCCCAGACGCACGCTGCCTTCGTCGGGCGCGCTGGCTCCGGCGATCATCTTCAGTAGCGTGGTTTTGCCCGCGCCGTTGCGGCCCATCACCG
>PMSX01000070.1 GCA_003167495.1 Bryobacterales bacterium | reverse complement strand
TCCAACACAATCCTGCTCCGAAACCGAGCCGGGAGCGTCAGCGACCTAGTTCTGCAAAGGTGCAAAATTGTATTCATCCAGGAGCGTGATGCGCCACTTTGCTTTTCTTTCTGTTCCATGATCCACTCGCAGTTAGCATCCCAGACGGAGAACACAGCCCGAAGTTGCGCTTGCCGATCTATTTAAACGCAGACGTGGAGGCCTATCTGACGGAACGGGCGGCCTAGAAAGGCATACCGCTCAATGAGATGGTGAATGGGCTGCTAAAACAAGAAATCCAAATGATCGAGTCAGTGAAGTAGGCCTTTCGGCAACCAAAGCTGCGTAACAATAGAAACAGGGGAACTTTCCCTCCGCCGCAACGTTGTATTCATCAGGAGCGTTATGCGCCATATTGCTTTTCTTTCTGTTTTCGCTTTTGCCGGAGCCGTCTCGGCGTTTGCCAGTGTTGATACTGGCCTGCTCGCGCTGGTGCCGGCTGGCGCCAAAATCATTGGGGCCGTGGACGTAACGCGCGCGCGCAATTCGGATTTCGGTCAATATCTGCTCAACAAAGCGCAAACCGAAGACGAGCATTTCCAGGAAATGATCAACCAGACAGGATTCGATCCGCGGCGCGATCTGCAGAACATTCTTTTTGCGACCGGCGGGCCGTCAACGACGGGCCAGCCCTCGTCGTTTGCTATTCTTGCGCGGGGCAACTTCGATCCCGCTCGCATCAAGGCATTGGCAAAGTCGAAAGGCAACACCACCATTGTGAACTATGGCGGCCTCGACATGATCGTCAATCAGAACGAGGGTGGACAGCAGCCATCCATAGCATTCCTGGATGTCGGCGTGGCCGTGATGGCGGACCTCAGCACTCTGAAACAGATCATTGATAACCGCGCGTCGCCTACTATGCTCGATGCGGATCTGACTAGCAAAATCAATAGCATCGGCGCCAACAATGACGCTTGGTTCGTGTCGTTGGTCGGCGGGAGCTTTTTAGCCGATCACGCGGGACCGCAAGGCGCTTCGCAGGCAAAGGCACTACAGGGAGTCGTGCAATCGAGTGGCGGCGTGAAGCTGGGGCCTGTGATCGACACGACGTTTGATGCAGTGACCCGATCGCCGCAAGATGCCACATCCCTATCGGATGTGGTTCGCTTCCTGGCGAGCATGGTGCAGATGCAGCGCCAGAGCGATCCGCGCGCCGGCATTCTCGCCTCTGCCCTGGATGGGATGACACTGCAAAGTTCCGGCGCCGCCGTCCATTTCGCCGTCTCCATGCCAGAGAAAAGCTTAGAGCAGCTGGCTGAGGTCGGTTCTTCCGCCCACGCACACTAGGCTCGCCAACCAGGATCGCATGATCGAGAAGGGGCGCGTAGCGGTCATAACGGGCGCGGCGCAGGGCATCGGAAAGCGTACCGCGGAAGTACTGGCGGAGCGTGGTTATAGACTGCTGCTCAACGATCTGCGCCGTCCAACGGAGGCTCTCAATGCCGTGCGCGGACTTGATACGGACGTGTTCGAAGTGGTTGGTGACATCTCCGACGAAGCTGTTGTTGGCAAGATGGCAGCGGCGGTCACCGGACGGTGGGGTCGCGCGGACGTGTTGGTGAACAATGCCGGTATCAGCCTGATCGCGGCAGCCGAGAATCTTTCCGCAGCTGAGTATCGGCGCGTACTCGATATCAACCTCGTGGCGCCATTTCTAATGGCCAAAGACTTCGGCGCGATGATGCTCCAGCAAGGAACGGGCAGCATCATCAATGTTGCTTCTATCGCTGGACTGCTGGGGGTCGCCGGCCGTGCCGCCTACAATGCCTCCAAGCACGGCCTCATCGGTCTGACTCGAACACTTGCGGTCGAGTGGGGCGGACGAGGTGTGCGCGTCAACGCTGTCTGTCCCGGCTGGGTGAAGACCGAAATGGATGTGGCCGACCAAGCAGGAGGAGGTTATACAGACTCCGACATTACGGGGCGCGTTCCGATGGGGCGATTCGCTTCGCCCGACGATATCGCCCGAGCCATTGCCTTTTTGTCCGATCCCCATGAAAGTGGCTTCATCAACGGCCACGCCCTTGTTGTAGATGGCGGCTGGACTGCCGACGGAAGCTGGGAAGCGCTGCGTCTCCGCCACCGCTAACGCCGGCCAGGCGCGTCTTCTTAGTGCATCAAATAAGCCCTAAACGCCAGCACTAACCCGACAACAGAAGAAGCGGCGCCGCCGTAGAAAAACGCTTTCCGTTTCGTTAAGATGGCGAGCGACGATAGCACGATACCTATTTCGAGGAACACCTCGCCGCTGTGAAAGCTTTCCGCCTTTTCGCCGGCGGATTCGCTCTCTTTTGCGAAGCGTTCCGCCTGCTCTTTAATCGACTCCTTGTCCTTCGCGTACCTTGCGGAGTCTGCGGCGTACTTGTCAATCAGCTTCTGTTCGGCCTTCGCTTGCTTGAGTAAGTCGCCGGTAGAATCGGCAACGTAGCGGCGAATATCCTTAGCCTGAAAAAACGCCCATTGGTCGGAGCTCTGCTGTTGGCGCAGCAGTTTTTCAGTGTTGAAGTGTTGTCCTGCAACAGAAACAATCGCCAGGAAGGCGGCAATGCCGGCCATAGTTCCAGCTACGAGTTTGTCGAATGGCTCTTTCGCATGGTGTATGTGTTCCTCTACTTCTTCATGTTCCGCCATGCGTCCAAATTATCATGCACGGCCAAGCGCAAAGGGCGCGGGAGGGTCCCGTGGGTGCGCGACATAGAAGTGCGAGATCGGCCGGGTTCCTTTTTTTGCGACCGCCATGAACAACCCGCTGCCTCAGTTGGAGGCCACACGAACCGATCTGTTCCGCCAGCTTGCCAGGGTAGGCGATTTTCGGCGAGGCTCGGATACCCAGCGCTGACTTCGTCGATGACTGGTTGGGACAGGAAGGGCACCTTTCAGGTTAGCTAAGGGTGGTCTCTTGCCGCCGCCTAACCAGTGACGGCACGACCTTATTAACCTCTTATCGTTCTCAGATGGCATTGGTCCCGAGATTATCCGAGATGAGTTCGATGAAATGTGAACGTTCACTGAGAAGGAGAAAGCTTATGTGCTTGAAAGACACAGATCAGTTTCTGCTTGGCGCTGTGCAGCGGGGTGAGATGGGGAAGGTTCTGGAAGTTGCGAGAGACTATTTGAACCGGCAAAATTCCTACTGGAACACATTTCACTATCCAGAGCATCTGGCAGGCTGGCTTCTTACAAATTTCCGCTGTCCCTATTGTTGTTCGGGTACGGATCTTCTCGACCAACACATCCCGTCTCATACGGCGCAGACAGATCACCTTCTTCCTCAGAAAAAATATCCGGAGTTACGCGATCGCAGCATGATGGTTGGGATCCTAACGGAGAAGACCCGCTCTAGCACGCGAATCATGGCTCAATGGCTACAATAAAGACGTTATGCCACGCCAACTCGAAGCCGTTTTACGAAAAAGGGATATTGCGCCCGCTTAAGCCGCTCGACCTGGTGGAGCACCAGCGCGTCCACTTAACGCTCGAAGAAGGGCCCGCCCGATTGAGTTGGGAATCGGCAGAACCGGTGAACGAGCGGCGCGGAGAGTTGCAGTGGCTCGCCAAGAAATCTGGCCCGTACGCAGGCGACTGGGTGGCTCTCGATGGACCCCGCCTGGTCGCGCACGGTGAAAGACTAGCAAGCGTTCGCGCGGCGGCCGACGCAGCCGGGGTCAGCGAACCGCTCTTCGCCCGTGTTCCAAGGGACAAGGACATGCCGTTCGGCGGCTGGTAAGGCATGTACCAACTGGAATTCGCACGGGTCTACGACTATTGTGGTGAGGATGAAAGCGTCGTGATACCTGTAGGCTCCGCTCTGGTGCGAAGGAAGTCCCAGTCGCTGCGAGCGTGGATACCGGAGCCTCATTCTGTATATTCGGAACGGAGATCGCTGAGGCTCTCGGCCTGGATTTGGCCAGCGGAATCCGCAAGCGTTTCCAGACGGCGAATAGCGGGTTTGAGGCCTATGGCCACGGAGTCGAGATCC
The DNA here is from genome assembly GCA_003167495.1 of Bryobacterales bacterium. Taxonomy (GTDB): domain Bacteria; phylum Acidobacteriota; class Terriglobia; order Bryobacterales; family Bryobacteraceae; genus Bog-105. The sequence continues at coordinate 46,866 of PMSX01000070.1, read as the reverse complement.
ACGCTTTCGGCGTTGCCACGCACTCTTTGATCTACTTCTTTGCCGGCCCTCTGATTGACAAGAATGTATTGGGTAGAACCGGTTGGCTAGATCGAATTCGCCTTGGCCTGATTCACCACGACAATAAGATCTATTTGGCCTCGTACGATCTCGCATGAAACGGCGGTTGCAGCGGGAAGCAAAACTCAGCGCCCTGACGCGCGAGCATTCCACAAGCTCGATGGTGGACGAGTACCCTCCGGGAGTTGGACGCCGTTGCCTTCCCCTTCGCCGTTAGTCGCCGCTATTCATGATTCAGGTGAGCCGGCACACCTCGGCCAGGAACTCCCTTCTATGTCGCGCACCCGGGTCCCGCCAGTTGGCAAGGAACTCCCGGCACCCTTCGGGCGGCACGCTCAACCTGTGCCCGTTTTGCGCGGGTTCGTCAAAATACCGGAGATCTCCCGCACTAACCGCCGGTAGTTCAAATCTTCGAGCTTAGAAAACGGAAACCAGTGGCCATCGCGCCAGGAAGAGTAATACCAGCGTGAAAAAACGGCTAAGTGCTCCACGCGATTACCGGATTCCCGCGCCGCGATTGAGGTAAGCGAAGTCGACAACTTTTCGCGCAGTTCCTGATCAAGAGACCGCGCCCCCGCTTCCATTGCCGGAAAGTGCAGAATCAAAGGGTTCTGCCAATAGCCGCCCAGCATGGGCCAAAGACGGCACTCCTGTTCGGCAATACCGCGAGTGAGAGCCAAGCCGTTGAACTTGTCCAGCGGCGCGATTACGGCATCGCGGCTGGCGGCGGCAGCGGTTACCTTCTCCAAGCGCTTGTGTAATTGGGCGGCCTGTTCAAAATCAAGTTCCAACGACGCTCTTTCGCGGGCAGTGGTCAAAGCGGCCGCGCTGGTCTTGCCGTTGGTGGCGAGAAACTCGTCGAGGCGCTTGACTTCGTTAGCGTACTCATCGGTGCTGACGGCGCACTGGCATGGTCTCAAACACTGGTTCATTTCCCCATAAATACAGCCAGGGTGTTCGGGTGAGGGCGCTAAGGCTTCGGTACAGCGGCGGATCTGAAAGAGGCCCAGCAATTCTTGTTCATAGCGCTGCGCCAAGTCGCGGCTGAAGAACGGTCCGTACGCGACGCGGTGCCGGCGCGCCGGACGGTTGACAATCTCTAGACGCGGGAATTGATCGTCAGCGTCCAAAGCGACGAACCAAGGCAACCGCAGCCGGAGGCGTTTCAGATAGTCGCCACTGAATTGCTCGCGTGTAATCTCATAGAGAAGCAATGACGCTTCCAGACGCGAACCGGCGGGCCAACATGACACCGCCGTGACTTTTTGGAAATGCCGCGCGAAACCAAAGTCCCCGACAGTATACGATGGGAGGAGTAGACGGGTGATCCTGCGCCTGAGGTTGAGCGACCAGCCCAGATGTGGTGTATGCCCTGGAATAGAGAAAAGATAGACTCCGCGTGATTCGGGAAGCGAGGCAATAGCCTCCGTGGCTTCCGGCGAATGGGGATCGAGAATTAGAGGACGAGGAAGTTCCACGAATTAAGGCCGGTTAAGCTCTTGCGAAAAAATCTGGTTTACCACTTGACAGTTATGTCACTCAGTCTAGAATAGTTGTTATTTCGCTATGCAGGGTTGTCAGCACGAGCGAACCGAGTTTTTGCACCGGCGGGACGGTATCGATTACGTCCGATGCCTGGACTGCGGTCAGGTTTTCGAAGCCGAGGATCTGGTGGATTCGGTTCCCGCTTACAAAGACGACGAAGAAGAGAAGCCCAAGAAGCGGCGCTGAAGCGCTTGTCCCCGCGAGGCGCTATCTTGGCGAAACAAATGAGCGACTTTGGGCCATGTCGAGCCTAACCCGCGTGTCGCAGCAGCATAAGAGCAGGCTAAAAGCTCCGTTACGGATTGTTTCTATCGGCGGAGGCACTGGGCTCTCGACGCTCCTTTCCGGTGTGAAGCGGTTCGCAACCGGCGCACAGCGGCATGAAGAGGCGGGCAAGCCGCTGGCAGACATCGCGGCTGTGGTTACCGTCTCCGACGATGGCGGCAGCTCGGGCCGCCTGCGCCGCGACTTCGATATTTTGCCGCCGGGCGATATCCGCAATTGCATGACGGCCCTTTCCGAAGATGAGCTGCTCCTTTCGCAATTGTTTCGTTACCGCTTCGCCAGCGGGCGCGGTCTGAAGGGCCACAGCTTCGGGAATCTGTTCCTCACGGCGATGCACCAGATCACCGGAGATTTTGCGCAAGCGGTGAAACTGTCTTCGGAAATTCTGGCCATTCGCGGCCACATTTTTCCGGCAACGGCCGCGAACGTGACGCTCGAAGCCGTGCTGGCCGACGGGACGGTGGTGCGCGGTGAAAGCAAAATCAGCAAGAGCCGGCAGCCGATCCGGAAAATCCGCCTCCTCCCCGCAAATTGCATGCCGTTGCCCGATACCTTAGCGGCATTGGCGCAGGCCGACTTGATTACCATCGGTCCGGGTTCGCTCTATACGAGCGTGGTGCCGAATATTCTGGTAAAGGGGATGGCCGAGGCGATTGAAAATTCGCCGGCGATGAAAGTCTACTTCGTCAACCTAATGTGGCAGCCGGGCGAAACGATTAATTTTACGGCATCGCAGCATGTGAGAGTGATCCAAGCGCATGCCAAACGCAAGCTGATTGATTGTGTCGTGCTGAACAGCGCGCCCATTCCGGCGGCTTTGCAGAGAAAGTATGAGCGTGCCCACGTGAAGCCGGTTGAGAACGATATGGAGGCCCTGGATAAACTGGGGGTGAAGATTGTGTTGGCCGATTTGGTGTCGCAAGCAGCCGTGGCGCAGGAAAGAATCCGGCATGATTCGGCGGCGCTGGCTGACGTGGTGTTGGATCTGGCCAGCCGTTCGCGAGCTTTGCAAGTCCGCAGGGAAGCGCTGGCAGCCCAACGCTTACAGGTGAAATGAAAAAAAATGTTACGGTCGTGATTCTGGCCGCGGGGCTCGGAACACGCATGAAATCGAAAAAGGCGAAGGTTCTGCATGAGGCGGGAGGCTACACGCTGCTGAACCACATTATTCGTGCGGCTCTGCACGTAGCGCCGGCGGAACGGATTGTGGCGGTAGTTGGCCACCAAGCGGAACAAGTGAGAGAAAGCGTGAGTGAGCCAGGCATCCGCTTTGCGGAGCAGGAAGAACAAAAAGGCACGGGTCACGCGGTGCTGTGCGCACGCAATGAGGCGGAGACCGATAGCGGCCAACTCCTGATTTTGAATGGCGACGGCCCGCTTTTGCGGCCAGAAACGTTGCTTCGGCTGGTTGAGAACGCAGAAGCTCCGACGAGGGCGTCCGGCGGGTCCATCGTGACCACGGAAGTGGCCGACCCAACCGGCTATGGGCGAATCGTGCGCGACGCTCAAAATCTGGTAGCCGCGATAGTCGAACAAAAATCCGCTACTACCGATCAACTCAAGATTCGCGAAATCAATCCAGGCCTGTATTGCTTTGACGCCGGCTTGTTTTGGAAATACATTGGCGAAGTTACGCCCAACAACGCGGCCAAAGAATATTATTTGACCGACATGGTTGAGATTCTAACGCGGCATGGTCACCCGGTCGCGCCCGTGCTGGTGAGCGATGAGAGCGAACTGCTGGGCATCAACACTCGAGTGGAACTGGCGTTTGCGGATAAGATTTTGCGCGCGCGCAAAACGCGGGAGTTGATGCTCGACGGTGTCACGATTGAAAATCCCGACAGCGTGACTATCGACACGCAGGTGGAAGTGGCGCCAGATTCAGTGATTGAAGCCAACGTGCAATTGCGCGGCCGCACGCGGATCGGAACTGGTTGCAGGATTGGAACGGGCTCGGTCTTGCGGAGTTGCGAGATTGGCGACGATGTGACGATTCTGCCATACGTTGTAGCAGAGGCTTCGGCCATCCGCGCAAAGGCGCAAGTGGGCCCGTTTTCCCGGCTGCGCATGAATGCGGAGGCGGACGAAGGTTCGCATATCGGCAACTTCGTCGAACTGAAGAAAACCAAACTGGGACGGGGGTCGAAGGCGAGTCACTTAGCCTATCTTGGTGATGCCACGATTGGCGCGGAAGCAAATATCGGCGCAGGAACGATTACTTGCAATTACGACGGCCAAAAGAAGCATCAAACTCATATAGGTGAAGGAGCGTTCGTTGGGAGCAACTCTACGCTGGTGGCGCCGGTAACCATCGGCAGCGGCGCGTATACAGCAGCCGGTTCGGTGATCACGAAAAATGTGCAACCTGACGCACTGGCGATTGGGCGCGCCCGGCAAGAAGAGAAGCCGCAGTGGGCCCGGAAGCGCCGCCAAGCCGCGGAGCTGCAATTAACCAAAGGTTGAGCGGCTATTTCGCAAACCGCCGGACACTGTAGGAAATCGGTAGCCCGACGACGACCATGTGCACCAGCAGCCCTTGAATCAGGTCATCAAGCTGGTAAGGACCCCTTGCGTGAAGAGCGGAGAGCGGTAGAACGATGAGACGCATGACCTCTTCAACCGCTGCGCCAAAGAACAAGCCGCACACCAGCGGGTACTCTTTCAAAAAACCCAACCTGCGGCTTGCCAAGTAGTAAACAGCCGCCGCTGAGCAAGCGATAAAGAAGTGCAGGAAGACGCCAAGAACATAAGTGCCGGCGCCTCCTCGGAAAGCGGCCCGCCCGAGCAGGCCCGCCGCGATCGCGAGCGGAATGTTCCGCCCAAATAGGATGCAAGCTTGCGTAAGGTCCAATGCTCCGGCAGTCAGACCGCCCACTGCGATTGCCAATAGAGCATTCCTTTTCCCCGATGGCCAAAGCGCAGAATCTGTAGTCATACGAAACCTCTCTTCACCTTTTGTCGATTTCAACATTGACGTCGATGCCCGCTTCTTCACCAACGATCGAGCCGCCACCCTCAAATGTCTCGTTCCATTTCAACCCGAACTCCAACCGATTTATTTTGCCCGTGACCTTAAAACCAGCTTTCTCAATGCCAAAGTTTTTATCCTTGATACGGCCGCCATAGGTCACGTCGAACGAGACTGGTTTGGTAATGCCGCGGATGGTCAAGTTACCTCTCAAAATACTCTTGCCATCTTCTTTTACTAAGGCACCCGTGAACTTCATCTCTGGATACTTCCTGGAGTTGAAGAATGCATCCGATCTTAAATGGCCGTCTCTCTGCTTATTACCAGTGAAGATTGAAGCAGTCTTCGCAGAGAAGTCTACCGTCCCTGCTAAACCGGATCCGCGAGTGGATTTTGTCGATGGCCCAGTTGGTTTGTGGTGTGGCTGCGTCCTGCACAGGGGATTGGTTGCCGGACAACGGAAGGGCCAGCAGAATCGCCGCAATTAAGAGACTGCTTTTGTTGCATAGGTTCACTGAACTGCTACTTTCGCGTCCGCCTCGACGTCGACTTCGATCGCGACGTCCGGCGCCGAGGAGTCGCCCACCTCTCCCTTGTCGCGCGCCCCCATGCCGAAATCGGCGCGCTTGGTCCCCGCGGACCCATGGAACGCCACGCGCGCCGGCTTGCCAGGCTTGATATCGGAAAACGCCCCGTTGAACGTAAATGTCAGCGGCACCACCTTGGTCACGCCGTGAATAGTCAGAGAGCCGTCGATCGTCCAGGAGCTTTCGGACACACGGCGAATGCCGCGGCCGTGATACGTCATCGTCGGGAATATTTTCACATCAAAGTAGGCGGGACTACGGAGATCCTCGTCGCGCTCGATGACTTGAGTGCTGATGCTGGATGCGTCGATGAGTACGTCGACACTACAGGCGGCGGGATCCTGCGATACGGTGATAGTTCCCGCAACCTCGTCGAACCTGCCGCGCACCAGCCCTACTACATGGTGACTAGCGCCGAAGTACGCGAAACTATGATCCGGATCGATCGAGTATGTCCCTGGAGCAGGGAGCGCCTCGGCTGCTACCTTCGTCTGGGTAGGTTTGGCGGGATCATCGGCCGCCGCACTGGTTGAAGACGCGCAGAATGTAAAAAGCAGCGTCCCAATTTCGAAAAGATCAAACAGTTTCTTGTAAAGCATATTCGCAATCCGCAAATGCAGCTTTACGATACCCGGCGGAGACCCGAGAAGTCCTGAACTTGGCCTGAAACAGCCTGAATACTTCTGAAATGACGCTGGAACGATGTTGGTATGATCGGCTAGCACGCCTGCATGGAACGCCCAACCCCGACATTGCTTCGCATCGGCGCCTGGTGCGTCAATCCGACGTCCGGCCAAATCTCAAAAGATGGGGAGAGCGCTCGGGTAGAGGCGCGGACGATGCGGCTGCTGCTATGCCTCGCCGAGCAGGCTGGCGAGGTCGTCAGCATCGATGACTTGCTCAACCAGGTCTGGCCGGGGGTCACCGTCAGTCCGGATTCTGTCTACCAGGCTGTGGCATCGCTTCGCCGTCTGCTCGGCGACGACCCCAAGCAGCCCACTTACATCGAAACGGTGCCGCGACTCGGGTATCGGATGGTGGCGACGGTCAGTCCCTGGGCGGATCGTGCCATGGAAGATGAGCCGACCCCGGTGATCCCCAATCCGCTGACGACTGGCCCTCGCGTCAGAGCCGGCTTCACGCTGGCGATCGGCGCGGCGCTTTGCCTCGCGCTCGTCGTAGCTTTCCTGGTTTACGGCAAGGTCGTGAACAAAAATCGCTCAGGCGCGCCTGCCGTCGCTTCGCAGCCAATGAGATCCATCGCGGTGCTGCCGTTTCTCGACCTTACCGAAGGAATGAAACAAGAGGAATTCGCCGACGGCATGACCGAGGAACTGATTGACAAACTAAGCAAGATCCCGGGCTTTCGGGTACCCTCCCCGACGTCCTCGTTCTATTTCAAGGGCAAACAAATAACCATCGCGGATGTTGCCAAGGCTCTGGGTGTTGCTTATGTGCTCAATGGGAGCGTGCGCAAGTCAGGCACCAGGCTGCGAGTGGCCGCGCGCTTGGTTCGTGCCGAAAATGGGTACGTTGTCTGGTCTGAAACCTACGACCGGCCGTTCGGCGACATCTTGATGGTTCAGGACGACATCGCCGGCGAAGTAACGAAGGCGCTAAAGGCATCCATTTAGACCAGAAGCAAAGTGCTCGGATACGCAGGCCATCAGAGGGGGACGGAGAGGTGTGGAACCAACCGAGAAATCGCCCGCCTACCGGCTTACCCTCCGAATTGTTATTTTTTCCCGCGCGATGGCTGCAACCATGCTTCATGTTACAGAGCGCGACGCCGACCGACAATGAACGTCCGTCACGTGATTGGAACATCTGACGGGACCGGCCAGCGATCTCGCGACAAAGGCTATGGTTCAATAGCCCTCCGTCCCCTCCGTCCCGGGAGTCGATATTGGGAATTGGTTTAACGGGTAGCACGTCCCCAAGTTTGCCAAGTTTGAGTTTGCGAGTTTGCCGAGTTTGGAGTTTGCCCTGAGTTTTGGAAGAGGCTCACGTGTTAAAGAACACAGAAGCGCGCCGAACCCATGCAGGGATCGCGCGAGATCAGGTTATCAGGTGAAGAGCGCAAGCCAAAAATCGTTCTCGCCGTGAATTACATGCTTCTCAGGCAAGGCTAAAAGGGACGTTTATTTCTAGACTACGTCTTAGCCGGCTTCCGCCGTTCGGCCGGAACCCGAACACGAATCGAATCTTCGACACCCGGGTGTTCCGCACGCCGCTGCAAGAAGTGGATAAGGGTGGGCGATAGCCACTGCCCTTGAGCCATCAAAAGAAGGCCGTTAGCGCCAACGATATCTTGGTCAACAATCATGCCGGAGACAAGGTCTTTCGATGGAAGCGTCCGGCAATCCTTGGTAGAATCGTCAAACTCCATTTCTTCGACGGCTTTCAAGAGCTGGGGATGGTGACCCTTGGAGCGTAGCTCCAAGAGAATAAAGCTCTTGGCAAGGCCGCGCGAAATGCAGTCTTCCACTTCGATCGCCAGCTTGAGCAGATGCGATCCCAGAGTCACACGCTCAACTTCCTCAAGCGGCTGCCAAGCCGGAATTGGCGCACCCGGCGATGCTTGCCGGGCAATGATCTGGGCGACCAGTTCCAAGCGCGAAACTTTTTCCAGCAAACGCCTACCCGTCTCTGGGTGCGTCTGGTACAGGGCGCGCTCCTTATCCGATAAACTTTCTCCGCGACTGACCTTGGAGAGAATCTCACTGGGCACGACAACACAGCCGACATGCGAAAGCATGGCGGCGATTTCGAACTCCCAGCGGCCGACCGGATTGATGGAGGATAACAACTGATTGGCGACCCGGTAGACGCGATTGGAGCGGCTGAAGGCGACGGGGTGTAGGATGTTAAGGATTTCAGTGAGAACCTCCATGCTGCCCCACAGAGTCTTTTCAAGTAGAACCTTTTCCGCGTTGATCAGTTCGTGCTGCTTGAGCGCCTCGTTCAGGGCTTTTTCAAGAGTGAATGCCGGGCACGGCTTCGTGAGAAAACGGAAGATGTGGCCTTGATTCACGGCGGCAGCCACGGCCTTGGCATCTGCCTCGCCCGTCAACAAGATACGCATACGATCCGGCCATTCGGCTGAGGTCTTAGACAGGAATTCCACGCCATTCATGTCGGGCATTCTGAAATCGGACACAATCACAGCGAAGGACGGATCTTGCCGCAAGATCTTAAGACCCAGTTCGCCGCTCAATGCAGTCTCGATCTCAAAGCGCCCCCGCAGATTGCGCTGGAATCCGCTAAGGATGTATGCGTCATCGTCTACAAATAAAACCTTGTTTGCCATCCCGCGGATCTTGCACCTGTCCAGTGCCTAAAGCACGGCCAGAATTCTGCTCCTGAAGAGTTGTCGGCGGAATGGGCGTTTGTCTTCATACATCTTTGTGGTAGAGCGCAATATTTTTGCCTAAAGCCTTGTTTACAGAATGCCGATAGACCAGTTATGGCGAGTGAGGCCTACCCCGAATCTCCCGGAAGCTCAAAAGCATAGAATGATTCGAGTTCTTTTTGTTGACGATGAGCAACGAGTGTTGGACGGCCTGAAGCGTTCCTTGCGTCCGCTGCGCAACGAGTTTGAGACGGAGTTCGCAAGCAGTGGCCTCAGCGCTTTGGAAGTGCTCGAAGCCCGGAGGTTCGACGTCCTCGTTAGCGACATGCGGATGCCTGGCATGGACGGCTTCGCACTGCTGAACGCCGTCATGGAGAGACATCCGCATCTGCTGCGATTAGCCCTCTCCGGCCAGTCGGAAATGGAAGCCAAAGTGCGAGCCATGGGCGTGGCGCACCACTATTTCGCCAAACCTTGTGAAATTGACGAGTTGATAGGAACTGTGCGGAGACTGATGACTAGTCACGCTTTGGCGCCTGACTAAGGCCGTGTGCACTCGAATTCTTCGTTGCTATTTTGTTGCTTTTCGGCTGAGGGAGCGTCAATCGGAATCCTGGCGATGAATGTGGTCCCCACGTTTTCCTGAGTTTCAAACGTCAAGGTTCCCTGGTGCTTCTTGACAATGGTGTTCATCGCCATGGCCAAGCCTTGTCCCGTTCCTTTTCCGACTTCTTTGGTGGTGAAGAACGGATCGAATATTCGATTTTGGATCGCCGCTGGGATACCGGTGCCATTGTCTTGGACTCTGATTTCGGCCACCGCTCCATCGGCGCGCGTTGAAACCTTGATGACGCCGCGGTCGCCCTCTGCCTTCGAGCCGCCTATCGCGTGCGCGGCATTGACCACGAGATTTAGAATGACCTGGTTGATCTCGCCGCCGAGACAGCGAACCTGTGGCAAAGACGGGTCCAAATCAGTGCTCAGATCGGCGACATATTTGTATTCATTGCGGCACACGATCAGCGTATTCTGAATGGCGTGGTTAAGGTCGATGGGCGCCTTTTGGCCCGAGCCTGGGTGGGAAAACTCTTTCATGGCCCTCACGATCTGCGCTACTCTTTCGGTACCCTGTACCGATTGATCGATGGCCCTTGGAATCTCCTCAACCAGAAATTCAGCATCCAGTTCGATCAGATTGCTTTCCAGCCTGGCGACAAGATCCGGCATCAATTGAGCCGTCTTCACAAAATCGAGCAGTTGGATATATTGATTCATAACGTCGTTCATTTGGCCGAATGAAGTTCGCAGGAACAGACAATTATCGCCGATGTATTGAATCGGCGTGTTGACTTCGTGAGCGATCCCAGCTGCCAGTTGGCCGATCGATTCGAGCTTTTGAGCCTGCAAGAGCTGGCTCTCGAGGAGCCTTCGTTCGGCAATCTGCCCTTGCAATTCAACGTTGGCCTGGTTGAGCGCGGCGGTCTTTTGGCGCACCCTCCTCTGCAATAATGTCACCCAAGCGAAGGCGGCTAAAGAGCCGAGGCACGTTGCCCCCAAGGCCGCGAGAGCATGGCTCGGAGTCCACCAGGAAGGCCGCTGAACAATGGTGACGTCGTTTGGGGAACGGAGCAAGATACTAAACCCGCGGGGCTCGCGGTTTTCATCCACATGAACCGAACAAACGCCCGTTACCGTTATGATGGCGCCGCTCTTCAAATCGAAGATCTGAGCAACGCCCGGCGGGGTCTCCAGGTGGGCCTCGAACGGGAGGCCGCCGTCTTGCAGGAGAATGACATGTCGTCCGTTATTCCAGGAGTAGTCGCTAACACGTGCCCGCAACTGAACCAACAGGGTGTCCACCGGCGCGACTACTAGACCGTCGGACACCTTGATCACTTCGGAAGCGTGTAGTTTGACGGGCTCAGGGGCCGATCCTCTGCCAACGACGCGGAAAACGGCGTTATCAAGTTGTGGCGAGTACTCGCCCAACGAGGCGAATCCGACCGCTTCCACTCGTGTGCCCGGATATACTAGACCGCTCTGTTTGCTGCGAACGAGTATTCCCTGATCGCCGTCCTGCAGGCACAGACGGCTTCCGGGTTTTTGATACGTGACGACGCCTTGAATTCGTATCCGATGACGAATGGTCTCGCCGGGCTTGAATTCCAACACGCTGTTGATCGAACGGAGCGACACGGCAAACGGATCCGAGGGTGCGGGTTCCTCAATCCGAACATTGTCTAGGGCCGGCACAAACAAGAGCGCTCCCACGAACTGACGCTTCCGATTGAAGTTTGTTGCGTAGACCCCTTGAATCCGCACGGCTGCGTCGATCAGGGAGGAAATATTCGATTCGGAGAAGTCGGCTACGCGAACTTCAATATCATTTCCGCTGAGAGCCACGCGGAGGAACAACACTCGCCGTCCCCAACTTTCCTGGACGAGGGCCGATTGGACTACGCCGTGCAGTTCTACCCATTGGCTGTCCTGCGAGCCCGAAGCGAGATCTCCTGGCACGAGGCGACGCGCCGCCGGAAGAGTAGCCGTTCCGAGCACTCTTACTTTGCGGGCGATGATGATGGGCGCGAACAAGCCGGGTCCCGTGACTCCGTTAATTTCAACCAGTTGGCCTGACCGCATCGGCGGGCCGTTGTCTTCTCGATCGACGGAAATTCCCGCAGTTGAGTCTTGAAAAAAAAACGACGTTTTCCAGCCCGACGGCGCCGTAACAACGCCGCGGACGAGGACCGGAAGCGCCATGGCGGCTTGTCGAGATGTAACTGCCCTCACTGCTGCGACGCTAGGGATGGGTTGAACGCTGGCAGGTGCCGCGCCGCAGGCGACTCTACTGGCGAAAAGCGTCAGAGTAATCGAAAAAATCTGAAAGGCGTTCTTATCCCTCATCCTGGGGGCGCCTTAGACCGTCTATCGGCAGACGCACATAAAACGTGGTCCCGCGCCCTAGTTCCGTCTCAAAATAGAGCGCCCCGCCGTGCTTGTCAACCACAACCGAGCGGGAAATTGCCAGCCCTTGCCCGGTTCCCCTTCCTACTTCTTTCGTCGTAAAGAAGGGTTCGAAGATGCGGTCACGAATCGTTAGAGGAATACCTCCCCCAGTATCTTCGACGGCAACAAGCACATGGCCGTCATCCTTTTGGGTTCGCACTTTAATGAGGCCGCGGAGTTCAGTGCCCTTGACAAAGTCGGAAATCGCGTGGGCCGCATTCACTAGCAAGTTCAGAAAGACCTGATTGATTTCGCTAATCTGACAAACCACCAGGGGTATGTCACCAAAATTGGTTTCAACGTCGGCTACAAACTTGAACTCGCTCCTTGCTACCACCAGAACACTCTCCAGGGCCGAATTGATATCGCAGGCGGTTTTGCTTTCGGTGTCGGGATGGGCGAACTCCTTCATGGCGCGGACAATCCGGGCTACATGCTCCACACCTCCCATGGTCTGTTTGAGCGCCTTCGGCACTTCTTCGAAGAGGTAAGCTAAGTCCGCTTCTTCCTCAGCCTGCCGCAGTTCGCGACGCAACTCAGGTAAAGCTGCGCCGGCCGAGTCGTCATAGATCTTCTGGTATTTGGCGTGAAGCTTGAGCAGAGCGCTGAAAGATTCGTTCAGAAAATGGGTGTTATCACCCACAAATTGAATCGGCGTGTTGATCTCGTGAGCGATGCCGGCCGCCAGTGTTCCTACCGCCTCTAGTTTTTGCGAATGCCTAAGCTCCAGTTCGAGCCGTTTTTTCTCGGTGATGTCGTGAACGCTCACCAGAGACGTTCGACGGTCGCCAAAATCGAGTCTGCCCCAGCGCACCTCAACATCCACAATCCTGCCATCTTTGGTCCGGTGCCGGGCCTGTAGATCGGTCAACTCGGTGTAAGTGGAAACCTCCCTTCTATTCGACATCTCGGGCGGCGCGCCTTCCCAAATATCGGTGACTTTCATGTTGAGGAACTCATCACGGCCAAACCCGTAATGGTTCACCGCGGCATCGTTGACTTCCAGTATCCTGAGGGTTTCTGTGTCAAAGCCCCACACAGGGTCGGGGATGGTGGCGAAGAACAGGCGGAAGCGTTCCTCGTTCTTGCGTAACTCTTCCTCGACCCTTTTGCGCGCCGTTAGAGCGCCTTCCAGTTCCCGGACGCGGCCGCTGAGTGCCATTTGCAAGCCGGCCACTCGTGCACCCACCTTCACTCTCGCCCGCAGTTCGGCGTTCTTGAAAGGTTTTGTAATGTACTCATCGGCACCCGCCTCAAGCGCTTGCACCAAGCCGGTTTCAGTATCTTGGCCGGTCAACATTATGATGTAAGTGGGGATTGGCTGCGAGAATGACCGGAGCCGGCGGACGACATCAAGTCCATCCATCCCTGGCATGAACCAATCAAGAATTGCAATGGCAGGAGCCCCAGCGCGTTCGAAAACGTCGCACGCTTCTGCTCCATTTGTGGCTTCGACTACCTCGAAACCCCACTTTTTGAGGGTTGCTGAGAGATATAGCCTAGAAAGTTTATCGTCGTCCGCGATAAGGATTCTCACGCGTATCCGCCTCCCATCGGGTGCCAGTCAACAGCCGTCCAACTTGCAAGGAGCGGCTGTCTCTCTTTGGAACTAGTGAGCACGTCCCGCTTTAAATCTCTGTCGAACGTCGGGGAGGGCGGAAATAATCTCTCGGCAACGTTGGTGCTTCGCGAAAGCACGCTTTCCTATTCCACGGCAAGGAGAAAAACACGAAGACGCCTACTCACGTAGAACGGTGAAACGGCTGACGAAGTACCCAAGCGCACCACCCATGAAAACATCGGACAAGAAGTGTGCCGACAAAGAAAGCCTGGAAAAGCCCACAATCGCCGCCGCGCCATATGCGGCGTAAGGAATCCATCGGTGATTGCCGTAACGGCGTGCAACGATGGTGGCAACTGAGAAGGCGGCAATCGTATGACCAGAAGGGAAACTTCCGTTTCCGGCAAAAAGGGAGCCGTTGCTCTTAAACCAGCTATCGGAGTAGTTACCTCCCGTCGGTATAACCGCCGGACGCATCCGTTCGGTAACATCCTTCAAAACTGTCGCTAAGATCTCGCCGTTGGCGACAGCCTCGCCAGCAAGCAGCGCCGTTCGCTGCATTTTTGAGTCTTTGCGAATGAGGCCAACGGCGTAGAGCGAGGCCGGAACGACAATGATGCCGACTGCCGTAGAACTGCCGCTGAAAATATTGTTAAAGCCGTTGAGTGATGACGTACGTCGAAAATATGCGCCCTCTGTGGGGTCGAGCATGATCAGACCGGCGGTGGTTCCGAGAACAGCAGTGGTCGCAATCCAATCGTGCCCCTCAGTGAGCCGCGCCGGAAATGTCCATATACGTTTCTGATCACTGATTAGGTTGGGCACCAAAAGTCTCCACGAGACCGGCCGGTCAACGACCGGAGACGGTAGTGAAGCGCCAGCTAGAAGATTGCTCGGCGGCGTCTCCTGCAGTTCGGTAGTTTGCGCTGCTGCCCGGGACGGAATCGCCAACGAGGCCGCCAGCACGAACAGAAATGCGGACTTCGCCAACACAGCTTTGATAAGCACACTTGACTATCGTCCGGATCAGAAGGTCGCTTTAAGTTTTTTCCAGCGTTCCATCAATTGATCCGTTTCCAGCAATTGGGCAGCTACGGAGTTTTTTTGTTGCGAAGTGGGCGCCACGTCGGCATCTTGCAAAACGGCCGTCAGCGTTTCAAGCGCGGTTGTCACTTTCGATAGGGTTGGCGGGCCTTCGAGGGGCAACCGTCCGCCGCCACCAAAACGCGCGCCTTTGTGGCCTGCCAATTCGTCTAGCTTTTGAATGAGTGCCTGCTGTCCGCTCGACTTCGCGCGCAGCGCTTGCAGCTCCTGTAGAGACTGCGAGCTTTGCTTGAGGGCTTCATAGACGCGCTTTGACAGGATGAACTGCTCAGTCAAACCTTCACTGGATGTTTTCACGCGAGGGTCCATTTTAACTGTGAGCGGCTGCTCGTAGGTTGCTCCATTGACTGTGAGTCTCACTAGATACGCGCCAGGCAACACCCAAGGCGCATGATTGACGGGCGCGGTGTCTTCAAAGACAGCCTGCATAGGCAGATCTTCTCTGCTTGCTGCCACCGGTGTGTAATGCAAATCCCAAATCCACCGATGGAATCCAAGCTTGGTTGTAATATGGCGTGGCGGTCGTGCCCAATAAGTAGGTACAGCAAGCTTTTCCAAGTCGGGACCATCTCCCGAGTCATCGCTAGAATACCTGCGGATGAGTGTTTTGCCGGTACGATCCAGAATGTCGAGTGTCAGCGTCCCCGGCGCGTCGCCGTTCAAGTAGAAATCGATGATGGCGCCGTCCGGCGGATTCTTGCCGGCTGCTTCATCGGGAGGAATAGGAGTGTCGGTATTGGTGTTCCAACGCACGCGCATGGCAGTTTGCGGTTTGAACAGTATGGCGGGCGCGGCGTTTTCGGATTTGAGCTGGCGGAGAGGCGTAATGTCATCGATTATCCAGAACCCGCGTCCATGGGTGGCCGCAATCAAATCGTCGTCCTTTACGATCAAATCGCGAATGGAAGTGGCGGGCATATTCAAGCGCAAGGGTTGCCAGTGATCGCCGTCATCGAGGGAGACGTAAACCTCGCGTTCGGTACCTGCGTAGAGCAAGCCGCGACGTTTCGGATCTTCTCTCACCACATTCACCGCGCCGCCATCGGGGATGCCACTGACGATCTCAGTCCAGGTTCGGCCGTTGTCGTGAGTGCGCAGAATGTGCGGCCCCAGATCGTCCAGGCGAAAGGTGTTGATGGCCGCGTAAGCCGTGTTCCTGTCGAAGTGACCTGCATCAATAATGGAAACCTTGGCAAACGGTTTGAGTGAGGGCGGAGTCACATCTTTCCAGTGCAAACCTCCGTCGGTTGTCAAATGAATCAAACCGTCGTCGGTACCGGCCCACAAGAGGCCAGCATCGAGTGGTGACGGCGCTAGCGTATAGACGACTCCGCGCTGCGTTGGTTTCGCGCTGGGCGTATCGCGGTATTTGCCCACGCTGGCCGGGACCTCCCATGTTTTACGCGAAAGATCCGGGCTGATTTGTTGCCAATGCAGGCCTCCATCGCGCGTCTTCCAAACAGTGTTGGCTGCGAAATAAAGCACGTGCGGATCAACCGGTGAAAAGACAACCGGCTGTGTGCGGAGCACGCGATATCCTGGTTCGCGCAATGGCTTTGGGCCGACCTGGGCTGTTTGCCCGCTGCGCCGGTCATAGCGCGTTACTTTTCCGCCGTACACAAGATCGGGATTGAGAGGATCGGGCGCGACATAACCATACTCTTCGACGCCCACCGGATGCCAGTCGCGGAAGGTAATCTCTCCGTCGTTACCGCGGCTGGCTACGCACGCTGAACCGCTTTCTTGTTGGCCGCCACACACACGATAAGGAAACGCATTGTCCGCCGAAGCGTGGTACATCTGCGCGGTGGGCTGATTGTACCAGGAACTCCAGGTCTCGCCGCCGTTCACGGTAACGATGGCACCTTGGTCACTGACAATGAGAAGCACGTTGCTGTTGGTTGGGTTGATCCAAATACTTTGGTAATCGTCACCACCGGGTGCGCCGCGCAGGCCGCTCCAAGTCTTGCCGCCATCGGCGGATTTCCAAGTAACAGTGCTGGCACTGTAAACCACATCGGGGTTCTGGGGATCGACCGCTGGAACTGGGAGGTCGCCGCCACCGATTCGTTGTGCGGGCCTTGAATCGGATGTGGCGATCTGCCAGTGCGCTCCGCTGTCGTTCGAGCGGTAGATAGCTACGCCCTGTTGTGTGGCGATGGCCGCGTACACACGATTCGGGTCGCTAGCCGCAATGGCGAGATTGGCTTGAATGACTCCTTCGGGTAAACCGTTTTCGAGTTGCATCCAAGTGCTGCCGCCATCAGTCGATTTGAAAATCCCACCCGCAGTTCCACTCCAAGCGCTGTTCTCCCACGGACCTTGGCGAGCCTCCCATAGTGCGGCGTAACAGATGTGGGGATTCTTTGGATCGATCTCTACATCGTTGGCTCCGGTGTTTTCGTCTTTATAGAGAACTTTCGTGAAAGTCTTGCCGCCGTCTTCAGAGAGAAAAACGCCGCGCTCTTCGTTGGGCCCGTAAGGATGGCCGAGCACTGCCACCAGCAAGCGATTCGGGTTCAACGGATCGATAGCCAGATGGGCGATTTGTTGCCCGTCGCGCAGTCCTAAGTGGGTCCACGTTTCACCGCCGTTTTCCGACTTGTAAATGCCGTCGCCGGTGGAAAGATCGGGCCGCTGCAGACCTTCGCCACTTGCGACGTAAACGATGTTTGGGTCTGAGGGAGCGACGGCGATGGCGCCAATAGAGCCGCTGGGTTCATGGTCGAAAATCGGATTCCAAGTGCGGCCGTAATCATTTGTCTTCCAGACACCGCCGTTGACCGCGCCTACGTAGAAAATGTTGGGCTGGCTGGGCACACCGGCGAGCGCTCGTGTTCTGCCTCCACGGTAAGGCCCGATGGATCGCCAAGGCATTTCCTGAAATAAACCAGGATCAAATGTTTGCCCAGCTGTCTGTACTGCGAGGATAGCCAACGGTATTGCCAGCCTCAACGATGTCTTCAAAATGAATTCCCTCAAATTATTATCTGCGTTTTATTTGCGGCGGTGACGCCGGCGGTGTCCGCGATGCTGAGGTTCGCTCACGTAGCCAAAAACGCTATTTTGAGTAATGGCGCCGACGACCAGTTCGGGGCCGTCCGCCACATTCTTTGCAAGGGCCACGCGTTCAGCGAGTTTGACATCTTGACGGTAGAACTCGCGTTGATTCGTCTTGACCATGATGTCGTAGGTATTGGCGGCGGTATTCACTCCAGCGAGCCGCAACTCAACGTCGCCCACGCTTTGAAATTCGGGGGTGACCGATAGGTTGAATTCAGTCACAGTCAGATTCCTGGCTTCGGGCAACGGCAACGTTTGTGGCTCGACTGCCGGGGACACCGTCTTGGCGTCGGTGGGAGGGACTGATGCCACCGAATGCGCCACAGCGGGTGCGGCGCCGCTCGGAGTGAAACGCACGCGCTGGATGGAGTCATTCAGCGGGCCCAACGTTTGGCCGCCCTGTTGAATGAGATGCCGCTGGCTGAGCAAGAGGAAAGCGAAGGCGCAGGCCGCAAAAAAACCGCCTACGCAAATTGCTTTCAAAAGAAGATCGGGTGGCTCTGTTTGATCAGGCACTGGCGGCCGCGTGGCGATTGAGCGATTTGAATAGCGCGCAATCACCATGGCCGTTGAGCGTTCCCGCGGTGTCAACACTTTAAAAGGACGCCGTTCCGGGCCGGCGTTCATGTGAGTAAACTCATTGGTCACAACGACTTCCATATTATCTCTCTTAGCTGTCGAAAAATGAACAGTTTTCTGCCTAATAGCAGATTTTGTGATATCTTTCGTTTGCGATGACTGAATTTTCCAGAATTTCCCGCCGCCACGTGCTGGCCGCGTTCGCCGGTGCTCCCTACGCTGTTCTCGGCAAGCAGAAGTCCATACCGGTTGGGTTGGAGCTATTTTCCGTACGCGCCGAACTGCAGAAGGATCTGCCCGGCACGCTCGAAACAATAGCCAAGCAAGGTTACGAGTGCGTGGAGTTTTTCGCTCCGTACTTCGACTGGACTACTGACTACGCCAAGCAAGTGCGCGCGCAGTTGGACAACCTCGGCATAAAGTGCTACTCCACGCACAACGGCTTGAAATCGTACCAAGACGAAGGCATCAATAAAGCCGTAGAGCTCAACGGCATTTTAGGCACTCATTATATTGTGCTTGCGAGCGCCGGCGATCCGAAAACGATTGACGGCTGGAAACAAGTGGCCGACACGCTTAACCGCGGCAATGAGAAGTTCCAGAAGGCGAACTTGCACGCGGGCTATCACAATCACGACGTCGAGTGGCGGCCGATTGACGGTCAGCGCCCGATTGAAATCCTAGCCAAACAGACGGACAAAAGCGTTATGTTGCAGCTCGATGTGGGCACTTGCCTGGAAGCCGGCTCCGATCCGGTAGCGTGGATAGAAAAGAATCCAGGCCGGATTCGCTCGCTGCACCTGAAAGATTGGAGCCCCGACAAAGGTTACAGGGTTCTTTTCGGAGAAGGCGCGGCCCCTTGGAAAAAGATCTTCGCTGCAGCAGAAACCACCGGCGGCGTCGAATACTACCTGATTGAACAAGAAGGCAGCGAGTATCCGGAAATCGAGACCGCGGACCGGTGTCTGGTGGCTTTCCATAACCTCCACGGACTGTGAGGCCGATACGCGTACTGATCACCGGCGGGACGTTCGACAAAGAGTACGACGAAATCCACGGCCGGCTATTCTTTAAGGACTCGCACCTCCCGGAGATGCTCGCACTGGGACGGGCGGAACTCCCATTGGAAGTTCGCACGCTGATGATGGTGGACAGTTTGGATATGACGGACGCCGACCGCGCGTTGATTGCCGAACAATGCCGAGCCACTCCAGGAGACCGCATTGTGATTACGCACGGCACAGACACGATGGCTGAGACCGCGCGTTTTGTAGCCGAGAGAGTGCAGGACAAGACGATTGTGCTGACCGGCGCGATGGTGCCATACAAGTTTGGGAGCTCCGATGGCTTGTTCAATCTAGGCAGCGCACTGGCGTTTGTGCAGACGCTGGCGGCGGGCGTTTATGTGGCGATGAACGGGCGATGTTTTGCGGCGGCGAGAGTGTATAAGGACAAGCAGACTGGGACGTTTGAGGAAGAGGAGACCGAAGGCGAACTGTAGGCAGCAACTGACCGTGATTCGCCATTTCTTCGCTGGGTTCTGCGTTCAAACCCCCGGCCGATTCTTTTCTCTCTGAGAGAATATTCGAGTCAAAGCAAAATGAAATATCTCAGTCATCTCGCTGCTGCCCTTCCGCTGAGTCTCTTGCTGGTAGCCCAGACGCCTTTCCCGGTCATCTCCAAAATAGACCCCACCACCATTGCCGGCCGGCCCGTACAGCTCGACGCCAATGGAAAACTTTTGCCTTGGCCCATGCCCGAAAACACCGGCTACTCCTACAACTCCCACCTGATGACTCAATGGACGTTTTTGTGGGATCAGTTCAACCGCCAACGCCTGCACTACTTTTTCTGTTGCTTCGATTTTGATCGCGTCACCTTCGAAATGCAGCCCGACTACCATTGGGCGAACTCGACGGGCTATCTGCGCGCCATGCTGCAAGGCTTTATGGAGCGCCTCTATCCGTACACCGGCGATGCCAATACCATCATTTTCTTGCAGGATTTCATCGACTACGAATTGGAAAATGGCCTTACGCCGGAAGGCTACGTTTGGGCTCGCGTGCCATATGCTTCCGCCAACCCCGGCGACTTCCGCTATACGGGCTGGAGCGTGCACGGAGAGGATTACATCGAACCGCACGTAGTGGGCGAAGATGGCTATGGCTATCTCCGCTTCTACGAGATGACAGGCAATACCAAGTACCTGGCGGCGGCCCTTCGCTGCGCTAACGCGTTGGTGAAAAACTATACGGAAGGTACAGCCGACCGTTCCCCCTGGCCCGTTCGTTGTTATGCCAGAGACGGCAAGATCGATGGCCCTGGCATGGGTCCGTATTCGGCCAACGTGGTAGAACCCATCATGCTGTTCGACGAACTCCTGCGACTGAATCAGGGAGATCGCGCCGACTATGAGAGAGTTCGCAAGGGTGCATGGCAGTGGCTGCAAGAGTACCCGATGAAGAACAACGTCTGGGTGGGCTATTTCGAAGACGTTAAACCTTCCATGGAGAACATGAATCAAGTCATCCCATTGGAATACGCCCGCTATGTCTTGCTGCACTCCGATAAAGACCCTGAGTGGCGGGAGCATGTGCGCAAGCTGATTGACTGGGTGAAAACAACTCCCAAGTGGCCCAAATACATCGTGCATGGGGCAATTATTACGACCGAGCAAGGCGATGGCAAAGAATATTGCTGCAATCTTCCGAACCAATGCTGTGATAGCCACACATCGCGATTGGCTGCGGTGGAAGCCCTGTATTACGCCAAAACCGGTGATGTGACCTATCGGGAAGAATCGTTCCGCTCGTTCAACTGGGTCACTTACTATCAAGGCATGCCGGAGAACGGCCATACTCCCTTTGGTAATCAATGGTGGTTTACGGACGAATTTTCCGATGGGCCACGCCGGCTGATGGATGGAATGTGGGCCGAGCCTGAGTGGGCTCCCTCCGATGAGTCGCATTTGGTCGGCAGTAGCTCGGTAGTGAACAAAATCTCCTATTCGAAGGGCGCGGTTACCTACTCCACTTTTGACCCCGCTTCCACTGACGTTCTCCGCCTCAACTTTCATCCGGACTTTGTGATGGCGGGAGGTCGCCGGCTCACTCAGCGCGCCGATCTGAAGGAGGAAGGTTACGTGCTGGATGAATCGAAGAACATTCTCCGCATTCGCCATGACCAGGCGCGAGACATCGATATCCAGATCGACCCCAATTCAGCGGAGAAGCAACTTTCCGCTGAATCCGTTCCATCAATTGTAGATTTCGACAACCCGCATGTAGGCGCGCGCGTTCGTTTGCAAGGCCAATATCCTTCGGGCGTGATCGATTGGGGGGAGACGGATTGGATGGTGTTTCCCCCGCACGAGCGGATGAGTACGTTTTCGCTCGGTACAGCGGCACCAGACGCTACGGTAGCCGAGTTGCAGTTCCCCACGCCGCGCTCACTGATGCGAATGGATGTTTACAATCCGACCACGAAGGAAGTGGTGCTGACTCTTCGCGCGCCGGAGATGCGCGAAATCGTATTCCATCTGAAACCCGGCGCACTGCAGCGCGTCCGCACGGGTTGGCAAATCCGCGCATCGAAAATTCGCTTTGAATCGCCGGATCTCGGCAGCCTCCGGTTTGACAACTTGGCATATTCGGCACGGCTTTGGACCAAGTTGAACGGCTCGGCATTGTAGGACATGGCAGTGTGGAGGCTCTGTCTGCTCTGTTTTCTCGTTTTTCTGTCAGTCCTTGCAGGTTTCGCTCAAAGCCCAGGCAGTGAAGCGAAAATCCGTGAAGCGTATGAAGCGGGCGAGAGAGCTTTGCAACAGAACGATCTGGCGGCTGCCGAGAAATCGTTTCAGCGAGTTCTGGGGCTGGTGCCGCGCGATGTCGGGGCGCGGGCGAATTTGGGCGTTGTGTATATGCGCGAACAGAAGTGGGCGCGTGCGCTTGAGTATTTGCACGAAGCTGAAAAGCTAGCGCCGCAAGTCAACGGCATTCGTTTGAACATTGGGCTTGTGTATTATCGCGAAGGCGATTATAAGGCGGCGATTATGCCGTTTGAATCGGTGTTGCGCGATCAACCGGATTCGGCGCAGGCTCGCCGGTTGCTGGGCCTCTGCTATTTGTTTGAAGATCGCTATGCCGATGCCGCAGCGGAGCTGGAGCCTTTGTGGCCTTCCGCCAATAGCGATCTGAGTTATCTTTACAGCCTGGCTGTGGCCGCCGGCAATGGCGAGCGCCCTGCACTGGAAGAGCAAGCGGTAGTCCGCTTGATGGAAGTTGGCAAAGACTCGCCGCTCGTGCATCTGTTGTTGGGAAAAGCTCATCTCGCGCACGGAGATTATGAACATGCGCTGGGCGAGTTGCAAACGGCGGCGGCAGGCGATGCCAAGCTGCCCATGCTGCACTACAATCTGGGGGTGGTTTACCGGCACACCGGCGAGACGGAAAAGGCGCGCGCGGAGTTTCTGCAGGATGCGAAGTTGGAGCCGGACGTGGCTTACAATTATGACCAGCTGGGGTTGCTCAGCAGCTCGGATGGCCACGATCACGAGGCCGAGCGTTACTTCTCGGAGGCGGTCAAGCGTGACCGCAGATTGGGCACTTCGTGGTTTGGGCTTGCCAAAATATACAAGCAGGAAAAACACTATCCAGAAGCGCTCAAAGCTTTGAACGAAGCAGCCGCTCTCGATCCGCAGAGCGCCAGCGTTCACTATTTGCGGGCCCAAGTGCTAACGGCTCTCGGGCGAAAGGAAGAAGCGCAAACGGAGCTTGAAGCGGTGCAGCAATTGAGAAAAGCTACGCGCGACAAACTGGAACAAGAGATCAGCGGCGCGACGTATCGCGATCCGGAGGCCCCTCCGCAGTAACCTCGAGCGACTTTTCGATTTCGGTGAGCGCTTTGGTCACTTGCTGCGGCGTCTCAACGTCGATGACCTTCGGACTGAGCGGCTTCAAGGTAGACTCCAACTGATCGAAGTTCTCTTGCTGGGTCTGATTGCTCATCATAGGCCCACCCCCAGGCCCACCTCCCATACGCGATCGGCGGCCCATTCCTCCCATTTGCGGGCCAAAGGAACGAACCTGCGGAGCATGGTAGCGAAGGTAAAAGACATGGCAAGGCGGCAAGGCTTCGAGCGAAATCGGCTCGCGATCTTCGCCGGAATCGAACGAAACGGGTTTGGTCAGCACCACCAAAACGCAAGGTTTATCAGCCGAAGCGCGCAGCAGGCGCCGCACCTGGGAGACGAAAAACTGCGCGTCTTCATGCCGGTCAGCCAGTGAATGAAGATCAATGGATGCGGTATTGGCTTCTCCCAAAGACGCCTTCAAACGGGGCCAATCCAGTTCATGCACTTCGTCTTGATCGAAGACGGAGCGACGCCGCGAAATGTCCAGCAACGCCACATGTTCGGAAACCGCAGACGACCCAGAGTGTGAGATGACTTTGAGCGAAGGCAGTAATGCTCCCAAATCGCTCGACCCACGCCGTGAAGGAGCCACGTTCAGAATGACATTCAGTCGAGCCGGCGAATGCACGGCGGCGGCCCATGGTAAACGCCCGCGTATATTAGGGAGATACCAACTCTCAGGCGACACGTCATTGCCGATATATTCAACAGCGGGCAGGTCGCGCCACGCGTCCGTAAGCCATCCATGCGCCGGCGCCGGCACCTTGAACTGAAGCTGGCTGGCGCTGTGCTCGCCGGTCGCTGGATCAACAATGGCTACCGCAAGCTGATAGTCACCCGGCACAAAGAACGCGCGCTGCGAGTAGTCGATGTTCGCGGCTTTGACATCCGGATCGAGCTTGCTCAATTCGATACTGCCGTGTTCCTGATAGCGCGTCCCTTCAACGTCCTTAATCTGAATCAACAGTCCCAGCTTTCCGTGGCTGCGGCGGCTTTCAAGATCCTGGCCGTCCAATTTGATGTCGATTGAGGAAGCCAGCCGCTGGTGAAACGACAGTTCAGCGTGCGGAACCTTTACGGTCCAGCGGAAATGCGCTTGGTCTTGTTCGCTAAACCATTGGTCGAACGGAATCCCTTCAAATGCCGGATCAAGCGTCCCGCGCTGGGCCGAAAGCGGCGCGACCAAGGTGGCGGCCAGAGATAAGAATACAGAGATTCGGACCACGTCATAAGTGTATCCCGGCGTTCGTTATGCTAGTTGTGCCCGCCCAAAAGGGGAGAGGCAGGCACTTTTATTCGGACAAAAACTCATATGATGCGGAACAAACTGGCTGCGTTGTGCACGATCATGTTTATTGGCGCAACGCTCGCCTGGGCCGACGATCCTACAGCGCCGCCAAAATACAACCCCGCCTCCGTCGAACGAGGCAAGCAGAATTTCGCCTCCACCTGTGGCTTTTGCCACGGCGCGACCGGCAAAGGCGGTGAAAAGGGACCCGATCTGCTGCGTTCCGTTCTTGTGCTGGACGACGAAGGAGGCAAGAGCATCGGACCCGTCATTTTGAAGGGCCGGCCAGAACGAGGAATGCCGCACTTCCCGTTTAGTCCAGAACAAATCACCGACATCGCAAACTTCTTGCACAACTCGATTGAGGCCACAAAAGATCGGGACAATTACAAGATTCTCAACATCGTGACGGGGGACGCCAATGCAGGTAAAGCATATTTCAATGGTGCGGGCAAGTGTTCCTCGTGCCATTCGGTGGGAGGCGATTTAAAAGGAATCGCCGCAAAATATGATCCAATCAAACTGCAAAGCAAAATGGTTCAGCCTGACGATAGCTGGACCGAAGGAAATCCCGCCAAGCAGGTATCGGCCATCAGCGTAACAGTAACGCTGCCCTCCGGAGAATCGTTTACCGGCACACCGACCTATGTGGACGACTTTACGGTTTCTTTGCGTGAAGATGATGGCACATACCGTTCCTTTACGCGCCACAAAGACTCGCCTCGGGTGGAGATCAAGAACCGGTTGCAAGGGCACTTGGATCTGCTAATGAATTACTCGGACGCTGATATTCACAACCTGACAGCTTACCTGTTGACTCTCAAATGAAAGTGAGATTTATATAGCTAATTCGCCTTGGAATTTCATCTGCTTCAGTTCGAATTTGACTTTTACGCTGAGTGGGGACATGGTGGTAGCGAACGTCACCGTTTTGTCGCCTTCGAGTTGAACGAGTTGCGGCAGAAATCCAAAATAGAGCGTGGAGGTTTCGTTCTTGTCTGGCTCAATCACGCCGGGTTGAATGGCCTCTTGCCCCTTCACTTGTAGCGACGTCTGCGCTTTGAGCCCGTCATAGGAATCCGCCGCGCCGCCACTCGAACTGTCTTCGCTGCCATGCCCGGAAACGATGGGGAGGTCGCTCACGCTGATGACGAAATGGTCGGCTAGAGAAGGTGGAAATTGCAGTTTCAACGCCAGCCGAATTGGTTTTGCGCTGGCCCAGCGAACCACGCCGTTGAATTTCGGACTGTCCGACCCCGAACTGGCGCCGGCCCCGCGCCCCGTTGTCGTAGTGCCCATACTGCGCCGTCCGCCGCGCCCGGTCCCAGCATTGGACAAAGGTGAATTGCCCTTGACTTGGGCAGTCACCGGTCTCGCCCAGGGCGATTTTGAGGTCAGTTCTTGAATTTGGTCCGGCGTCCATTTATCTGGCGGCTCGGTGTTCCAGAAGTCGTCGGCGGGCCCGAATGCCAATAACGAGCGGGAACACGCCATCAAAGATCCAGCAATCGCGGTCCTCAATGCAAATCGCCTCGACACGAACATGCGTTAAGGGACGATTTTGTGGCGCTCGTGGTTACACTAGGGTGGGGCTAGTGAATGTCCTCCTGCTGGTCAAGCTGAATGCTCTCTAATTGAGCGAAAATCAGAATCATGATGGCCCTCGTTCTGTCTCTCGGATTGGCTTGGCAAGCGGTTTCTCCAGAAGCCGTTGTGCACGCTAAAGCGGGTTTGGAGGCTCGACAAGCAGGGAAGCTAACGAAGGCGATCTCCGAATTCAAGATAGTTACGGAACTCGCTCCCAGCTTCGCCGCAGGATTCGTAAATTTGGGGGCGGCTCTTCTCGAAAATCGTGAGTACGCGGCGGCCGTCCCGGCATTGCAACAAGCACTAGCTCTCGACCCTAGTTTGGCTGGGGCTGATCAGATGCTGGGTTATGCGCTGCTCTCCGCAGGTTATGCGGCGGAAGCCATCCCGCATCTGGAAAAGGTTCAGGCTCAGGGTGCGCTGGGCATCGCTCAACTCAAGACCGGCAAATTGCCGGAGGCAATCGCAAACCTGAATGCGGCCTTATCGAAGCAGCCCAATGATCCCGACTTGCTTTATTACTTGGGTCGCGCCAGCGGTTTGCTCTCGAAGGAAGTTTTCGACACACTGGAATCTGCTTACCCCAACTCTGCGCGCGCACACCAGTCGATCGCTGAAAATTACGCGGCGCTGAGGAGAGTTCCTGAGGCGGAAACGGAATACAAGACCGCTCTGCAAATCAAGCCCGATACGCCAGGAATTCACTTGGCGCTTGGTGAACTCTACGGGTTGGCGTCTGAGTGGCCCAAGGCGGAAGACGAGTTTCGCGCAGAAGCGAAGCTACAGCCGGGCGACGCTGAAACAGCGTACCGTCTGGGAGATGCGCTACTGCGGAATGGCAAAACAAAAGAGGCCAAAACTCAGTTACAACGGACAGACCAATTGCGGCCCCAGATGCCGGAGACACTTTTATCGTTAGGGAAAGCGGCTATTCTTGACGGCGACTTGGCTTTGGCCGAGAAAGCTTGGATTCAGGTGGTTGCGATTGAGAAGACCGGGCCTCTCGCGGAGCAGGCACACTTCAATCTTGCGGGTCTGTATCGAAAAAAGGGCCAGCCATCGGAAGCAGAACATGAAATGGAGCTTTTTCGGGCCATGCAGAAATCAAAGTAAAGGCCGCCGGATGAGGAACTGATCCACATCTGACGGCCTTTATGGTCGTTTTGAGCCTAGAACGCGAGCTTCAAGGCGAACTGTATCAGCCGCGGTGAGTTCGCAATGCTAGTGATTTCACCGAAATTGGAAGCACCCAACGCCTGTCCCGGGAAGCCAAATTGCACCCTGTTAAAAACGTTGAAAAACTCCGCACGGAATTGTAAGTGAGCTTTACCCTCCGGAGTGAGAGAGAAATTCTTAAATAACGAGAAATCCCAATTGGCCTCGCCAGGAGAGCGCAAAGTGGGATCGTTCCTGGGCTCGTCGCCAAACGTGAACGCCGCCGGTTGCGTGAAGCAACTGGTATTGAAGTACTCGTTTAGCAATGAAGTGGCAGACCCGGACAATTGGGCATTACAGCCGGACACAACGTTAGGGCGCTGGGTGCCGGCGTTGTAAGCGTTGAGGTTACTCGAGTTAGTGGTAAGATGCAGCGGGAATCCTTGTTGAATCGTGGTAACTCCCTCGACACCCCATCCACCAATAGCCGCGTCGGCGAAGTGGTTGGCATTCGAGAGGAACTTGCGTCCTCTGCCAACGGGAACGTCCAGCACGTAACTGATCACCAGGCGATCCGGAACGTCAAAGGAAGCCAGCGATTTTTCGTTGTTCAGATTGTTGTAGTTCTGAATGCTGGCCACTCCGCCACCCTCAAGCCAGCTAGTGACGGTATCCGTATCGCTGATCAGCTTGGCATGCGTGTAAGCGACCAGAATCGAGTTACCGCCCGAGAAGCGTTTTTCAGCCTTGACCTGCAGCGATTCGTAGGTGGAATCACCTACTCCCTCATTGTCGATCCCGACGCCCGTGTACTCCGGGTAGGGAAGCAGCAACTGTTCGGCCGGTACCGTCTTCTGGGCAAGTGAGGAGCCGACTGTGGTGATTATGCCGTAGTAGGGATTGGGAACGTTCGTGAGGAGTGCATTGCCCATCGACAGATACTGGCTGGGCAGTTGGTCCAAGTTGGGAGAGTTTGCCATGGGCAAATGAGTTCCCTTGGAACCGCCGTACGCGACGTCAATCAGGAATCCGCCGCCAAACTGCTGCTGAATGTCGGCGTTCCATTGCTGAGCATAGCCATAAGGATTATTCAACATGTTTTCCCCAGGGCCAGTTCCTATCAGGATAGAAGCGTAGTTCGGGTTGCGGCCTGGAGGAGCTACGATACCGCCTGGAAACGGATTAGCGATCGTGTAGGCGCTGCCTGGCGAGCCGGCGGAACAACTGGAAGGGTAACAAGCCGGTACGCCCGTATATACGGATTCCAGAACGGGCGTTGAATAGCTATTGATCGGGTCGTTATTCGGACTGGTGGACCAACCCACGTCGTTTGGCAGCCAGAAAACTCCATAACCGGCGTGAAAGACGGTGCTCTTCGCGATTTGGTAAGCCGCACCGACGCGCGGAGCAAGCTGTGTCCAGTCGGGATATGTGCCGCTGCGATAGGAGTCATAAGGCGAATTGACTAGGTCGATGTTGCCGGGAACATTGAGGCCAGCCGCGGCAAGAACCGAATTAGATTGAGTCGGGTCGAAATATGAAATGCGGTTAAAGCGTTCTGTCCAGGGACCATCGTGTTCCCAGCGAAGGCCCACGTTAAGTGTCAGCTTCGGGCTGATGTGCCAGTCGTCGTTTATAAAAACAGCCGGATACAGTTGCTCGGCGGCGACGAGGGCTGGGCTGCTGGCGCTTCCGCCTGAAGGATAGCCCAACAGGAAGGTGGCTAATCCCAATCCACTTCCCGCGGTGTTGTAGGCATTGGCGGCAGTCAGGTCTGGATTGAAGTTGAAGATACCGGTCGGCGTATTCGTCTGAACATAGTTGTGAGTTCCCCGGAGGAACTCAGCGCCGATCTTCACGGTGTGGTTCCCGGCGATATGGGTCAGCGTGCCAGCCGCGCGGTCGTTGTCATTGTGGTCGACGATGACGCTGCCCGTTCCCTGACTTCCGAAAGTCCCGGCCTGATCAAAGCCGTTGATCACGGGGATCGGCAGATCGTCGAACACTGCTTGGGTATTCAGGCTTGCGGGCCAACCCAAGGTGGTCAGGTTGTAGCCCAGGGTCGCAGGCGTGCGATCGTAGACGAAGCGCTGATAGCTCAAGCGGATTTCCATAATAGTCGTCGGCGAGAAGGAATAGGTGTCGCCCAACACAAAATTATTGGTGTTGAACGTCTCGGTGCAGCGGTCTTGGCAAACGCCGTTGCCGAATGGCTCTTCGGGCAGGTTCAGATTGCCCCAGTAGGTATAGCGAGCCGTGATGTGCTGCTTATCGGACACATTCTGATCGATGTGCACCACGGTTTCGTTATTCGAACCGCCTTGGCTATCGTTGCCGATCCAGTTCCCCACGCCTTGTGCGTTGCCGGGTGCATTTGGCAGGGGATAGAGATTCATAAGAAGCAGAGAAGTGGGGTTAATACGGGTGGTGGGAATAACGTTGCCAGCAAACGGAGTTCGGTTGCCAGCTGAGCTGGCGGCACACGCAGGCGTGCCAGGCGCTCCGGTGCCGCACGTTGTCAGAGGGTCGTAAATGTTCACATCCTGTGATGCAGCCAGCGCGCTCAAATTTCCCGTCCGCTCCTGGGCCGTCGGAACTGTTTCTGTGTAAGAGACGCCCTGACGAAGACGGAAACCTTCATAATCCACGAAGAAGAAGGTCTTGTTCCGGCCGTGAACTAGCTTGGGAATCTCAACCGGACCACCCAGGTTAAAGCCAAATTGATTCTGTGTGAAAGACCCACGCGGCGTGCCGTTGGTATTGTCAAAGAAATCGTTCGCATCCAAATCGCGGTTTCGCAGAAACTCCCAAGCTTCTCCGTGAAGGCTATTTGTTCCGGATTTGGTAGTGAAGTTTACAACGCCGCCGGCAAAACGGCCATATTCGGGTGGCAGGTCACTAGTGGCGACTTTAAACTCCTGCAGTGAATCCTGTGTCGGAATCAATGCCGTAATGTTGAGATAGCTGCCGTTAACCGGCGAACCGTCAAGCCAAACCATGCTTTGATTCGCCATGCCGCCGCCGATCTGATAATTGCCCCAGGCAAACGGATTCTGCCCGTTCGGGTTTGAGAGCGAGCCGCCCTGCGGTACCACGGACGGAACTAACGCCGTCAGGTTCAAAGGATTGCGGCCATTCAAGGGTAATTCGTCGGTTTTTCGCGTATCGACCACTTGGCCGAGCGATGACGATTCCGGCTGAAGCAGCGGCGTTTGAGCTGTGACTTCTACCGTTTGCGTAAGTTCGCCAACCTGTAATGCCAAATCAATTTTGGATGTATTTTGTGTTTCGACCGTCACCGGCGAACGTAGCACACGCTTAAAACCGGTCTTCTGTACTTCAACGCTATATTGGCCAGGCAGAACATTTACGAACTGGTACAAACCGTCGTTGTTCGTGGTGGCTGTGCGCTTTTCATTCGTGCCCAGATTGGTAAGTGTAACTTCCGTACCGGCTACTGCAGCACCAGTTGGATCCGACACGTTTCCCACAACGGAACCGAATGTGGTTTGACCATACAACTTAGGAGCGTTGACCAGCACAAGGGTCAGCACTCCGAAAAGACACGGACTGAGTAGTCTTTTGAACATTTTTCTAACCTCTTTCTGTGAGGAGCGGGAGAACAACTATTGGTTTGAGTGAACTCCAGCCCTGAAACATGCAAACATTGATTGTTTAGATCGAAGAAGAGCTTCTCCGGTTACGTCGGCCGTGGTCCGCAAACTTACAGACGGATGTCTACGAGTCGAAAAGGTCCACCGTCCCTCCCGACCTAAATTGGAAGTATAATAGTTGATATACCTTAACTCTGTCGAGAGTTCCCCTTCCTGACACTCGTACTTTGTCAGAACCCTTCAACTTAAGAACACCACCTATGAGCCGCTTTGGAAACGGCGTCGGTTCAAGTCGAGAAGAGACTGAAAGGGATCATAGTCGCACTTGCCTGCAGAAGAACTTTCACAATGAGCCATGTCACAGCATGCGTCGAGTAGCGGATTCGTAGGACTAAAATCCGCCAGGACCAAGGCGGCAGTCTTGGCACTATTGGGATCGCTGCTGATATTTGCCGCAGTAAATGTTCGCGCCTTATTGAACGCCAACGAAGCCCTGAATACGCACGACAATCTTGAATCAACCTGGCGCGAAGAAACTCTTGTCCGAAGTCTCATCGCGGCCGTTCGGGAGGCCGAGACTCAGCAACGCGGATTCCTTCTGACCAGCGACGAAGCTTACCTGAGCTCCTATACAAACGGCGTGACCGCGGTGGGCGACACGCTGCGAACTTTACGCTCCCTTGCGGGCGGCAACCGAGAAGTGGAGAAACTCGAGGATCTTACCGCGGAGAAAATGGCAGATTTGGGTGCTACGATTGCCCTAAAGCGCGAACAAAGCCGGGATACGACCCCGGAAATCGAAAGGTCGGGACGTGGATTGCTCTTAATGCAGCAGATCGGCTCCACAGGAGACGCCATCATTCTCGATTTAGAGCGCGCTCTGTCGCGATATCTGGCGGCGCGAACGCAAGCGCTGCGCGCCATGCAACGAATCATTGTCTTTTCATTCGTTATCGCGCTACTCTTAACTTCTTTTGGTATCTATTTCGTTCTCAAAGAAATCAGGCGCCGCCTTGTGGAAACGGAGCTTCACGCCCGCGAAAAACATCTAGCAGACAGAGTTGCTGAGCGAACGTTTGAACTCTTCCAGCAAACTGAAACATTGCAGCTGGAGATTCTTCAACGCCGGGGCGCCGAACTGGCGCTGCGCGAGGCAGAAAAACGTCTCAAACTCGCTTTGGATCTTAGCGGAACGGTTGTTTGGACTTACAAGGTTGCAGATGGCTCAACGATTTGGTCAGGCCCGGTATTGCAAGTATTCGGAAAAACAGCCGGCGAGTTAAGTAGCCTTTCGGAGGTTCGCAAGTTAGTTGCACAGGAAGATATTCCATTACTGCAGCACGGCCTTTCCGATTCGGTACTTGACCGGAACGAGTATTCTGCTGAGTTCCGCGTAACAAAGCCGGATAACGAAATCCATTGGATCAGCAACCGCGGCGGCACTGTTCTCGACGCCGAAGGCCATGTCGCGTTAATCTCAGGCATCAGTTCAGATGTCACTGAGCGAAGGCAGACCCAGCAGCAACTTGAGGCCAGCGAGAAGCATTTTCGTCAACTGGCCGAAGCCATGCCACAAGTGGTCTGGACGGCAAACGCCAATGGCGAATTTGATTATTACAACAGTCGCTGGTACCGGCTTACCGGACTCCCGGAAAACAGCATCTCTCAACGGCAAGACCAGCAGCAGGTGCTGCATCCGAGCGACTTTCAGCCTTGGGTGACTGCCTGGTCGGAAGCTTGTGAGCACGGACGTCCTTATGAGATCGAATACCGGTTTTGGGATGTTGAAAAGCAACAGTTTCGCTGGCATTTAGGCCGCGCCGTGCCGGTCCGCGATTCGCATGAAGCGGTTACGCGTTGGTTTGGCACGTGTACGGATATCCATGAACAGAAAACCAGCAATGAGCGGCTGGAAAACGAAATACAGGTCCGCACGGCGGACTTACAGCGATCGCTTCAAGTTCTCCGTGAAAAAGAGGACGAACTGCGTTCTTCCTTAGTTGAAAAGGAAACCCTACTGAGGGAAGTGCATCACCGGGTAAAGAACAACTTGCAGGTGATTTCAAGCCTGCTGCGAATGCAAGCAGGCGCGATGCACGACCGCGAGGCGGAGTCAGCCTTGAAAGACAGCCAGCAGCGGGTCATTTCCATGGCTCTGATCCACGAACGGCTCTATGGAAGCCACCAGATGGATTCAATCGACTTTGAAGAGTACGCAACTGCGCTCGTGAACGAATTATTCAGCAACTACGCTGTTCGAGCAGATCGTGTCGCTACCCGTTTCATCACATCACGAGTGCTTTTGAACATCGATCAGGCGATACCGTGCGGCCTGATTTTGAATGAACTGGTTAGCAACGCTCTCAAGCATGCCTATCCGAATGGAGAAAGCGGCGCAATCGTTGTGGGACTGGCGGAAACATCGTCCGGACAAGTGATACTCAGCGTTTCCGACCAGGGCGTCGGCTTACCCCAAGGCTCAGATTGGACAGAATCCACGTCACTAGGTTTGGCCATTGTACAGATTCTCGCGAAGCAAATTTGTGGCGAACTACACCTTGGATCAGGGCCAGGCGTCGAAGTTACTCTGGAGTTTTCGAGGGATAAAAGTGCCGCTGCAACGGCGTAAAACGCGAAAGAGATCCGCCCAACCGGTCAGGCATCAAGGTGGCTGCCAAGAAATTCAACACTGTGCGGCAGGTCAACCTTCGGAAATGGTCAGAGGGCGGCAGTTTTCGTTGATAGCCGACCATAGTAGAGCGATGTCTTCCGGACGCAAATAGGAATCGATCTTATGAACACCGGGATCGACCGCGGTTGTGGACAGCAGAACGGCTCCAAGTAATTGCATGGTCACGACGGGATCGATATATTCTGTCTTGACTCCCTTCTCGTGCCGGGCAAAGAAATTGACCACGAAGCCATCCGCCAGCAGAACGATCCGCTTTGATTTCCCATTCACGGTGAGATGGTAGACCGAGCCGATATCGGGCCGGATCTCTTTTCGAATAGAGACGGCACACCGAATCTTGGCCTCCAAGAAGTGGCGTAACCGCTCAGCATAGTTCTCGGGTTCAGACGGAAGAAAGCCCGCGCGATCTGCTATTTCCCGATTGTCACGGGCAAACGTCCGAAGCGACTCGAGGATCACCGGTTTTGCGAGCAATCTCTGCAACGCTGGAAAATCGCCGTCGCGCAGGAAGCTCATTTCATCTTTATACAGGCTGCCGAACCAACGGAGTTGATCGTCCCTTGAGGGACCGGCTGTTCGGGAAAGCAGTTTCACCAGATCGTTGAGAAAAGCTACGGCACTATGAAATTCGTTATCCTTCGACGAAGCGCTGATCAGGACAAGTTCATCGGCGCGAGCGGAGGGATTTGGGCGAGTGAAGAACGCGTCGAGATGCCGCGGCCCAAGGATATCGAAACCAGTGCTGCCGACGATTGTGTCGATGCCGCTGCGCAACAGTCGAAATGGGGAATCGAAAGAGAGCACCGCGGAGCGGCATAATAACGAGACACGCTTGTATTTGTCTCCGCGCTGCAGTTGATAAGAGAACCCAACGCCCCCCGGCAGAGACACGCTGTGCACGACGCGAAACTCATTTTCCGCGGCGACTTCAGACAAGAGTTCGGTCAGAAGGTCCGGTGGAAGAGCGCCATTCGTTAGAGCCAGTTCGTGGTACTGATTGTCTTGCTTGAGGAAACCCTGCACTGCGATCGCAACGGAATCGCGACCCGCAGAACCGGCCACACTGGCCGGGAGGCAATCGGCCGAAATGAAATAGCGTGGCAGGTTGCGGTGTTCGAAGCGGGTGGCGGCGTGAGGCAGGACGGCGGCATCCAGCGTACGTTGAAATGCGGAGCCAGAAGGGTCGACCACGAATACATTGGCCGTACTGTTATGAAGAGCTGCAAACTGCTCGACAAGTCGGGTGCCAATAGCGCCATTGCCGCCAATACAGGCGATGCGCCGGGCCTGAAACGTAGGCAAGCCCAAACGGCCGAACGAAGTGGCGCTGGCGTTCAGCACGGCTTCGCCTACTCCCATTGCTTCACAGATGGATTTAATCTCACTGCGGGCGTTTGAAAGAACCGCAAGCAACGCCTTCCCGTTGTTTTGTTCGATCGCTTGCAGGTTCTTGCGTTCTCCAGCCACCGTCACTTCGACGACGCCCAATATCGTGCCGTCGTCGACCGCCGATTTGATGGTGGGATGTAGAGGGTGGGCCGGATCCCGGTATAGATCGTAGATCCTGGCTGCAATGTAGCCGCCGTCCTCATAGACAAGCAAGCGCTCGTTTCGTTGCCGGCAAAGATTGAGCGCGTGTACCAGGCGATTTTCACCGAGCGCCTGCATAGCGGCGATGTAATCGTTGGAGAGAGCAGGATTCGCAAAGAGAGATCGGATCTCACGCTCGGTTTCCAAGTCGAGGAGGGAAGATTGCCTGAAGTCAAAGTCGTAGCGTGGGGGCTCTATCGCATCGAGAACAAGCTTCAGCGATAGATATCGATGCCCGGACACGTAATCGAGCATGGTGATGTATTCCCAGCTGACATCGCCGTAAGGAATACCGATGAAGGAGTCGATTTGAAAGCCGAGTTGCTGGAGGCTGTCGAGAGTGTGTGCTACCTCGTGCGACCGGTGGTGAATCAAGACGATGCGGATTTTCGAGAAGTCCGGATTGGATGATGACAGCTTGCGATAGATTTGCTTTTGAACGGGCATCGCGATGCCCGCAAGCATCTGGCGAGCCTGACCGGCGGTAGAGAAGTCTTCGTGCTCATAGATGCCGAGAAACAAGCCTGCTTGCGCGGTTCTGGTGGCCGGGTCGTAACGTGCGCCTTTAATCTGCCACTCGAAATGAAAAGTGCGCCCTTTCTCTCCAATTTCTTTCTCGATGACGAACCAGCCGGTGCGGCGATCGGAACTGGTTTCAAAGCGGCACGGAGAAACGCTGCCAGCGGTTCGCTCGGGCAGGGCTCCGGTTTGCAACACCGCCCAAAGCGCTTTAAAAATAACGTTGCCCGA
Source organism: Bryobacterales bacterium (assembly GCA_003167495.1). Lineage (GTDB taxonomy): Bacteria > Acidobacteriota > Terriglobia > Bryobacterales > Bryobacteraceae > Bog-105. The sequence goes on along the minus strand of PMSX01000070.1, from coordinate 11,165 downwards.
TGGAGATCCCGGCCCGGCAACGGTGCGGAGAGTCAGCGGGTCGGCAAAAAAGTAGAACTCAATTGCCTCCTTGTCCGGTAACTCATCGAGCAGACGAGTTGGGCCCGACAGGATGAAGCTTTCGTCGTGGCGGAGGACCACAAGCTTCTGCAATGGAACGACCGCTGAACATTCATGCCGTCCAGTGGCTAACTCCTCAACCAGCGCGCTGAGAAAGTAGCCGGAGACGATCATTGAGATCACCCGTTCGTTGCTGGTTCGGACCTGGTTGGCAAGGTCATTGGCGATGTTGAAGAGAACTATGTTGGGCGTGGGTAAGTTAGCCAGTATATGGAAGGACAAAATGAGCAGACGCGTATTAGGCAGCGCGGCGACGCAACCCGCTGTTCTGGGCCCACCGGTAATCATGGCTAGTTCGCCAAACGATTGTGCAGGTCCGATGCGCCGAATAGCGTGCAGGTCGATAGATCCAGGTTCGATGGTGCCTAGTTTCGCGGGATCGAGCATGACGTTCACCTCGCCCTCAAGCACAATGTAGAGGTCTTGGCCGACGCTGTTATCTTCGAAGATGACTTCGTTCTGGTGGAAACAGCAGATGCGACCGGCTGCCATCAGCGACTGGCACGCTTCCCGCGTAAGACCAGACAGGATAGGCGTGCGCGTAAGGACATCTAGATCGCTGTTGGCGAACTGGGCAGCGGCGCTAGTCATTCTGGGGTGCATCGACCTGGGGTGCATCGACCTGGGGTGCATCGACGGCGACGACAACCGGGCCATGCCCTGAGCGCACGATAACGAGGCGTTGCTCTTCAGAAGTAGGATTGGACTCGCGGTGGATCTCAGCCCTGGGAATGAATAGAAAATCGTCCTGTTCGGCGCATATTACCGTGCGTCCGCTTGGGCCGCATTCCAGGCGAACAGCACCCGACAGAACATAGGCAATAGTGTCCCAATCGCCGTGATGGTGCCAACCCGATATGTTGCCGGGAGCAGTGCGTGCGATTCCGGTCCATATCTGCCCCGTGTTGAGTGCTTCCTCTCGGATCATGCCGGGAGTCTGCGCTTCGGCGCGCACGCGGTCGGAACCTTTGACAAGAACGCAGCGGTTGGTTGGAGGGCGGTTGGATTCCATCTACTCTAACCTTCTAGGGATCAAACCTCGATGAAATCGTCGGGCGTCCATGGCGGGGCGCAGAAAACCAAAAATTCAAGCGTCTCCTCCGCATCATTAAAGACCTGGTGAACTTCGCCGGGCATAATGAGACATGCCTCGCCGGGCATTAAGGCAAACTCACGGCCGTCGATGATCATTCGCGCTTTGCCTTTTAGAAGAAAGTAGGTTTCTTCCAGCACGCGGTGATAATGCCGGGGGGACAGCTTCCCAGATGGCACGATCACTTGAGCGAGGCTGTGTTTGACCGCTCCGCCGAGAGGCGGCTTGTTACCGACAAGTTCGTAAATGAGCTCGCCGAGTGGGGCACGAAAAGGCTCTCCTGCCTGCTCCCTGGTTCTGGTATGCATCCGTCAACTATTTTGCCCTAACAACGATGGCGAGTTGGAAGCCGTTAGCCTTCATCGGGAGCGCCTTCGGCTAGAATGCGGAAAAAGACAAACAGCGTGCGGCAAGGCGCTTTCGATAACCAGACTAGAAGGAAGCCACTGTTCGGACTCGGGCCCACCAGCCAATACGAGTAATTCTACTAGAGCACGAGGGTTGCCGAAACTCGTCTGCAGGAGGATAATAAGGTCAGCCTTCTGTTTCGTAGCACTCGCGCAATGCGTTGGCCCACGAACGGCGGCCCTCGAGTAGTTCTGCTCGAAGTATTTAACTCTCCGCAGTCAAGCTGAGAAGTCATCCTTGCGTTGTTTACAGCCATGGAGAATCCCCTTGTCTGCTTTTTGGGCGGGCTGGGTCCGTGAAGAGAGAAGGTGCTTGTGATTTACCCACCCAGAGTGATGGTCGTTGAGGATGAAGCGATCATTGCTTTAGACATCCAGAGACAACTGACGAACGCCGGTTTTTCCGTTGCCGGAAAGGCACAAACGGCTGAAGGGGCATTTCAACAGATCGAGCGGGAGAATCCCGACATCGTTTTGATGGATATCCGGCTCAAAGGCAAAATGGACGGAGTGCAAGCGGCATCGATTATTCGAAGCCGCTATGCTCTGCCCGTCATTTTCCTGACCGCCCACGCCGATGGGCCGACACTCCAACGTGCTCAAGACACGGAGCCGTTCGGATACCTGGTTAAACCGCTTGCGGACGCGAATGTTAAGGCCACCATCACAATGGCGTTGCACAAGCATCGTATGGAACGCGAACGCGAGAATAGCCGCAAATTGCTATCCGCTATTCTGCACGGTCTGCCAGATGTGGTGGTGGTAGCGCGTCCTTCGGGAGAGATTCTATTCCTCAATCATGTGGCCGAACGAATCACCGGCTGGAGTCTGCGGGAGGCGGCTGGCAAAAGCATCTTGGAAGTGGCCGCAGTTGAAAGTCATGATGGGAACCCCGTGACGACGGACCTTTTACTCCAGCTTGGCGGCGAAGGATCAACGCCAACTCGGATTCCGCCTCAAAGCGTGCTCACCACCAAAGACGGCAGGAAGATTGACATTGCCGGCCACCTTTCGCTCATGAGCGTCGACGGACGCCCAGCTGGGGTGTTTGTGACGCTCCAGGACATAACTTCGCAGAATAGCGAGGACCGGCGGGTGCGCCAGGAGCAGCAGATGCTTATAGCCAGTGAACTCGCACACGGCGTCGCGCTTGAGTTTTACACTCTTTTTGGGCTGATTGACGACGCCGTTAACACTATCTCAAACAGTGCCGACAAAGACACAGTAGATCTGATTCGAAAAGCCAGTAAGTCAGGCAGCGCTATGGCCACTCAGTTGGCCGAGTTGCGAGAGGGGAACGGGACCGCGCACATCGTCAACGTCACGCAGTACCTCCGCGCCGGCCACACGCTCTTACAGGGAGTATGTGGAAAGGGTGTGAAACTCTCCATCGAAGCCGAACTCGATGTTGGCTATATCCTCAGTACCGGAAATCATTTCGAGCAGTTAATAGTGAATCTTGTTCTAGAAGGCAAACACAAGCTGGAAGGTCCGGGCGAGCTGACAATCGGCGCAGACATCCACACGCAGGCGGTTTCCCCGTCGAAAGTCGGCTCATACGTTCGACTTTCTCTGAAAGCCGAGAAGTCATCGAAAGCCGGAATCGCGCGAGAGGCCTCGCTTCGTGCGTTAACAGAGCTGCCCAGAGTGGGATTGGCGATTGTTCGAACAATCGCAATCGCCTCTGGTGGGTTCACCCGTCTCACGGAGCCCAGCGACACAATCTGTCTTATTGAAGTGTTTCTTCCACGGCACGAGTCACGGCTCGCGGCGGCTGCCGCCGCGAACGAGTGTTCGCAAATGATTCTAACGGTCGCCTTTCCCGAAAGTCTCATTGAGACCGTGCGCGCGAACTTCGATCAGGATGTAATGCTTCTGGGAGCAGGCAGCCCAGAAGAGGCATCGTGGATTTCGGAGTTGTACGAAGGCGATATTGACTTGGTTGTGGTCAGTAAAAGTTGCGCCCAGACGGAGGAGATGGATGGCGCCCGCGATCGCATGCGAGCCCGCAGGCCTCATGCCGCCTTCCTGGAATCAGACTTTGCCGGCGATAGTTCCGAGCCGTTCGAGCTGACAGAGATGCTAAAGGATTTTCTGCGTAGCAAACCTGTCAGCGCAAGTCGTTCAGCCGATGCGGCTCCATAGATTTTCGGATCTTTGAAAACTTTTCTGACGGCTCGCCGAAACGCGTTTGTATAATGCACGGGTGAAGCGTAGACAGTTTCTCTCGACGGCGTTTGCGGGTGCGCTGGCAGCGGCAGAAAACATTCCAGTCATCGACAGCCACATCCATCTTTTCGATGTGGCGCGGCCGCAGGGTGTGCCTTGGCCTCCCAAGGATAGCCCAATTTACAAAAGTGCTTTGCCCTCGCGGTATCGGCAAATCGCTCTACGGCATGGCGTGGTGGGTGCGATTGAGATAGAATGCAGCCCCTGGTTCGCTGACAACCAGTGGGTTCTGGATATCGCGCGAAAGGATTCGATCGTTGTCGGGACAATCGGCGATCTAGAGCCAGGAACGTCCGGTTTTGCGAAACAGTTGGAAGGTTTGCACCGAAACCAACTGTTTCGCGGCATCCGTTATGGGAATATTTGGGATCGCGATCTAGGCAAAAAGTTGGCGGAACCCGCCTTTGTCGATGATCTGAAGCTGCTAGCGTCGGCGAGGCTGGTGCTTGATACGGCAAACCCAGACCCAGCCCTGATCCACGCGGTTGTGCGATTGAGCGAGCTGATTCCAAGCCTGACAATCATCGTGGATCACCTGCCGGAACTGACGCCGCCAAACGATACGGCCGGGCGCAAGGTGTGCGATGCCGATTTGCGATTGCTCGGCCAGCGAGCGCAGGTGTTCGCCAAGATTTCCGGCATTGTCCGAAAAGTGGACGGTCGCGTGCCGCTTGATCTCGCGTTTTATCAGGATCGCTTAGATCACATTTGGGGAACCTTCGGCGCTGACCGGTTGATGTTCGGAAGTGATTGGCCGAATAGCGATCAGTGGGCGGAGTATCCGGATGTTTTCAGGCTGGCGCAGGAATTCATTGCACGCAAAGACACTGCGAGCAAGGAGAAGTTTTATTGGAAGAATTCTCTGCGAGCCTATCGGTGGGTGAAACGCGATGCGAGGCAGCCGGCTGGGTGATACCTTATAGTCTGTTCCCTGCCGGTTGCGGTTCTGCTAAGGCAAGTGCAAGCGCTATCTCGGCGGCCGCGGCGGCGTTGTTTACCAGCAGCGCTTTGTTTACCGCGAGGGTTTTTCCTTGGGTCTCTCTGCCCAGATACGACAGCAAGAAAGGTGTTACGGCTTTGCCGCGAATGTGTTCTTGGTCGGCGGCATCGAGCGCTTCTCTGATAATTGACTCCACCGACGCACGTTCGAGCGCCACTTCCGCTGGCGGAGGGTTAGTGATCAAGACACCGCTTTTCAGGCCGCTGCGCCAGTGTGTGCCCAACACCCGGGCCAATTCTGCTGCCGTGTCGTAGCAATATTCCAAAAGCCACTGTCTCGCGAATAGAAAGCTGGTAGCGCAGCTGACTTAAACCCAATCACCGGTACTCCCAGTGTTTCGAGTACTTCCAGTGTGAGGCCGATATCGAGTACCGCCTTTGGTCCAGCACACACCACTGCTACCGGCGACTGACTTAGTTCTGTGAGATCGGCCGAGATATCAAACGTCTGCGTTCCGCCACGATGCACGCCGCCAATGCCACCGGTTGCAAACATACGGATGCCCGCCGCCGCGCAGACTAGCATGGTGGCCGCGACAGTGGTGGCGCCGCTGGCCTTTTCTGCGAGTACGGGACCAAAATCACGCCGACTGACTTTGAAAATACCCTTCTCTTGAGCGAAGCGCTCAAGTTCCTTGCCACTCAACCCAACGATGATCCTGCCATCGAGTAATCCGACGGTCGCGGGAACGGCACCCGCTTTGCGCGCTGTTCCTTCCATCCGTTGGGCAGTTTCGAGGTTGTCGGGAAACGGCAAACCGTGCGAAATCACAGTCGATTCCAACCCAACAATGGCTTGCCCACTTTGCAGCGCAGCCTGCACTTCTTCGCTTATTGCTAACTGCACACAACTCTCCGCGCACTTTCGTTCGCGCTCAGGGCGGCTCCTATTATGTCCACGCCCTGCAAGCACTTGGCCAGCAATGTGCCACAGAAGGCATCACCCGCGCCTGTGGTATTGACCTTTCCGGCCGCCGGCGAAGTAGTTAGGAACCCGGAGCAACCCTTGCCATGGACGTAACAACCTTGTGGGCCTAACTTCACAATGACTATCTCTACACCAAGATCGCGCAGTGCTTTCGCGCATTCCTCAGCCGTTGTTCGCCCGGTCATCAGTTTGTGCTTCTTCCAAATTAGGAGTCAGAATGTGAACGCCAGTCAAATGGTGTTTGTGGCGGATCTGAAAATCGCGGGCAAATAGGTAGCTGGGGTCGAGTAGACACGTTTGGCCTAGAGCTTTTAAAGCGAGTGCGGTTTGCGCCGACGCTTCGTCTTGCATGCTATAGCCGGAAAGATATAGGTAGTCGGCTGCGGTTACTAGCTTCTCAGGCAAGGCTCCGTAGGATTGAGCGTTGGCGCCACGGTAGGAAAGAAACGAGCGTTCCCCGTTTGGCTTCACTTGTGAAACCACCACGCCTGTTTGCGCTTGGCTACGACGGACGAAGGTGGTGCCCACGTAAGTGGCGCTTAGTTTCTCTAGAATCACGGCCCCGAACGAGTCTGTTCCTACCAAGCCCAGCATTTCAACCTTAGCTCCAGCGGCTGCGGCGGCCACGGCACAGTTGGCCGCTGAGCCGGCTACCCGAATGCTGAGTTGCTCGATGGTGGTGTCGGGCTCGAGTGGCCTGAATGCGGGTGTGTGCGCGACTATATCTATACATAAATCGCCAAAACAAATGAGGCGGCCTGCGCTTTGTCCCACCATTCGCATCCTACAATAGAAGTGTCACGCCTTGTTTTGACCACCCGTAACATTCCACGCCCGTTCGAGAGCGTTGATCGCCACGCGCCAGTGCAGTTTTGGCTATGGCCGAATCTGCTCAGCTTGCAAGCGCCGCTGGTTGCTGTTTTGTGGCAAGTGCTTCTCACACGGAGCATGCACCTGCGCCTCAATCCGTTCGAGCCGTGGACTTTGGGACTCACTGTGTGGCTGATCTACGTTACCGATCACTTAATTGATACCGCACAGCCTGCCGGCGGCGAATGGGAGCCGGCAAGGAAAGACTTCTGCCGGGGACACTGGCACAAATTCCTGTATCTCGCCATAGCGGGCGGATTTATTCTTACTGTGTTGGTGCGCCATTTCTTACCGGCGGCGACAGTGCGCGCGGGCTGGCAGCTATCAGCGGTTGTGGCTTGCTATTTTGCGTTGATCCATTTGGCGCCCGCAAACTGGCGAAGAGGCTGGCCGAGAGAACTGGCGGTGGCTACGCTCTTCACAGTGGGCACTTTGGGGATTGTTTGGATGGCCAATGGACAAGGCATTGCCCCTTTGCTGCCCCCCGCGTTACTTTTCATGCTGCTCTGCTGGACGAACTGTTCACTCATTGAAACCTGGGAGTGGGAGGCGAGTGGCGCGCACGATGCGGAAGCGCCTAATCGAGTCACACGCTGGGTGGCGGAGCATCTGACGGTTGTGGGCGTGGTGATTGCAACAGCGTCCGGCGTGCTCGGATTGGGTTCGCTGCTATCAGCCGGATTCGCCGTGGCGGCTTCTTTGAGTGGATTGGCGTTGGCCTTGTTGGGTATCTCCCGGTCCGCTATTCCGGCACGTTTTGCAAGCCCAGCAGCCGATTTGGCGCTTTGCACACCGATTGTTGTTCTCGTCTTTTTGTGGTTGCGATGAGCCGCCTTCCGAAGCGCGGCTCATCGCACCCCCTACTGCTAGAAAGACAGTTTGAGTGAGAGTTCAATCACTCGTGGGTCGTAGGTGTCAACGACTTGGCCGAAGGCCGAAGAGCCGTACGTAGTGTTGACATCGTGAAACTGCGTGTGGTTGAACGTGTTATAGAACTCCGCTCCGAATTTTAGGCCCATGCCTTCCCTGGGCAAACGGAAATTCTTGTACATCTGCAGATTGAAGTTGATCCGGCTTGGACCGCGGATCGCGCCTTCTTGTGCGTCGCCAAATGTCAGCAACGAAGGAGCCGCGAACGCGGCAGTGTTGAACCAGGAGGCGGCCGTCCCCGGGTAACTCAACGGAGCCACAATGTTAGGTCTGTCAGTAGTGTTACCTCCCAATCCAAGATAGTCAGTGCTCATGGTTGGATTGAGCGGTAAGCCAGTTTCACAAAGCGTTATACCCGACAGTGTCCAACCCCCGAGCGCTGCAGCGGTAACGCCTTTGGCATCCTTGAAGAAAGGAAAAGCGTAAATGTAGTTCAGCACTAATACCTGACGGCGATCGAGTCCGGTCGGCCCGTAGTCATAGTAGCGGTTATAAGGGTCGGAGAGGGTATTAAAGTCTCCGCCGCCTCCCGGTGCGATGCCCAAGTTGTGGGCCCAAGTATACGAACCCTGGAATGTCAAACCGCGCCAATTGTCAAGGCGGTAGTTGAGTTGTAACGATTCGTAGTGAGTGTTGCTTGCGCTTTCTCCTAAGAGGATGTTGCTGTAGCCGAGATATGGGCGGTCTAAGTTCGCGATGTACGCTCCAGAGATGATACCCGCTCGGTTGGGGTCGCTGAGCGAAACATCGTTGATTTCTCGTTCGTCGCGCTGATGGTAATCGGCGTTGCCCACGTAAGCCACGCTTAACACCGACCGCTCGGAAAGTTGCTGCTGAACGCCGAAATTCCACTGTGCCGAAGTGGGAGGTTGGTAGTTGTTGTAGGAGAGTGCGGTAATGGTGGCGGGGTAACTGGGGACGGCGGCCGCCTGCCCGTTGATGATGCTGAGGTTGGGGTTAGAAAAGGAGACGCTGCTCAGACTCGGGCTGTAGCCGAAGGGCGGATTCGGGCCCATGTTGTACACGTCATTTCCTTGAACGCGTTCGTAGAACATGCCATACCCGCCGCGAACGATTGTTTTGCCCTTTCCTGTCAAATCATAGGCAAAGCCCACACGCGGACCAACCGTTCCATAGTCGTTCTGCACCATGCCACGGGGCGTGCCGTCCTTTCCGGCTACAATCAGGCCGTTCAAGTAAAAGGGGATGTTTCCGAGCGGGACATTCGGGACTGTGGAAAAGCCCGGGCCGGCCGTGTTAAGAGCGCCCGTGCTTGGGCTGATTTGGGCGGCGTCGGCCGGGTTGTAGAGATTGGGATAGAAGTTCGACAAACGATTTTCTACATCATAGGCGTGGGGAATGATCTCCCAACGTGCTCCCAGATTGAGCGTCAAGCGTTTGTTCACGCGCCAGTTGTCAGTGAAGTAAAACGACGCTGTCGTAGTACGCGTATGAGTACTGTCTTCAAGATCCAATTGGCTGTAATTCTTGGCGTAGCCGAGAAGCATATCGGCCACTGCATTTCCAGTAAAGCTTCCGTCAAAGGTGTAGTCACCTTGCGTATCGCCGAAGATATCCTGATTCTTCGAATAGCGCATGAATTGGCCGCCGAACTTCATGCTGTGCGCAGCCTTGGTCCAAGAAACGTCGTCGCGAACCTGTTTGTCCCATGCGGCATTTCCCCACGGCCATGAGGCGGGGTCGTAGTTAACTCCGTAACTGCCGCCGAGGCTGATGGTGGGCAGGCGGTTCAGAGCATTGTGGTCAAATAGCGAGGTTGCGCTCCAGCCGGCGGGTTGCTTGTAGATGCCGATGGGAGTGAGATCGATCCAGTTACCGTTGAGGTTGAAGGCTACCTCGTTCAACAGAGTGGGACTGATGGATTCTGTGAGATGCACGACACCGCCCCAGGATGGATTCTTGAAGTTCGTTCCAATGGTTGGATAGGTGTCGCTGCTCCAAAGAGAGGTGGCAACTTGTTGGTCGGTGTTGTCATGGATGTAGTGGCCCATCAGCGACAGCTTGTCACTGAAGTAATGGTCGAAACGCAGAAGGGTCTCTGGCACGTCGGTGGGCACGCCCTTTGCCGTTGTGTACTGGTTGTTAGGCGCGTTCGGCAGCGGCATGGCGCCGGACGCGAAAAACAGCGCCGCGTTCGGGTCGATTAACGACGCAGGAATCTGATTTCCTGGAAACGGCGTGCCCGGAGTCAGACCTAAAGAGGCAAACTTTGCGTTCTGGGCGGCGTCGCCGGTATTCGGCACCATGATCGGTGTGCTTAGAGCGCTGAAATCGCCATTGCGCTGCGCTTGCGGGACTGCGTTGGAGAGCGGGATTGGCGTACCGATAACGAATTTGCGCCATTCCTGGTTCCAGAAAAAGAACGTCTTCTTACGGTCCTTGTTGTACAAGCCCGGAATAAACACCGGGCCCCCTACGTTCCAGCCGTAGATGTTATAGCGCAGTTCGGACACGGGTTGGCCGGCAAGGTTCGAAAAGTAATTATTGGCGTCCATCGCATCGTTGCGAAAGTATTCGTAGATCTCGCCATGAAAATCACGCGTACCTGACTTGATGGCCATGTTGATGTTGCCGCCGGAACCGATGCCAATATCGCTGGCGCCGTTACTCGTGATAGTGTTGAACTCGGCAATAGCCGAGACGGCGGGCATCATCGTTACACATCCACCGCAGCCGCGGTCGTAATTCTCCCCACCGTCGATCATCCAGACGTTATGTTCCTCGCGCTGGCCATTGAAACTGATGTTAGTGCTGCCATTTACCGAGACGGGCAAGTTGAAATCGGGCAAGTCAGAGGAAGCGCCCGGCGTCAGAATGGCGAGGCCCGCCATATGCCGGCCGTTAATCGCTAGTTCCTGAACTTGTGAGCCGGAAATCAAGTCACTTATCTCGCTGGAGTCGGATTCCACCTTGACCGCTTCCGCCGCGACAGTAACACTTTCCGAGATTTGTCCCACTTGTAGGATGGCATCGACCCGCACTACGTCGTTAGAGTCGAGCTTAAGTCCGGTGCGTTCGTATCGCTTGAAGCCTGGGGACTCGGCCATCACTGAATACGGGCCGATGGGCAGTTCGGGAGCGACGTAATTTCCGGTGGAATTGGTCTGGATCACGCGTTTAGCGCTGGTAGCTGTATTCGTGATCGTGATGGTTGCGGTGGGCACAACGGCGCCGCTTGGGTCGGTAACTGTGCCAAGAACTGTGGCTGTCTGGGCGAAGGCCGCCAGGCTGGAAATGGCGCCCAAAACAAAAACGAGACACGGTTTTTGCATACAACTCTCCTGTGAATTCCCCTCCCAATTAAAAGGGTTTAGAACAGGCTACACCAAACTACAAGCGCTTACAATAGAAAAAAGCTAGAAAAATTTAACGGCGATGATATTATCCGCCTCATAGGTGGTGCTCATCTTGCAAAGCCTTACACTCACAGCACGATAGAGTTCTTGGCCTGCGCGCCCGGAAAAACTTCCTACATTGAATGGAATGATTTATCATTTAACGGTGTCCTGTCTCTTGAACTCTCCGTCGCACTTGGGGGACGACGCCAGTGTGGACCGATTCATGTTGA
>PMSX01000289.1 GCA_003167495.1 Bryobacterales bacterium | reverse complement strand
TTCGATGGCAGCGGCCATTTCGACAAGAACGACTTCGAAGCCATCGCCACCGGATTCGAGCAGCAGTTTCACTACCCGCTGCCCGTGACGGCGCGGGGGCAGACGGCTTTACACCAGTCGCTAGGGCTCGATCACCACGGCAAGATCGACGTTGGACTCAATCCGGAAGAGCCGGAAGGCATCTGGTTGCGGCACTTTCTCGAAGATCACCAGATTCCGTATATTGCCTTTCGCGCAGCGGTTCCAGGATCGGCGACAGCACCGCACATTCACCTGGGCACCGCTAGCACGCGAATCGTCCGTATAGCGCAACGGTAGACTTGTCTTTCATGTCAGGTTCAGCCGAACGTGTACTCATTTCTTCAGAACAGATTCAAAAGCGCGTCCGTGAGATGGCCGCGCAAATTGAAGAGGACTATCCCGAAGGCCCCATTTACATCGTTTCGATTCTAAAAGGGGCCTTTATCTTTGTAGCCGACTTGGTTCGCGAACTAAAACGGCCGTCTGTGCGCATCGAATTCATGGCGATTTCCAGCTACGGCAGCGAAAAAACAACCTCGGGCCAAGTCAAGGTCACGCGCGATTTGGACGTGAATATCGAAGGCCAACAGGTGCTAATTGTGGAGGACATCATCGATAGCGGTGTAACGCTTAGCTATCTGAAGCGCCTCCTGGATCAGCGGCACCCGAAGTCACTCGCCATTGCCACGCTCTTGGATAAGCCTGAACGGCGGTTGGCGCCAGTGGACGTGAAGTATATCGGATTTCGAATTCCGGACGAGTTTGTGGTTGGTTATGGGTTGGACTACGCGGAGGATTACCGCAATCTGGGCGACATCCGGGTGCTGACGCCGTAACCTCATGCCGGAGAGCATGTTCAGCTTCGGAATAGGCCAGCTTGAACCCGCACGCATCGCCAACTGACAAGATCTTTATCGGGGCCAATGGGCTCGCCTTGAATCACTTGCGGTAGCGACGCTTTGGCATTGCACGGCGTTGCGGTGATTGGTGGTTCCGAATAATTCTCTTTCACGACCTACGTTACACCTTCCGCCAGCTTGTGAAACCGCCCAATTTCAGCATGACGACGGTCCTCACGCTTGCCTTCGGAATCGGGGTTAATGCGGCGGTGTTTTGGCTGTTCAACGATTCCGCTGGGGGACCCAAGCCAAGTTGTGAGTGCTTACCGCACCGTTGAGAACGAATGGTCCTTTGGTGTCTTCTCCTATCCCGACTACGTCAATCAGCGAGATCCCAGCTCTTTTCCTCGCCGCGTTCGCCGGCGCTCGCGTGACGTTGACCGCCAGCAGTGCAAGCGCGGAGGTAGTCTCCGGCGACATTCTGCAAGCCCAACGTGTTTCGGGAAACTATTTCTCCGTATTGGGTGTAGACGCCGTGCGCGGGCGCACCCTTGTTCCGGAGGAAGATCAACGCCGAACTCCCACGCCGTTCTGACCTGAACATCGTGGGAAGCAAACTAACCCTCAATTCCGTTTCCACGCAGTGGTGGGAGTTGCGCCAAAGACTTCGGAGGGACTGTGCTGAATTCCGCCGATCTTTGGGTACCGATTATGATGTACGGCACTGTCCGGCCGGGCGCCAATATAACTAACGACGGTCGGTGACTAGCTGAGCAATTCGCGATAGACGGCGTAGGTTTCGGTGACGGCGCGGTGCCAGGGGAAGGATTGCGCGCGGGCCAGGCCGGCTTGTGCGAGCAAGTGGCGGCGTTCGGGGTAGGCGATCAGGTCCGAAAGTGCGGCGGCGATGGAGGAGACGTCGGTCGGGTCGACGAGGAGTGCGGCTTCTCCCGCGACTTCCGGCAATGCCGAGCGGTTTGACGTCACAACGGGCAGGCCGTGCGCCATGGCTTCGAGAACCGGGATGCCGAAGCCTTCATCAAGCGAGGGAAAGGCAAAGACGGCGGCGCGGGCGTAGAGACGTTCCAACTCGTCGGACGAAACGTAGCCCGCGACGCGAATGCGGTCGTGGGCCGGGCTGGCTTCGATGCGGTCTAGAATTTCTCGAGCGCCAAAGCCAGAAGCGGCGCCAGCCAGGACAAGACGCCAGTCACTCGGCAGAGATTCGAACGCTGCGACGAGACGCGCCGTGTTTTTGCGAAGTTGGATAGCGCCGACGGAGAGAATCATTTTTTCTTCGGCGCGCGGCAGAAGTGCCGGTGGATGAGCGCCATGGGAAATAACACGTATACGGGAAGGCTGAACGCCGAGCAGTTCATGCACCTGATTGGCGGTGAACTGGGATACGGCGATGATCATATCTGAATTCCGTTCGGCGAGGCGGGCTTGCTTGGCGAAGCGGCTACGGAATTCGGCGGTGGAGTATTCGCCCGTGAGGACGAACAAATCGTGAAAGGTTGTGATGACGCGGCGGCCGAGGCGCCGATCAGCGCGTTGGTTCAGCGCATGAAAGAGATTTGGCCGCATGAAGGCGCCGCAGAGCAGAGGGAGTAGTGTCTTTTTTTCGACGTTGGGGTGACGGGGAAGAGGCGCCGCGCGATACTGCTTGGGCCGATAGCAGTGAAGGAAAGAATCGTCTGGATGGGCCACGGCGAGTCCATCGAGAATTTCGCGTGAATAGACGGCGATGCCGGAGGGATGCTTATCGATTGAGTAAGTGGCATCGAGGGCGATTCGCACGCCTTCAGTTTCACATTCCCATCTCTTTGAGCTTGCGGTACAGAGTGGTGCGGCCGATGCCGAGGAGATTGGCGGCCATAGTGCGGTCGCCTTTGGTGACGCGAAGGGCCCGTTTGATGGCGACTTTTACGAGTTCGTCGAGGGGAATGACGGTGGAACCGGGATCGGCATTATCTACGGGGTCTTGGTTGAAAGGAAACGTCCCGGCCGAATGAGCATTTTTCTCGCGAATGGAATGGATCAACGCACTGGGCAAATCGGCGACGGTGATCCAGGGGCCGGTGTTCATGGCCACGATGGTTTGCACGGTGTGTTCCAATTCGCGAACGTTTCCCGGCCATTCGTATTCGCAGAACTGATCCATGACTTCAGCGGGTACTTTGTGGCCGTTGCCGTGACGCTGCAAGAAATGCGCAATCAGTGGCGGGATGTCCTCTTTCCGTTCACGCAAGGGTGGCAAGCGGAGCTTCATGACGTTGAGCCGGAAATAGAGGTCCTGGCGAAAGCGCTTTTCGACAACTTCGAGTTCCAAATTGCGATTGGTCGCGGCGATGACACGAAAATTTGAACTGCGGGTGGCGATGGCGCCGATGGCGCGGTATTCCTTTTCCTGCAAGACACGGAGCAGCTTCATCTGCAGATCGAGCGGGAGTTCGCCGATTTCATCGAAGAAGGCGGTTCCGCCGTTGGCTTCGTCGAGTAGGCCGAGTTTGTCGGCGTGGGCGCCCGTGTAGGATCCCTTCCGGTGGCCGAAGAGATTGCTTTCCATTAGGGGACCGACGAGGGAAGAGCAATCGACGACGACAAAGCGCCCTTTTCCTTCCAGGTTGTGAATAGCTTGCGCGACGACTTCTTTACCGGTACCGGTCTCACCTAGGATTAAGACGGGGTAACGAGACTTGGCCATGCGCGTAACAAGTCGTTGCACCTGTCGGATGGCGGTAGAATTTCCGACCAAGGTATTTAATGGCGATGCATCGAGGGCGGTTTGTGGCGTCACGGGTCGCTCTTGGGGTCTGTGTAAACCCTCAAAAGGAAGTGGCGCGTGTGGGGTGAAGTTCTCGCCGAGCGGTTAGTTCGGTGGCGGTTGCGGTGGAGTTGTGAGGGGTTGGGCTTGGCGCGGGTCGAAGGTCACGTTGTCGGGAGTTTGCCAAACCTTCTTGGATTCGACAACCGCGGGAGGTGGTTGCAGAGCGGGTGTGGGAAGCTTCTCATCTAAACGCACGACGAAAACGTCGCGTGTCTGGGCGGTTAGGGTAGCGGCTAAGCGTTGCGCGCCTTCTACAGTGGCTTCTTTTCCGACGAGCACCCGCCAGCGCGGCAGAGTGCCTTGCATGGGGACTAATTTTGCGGAACCAAAGCGCTGAGCAAAATCGGCGCGCACGTGTTCGGCATTTTCATAGACGGAGAATGCGCCCACCTGGACTGCATAGAAATCATCGGCTGGGATATCGGCGGGTGCGGCAATGACTTCGAGGCGGACGCGTCCGATGCCTGGTCCGAGCAGATCAATCTGGCGTGCGGCGGCTTTTGAAAGATCGATGATGCGGTTATCGACGAATGGTCCGCGGTCGATGATGCGAACGGCGACGCTTTTGTTGTTGGTGAGGTTGGTGACTTTGAGCCAAGTGTTGAAGGGCATGACGCGGTGGGCGGCGACGAGCGTTTCCATATCGTAGGTTTCACCGTCGGCCGCTTTGCGCCCGTGATAGGGGATGCCGTACCAACTGGCAACGCCTTCCTCTATATAGCCGATGGGCAGCGGGGCTAGTTGCGTTGCAGGCTGCTTGGGAGCAGCGCTAGAGGCCGCAGCGCGGGCGGGAGCAGAAGGCACGGCGGCAACGCGCTTGTTCTTTTTTCCGCATCCGCCGGCGAAAAAAATACAAGCAGCCATGGTCATCGATCCGCATACGACGCGAAAGGCTCTGCTCACTTCTAGTTCTATCCTCTATCAGAAGAAGGTTTCATGCAACTGGACGACGGACACCTTCCAGCGGTTGCAGGAACTCGCGCAAGACGCGGAGTTCGGCTGTTGTCTGGCGGCCGTGCTTCGGCGCCGGTGTTGCGGCCATCAAGGGCGTAAAACATAAAATAAGGTGTACGTTTTGGACATTTGGATGGCAATTTGGTCTCCAAAACGCGTCAAGTGAATTTTTTTCTTGACTTGTGCCGCGAACCATCTTATATATGAATCACGACTGCGATCTGCATAAGATCGCAAATTTATACGTTAGGGAGAATCACACGATGAAGAACGCAACTAAAAAAGCAGCGAAGAAGGCCGCGAAAAAGGCCCCTGCTAAGAAAAAGAAGTAACACTGATTGCCCGCGCTAGCGGGTTCTAAAAAATAAACAATGCGCCCTTGGGTCACACCGAGGGCGTTTTTATTTTGCGGGCAGAGATAAAACTTTGAGGCAAGCAGCGGTGGGGAAGTAGCCCTTGGTTCAAAAGGCGGCTACGGGCTATGGCGCTTCGAGTTTGGCGCGAGCGCTTTTCGAATGAAAGGGAAGGTTCGGACTCAGGCCGGCAAACACTCCCTCACGGTCGTGGCTCTAAAAGCCGGCACAAAAGCAGAGAGGGGCGGCTTGCGCCGCCCCTCCCATACTACTTACACTTACAGAGTTTAGAACTTCGGAGTGCTGCCAGGCAGAGTGTACCGAACGTCGAGGTAGATTGTGCTGTCGTTGGCGGCTTTCGGCGAGCCCGCTGCCACAGCCCAAGGATCGCGCGTCGCATATTCATACTGCCCAATCAGGCTGATAGCGCCAAATTTCGGGTTCCTCCAAAACGTCTGATTAAAGCCACCCGTAATTTCCTGGATGACGCGGTTCTGGCTCGACCCCGGGTAACCATAGCCGATATATTTTCCAGTGGTGTCGATGGCATCGTCCCTTTCGATCAGAATGCCGCCATAGTAGGCAAACAACAGAGTCTTCTTGATGGTCGCTTCGAAGCCATCGACGGTACCGCCGGAGTGCACGGCACTGAGTGATCCGTTAGAACGGACAATCACGTCCGGCGCCTGGCCGAAGAGATAACGGCCCCCACCGTCGCTCCAATAGTTAGTGCTGATCAAACGGAAGCCTTTAGTAACGGCGGCATTGAGACCGACTTGAACGCCGGCGCCCGATGTGCTGAAGTGTTGACCCGCGCCCAGAGCCTTACCGGTGTTAGGATTCCAAATTTTGAACTGGCTCTCGATACCGGCGACTTCAAAGTGGAAGCGAGACGTAGGGTCGAACGCAATTTTGGCGATAATGTCCGGCGATACAGTTGGAGTCGCGAGCACTGTATTGGCGGCCGCCGTAACGGTGGTGCCGCTGACGGTGGCGGTAATGGAACCACCGTTGTCAAGCTGCGAGCCGGCAAGCGAGCTAAGAGCAGACGGTAGCGTGATGGCGGTGCTGCCGTTAGCCCCACCCATGTACTGATCCGGGTTTTCGAACGAGAGACCGAAGGTTACCTTTTCACTTGGGTGCAAAAGGACACGCACGCCTGGTTGGCGGGTCCAAGTTAACCCAGCCATGTAGTTTACGTCCATGACTTGCGAGTAGAAGATGTCGCCGGGCAAGGCTGAAATCCCAGAGCGATTAGGCGTGAGCATGCTCCAGCTCTGTCCCGCTAGAAACTCAACTTTGCCTTTTTGCACATCGACCCAAAAGAGGCGGAGGCGTGGAACGAAAGCGCCGTTTGTGACCGTGAGATTGGTGGCACCGCTGGTGCCCAGGAAATCAAATTCGTTGTAGCCGATGAAATGCGTTCCCTTCCAATCGCCATCGATCCGAAAACCAATGCGCGAGTTTTGCGGAGAGAAGCGGAGCTCGGAGTTCTTAGCAGCGACCGTGTTGTTGTACGGAATGCTGCCGAAGTTTGTGCCAATACCCGACCCCGCGTTCTCACTGCGCCATAGTCCCGTCAAGTCCATAAACCCAATTGGGACGATACAGACGTTTCCCAGATGGATAAACGTGGGTGATGGACTTCCTTCGGAACAGGGACTCGCATTGCCAGAGGTGGCATCAGGATCCTGCCGCGCCGGGTATGCGAGCGGCTGCCCTCCTAGAGCTGGAACCAGTCTCACAGGACCGGCGACGTTTGTCGTAGATGCTGCGACAACCGCCGTTCCATTGCTTGTGCTTACCGGTTGCGGAGACGCAGCCACAGCCGGCGTTGCAGCCGGTTGCGCGGTTGCCGCGTTTTGCAACGCGCGTTCCAGAAGCTTCTGTTGTTCTTCTACCGCTTGCTGCAACTTCTTAATCTGTGCTTGCTGGTCGGAAATCCGTGCCTTCAGCGATTCTAAATCGCCCGCGCTGGCATCTGCCGCGCCTGTTGTAACGTTCTGAGCGAATAGAGAATTCACTCCGAAGCCCGCCAGGAGAATTGCCGTCAAGACGAAACTTTTCCTCATATGCTCCTTAATTCAAATGCAGAGTTAGCCCGAAAACGAAAAAACTCTACCCAAGTTATAGGAGGATAGTTACATTTGGATTAACGTTTTGTTACCACTCCACGTCAACTGGTACCTGATTCGGGCCAGAACGTAAAATAGAGAGAACATGCCCGAACGTCCATTCGTTCACCTCCACTGCCATACCGATTATTCGTTGCTCGACGGGGCCTGCGACATAAAGAAGCTCATGTCGATAGCCGAACGGCAGAAGATGCCCGCTATCGCCATGACAGATCACGGCAATCTGTTCGGGGCGGTGGAGTTTTATACAGAAGCCAAGGCGCATGGCATTCTACCGGTGATTGGCTGCGAAGTATATGTTTCGCAGCAGGGCCACAAGACGAAAAGCGACTCGGACCGGTACAATCATCTGGTTCTGCTTGCTGAGACCCAAGAGGGTTATAAAAACTTAATCAACCTGGTTTCGACTGGCTTCCTGGATGGCTTCTACTATAAGCCGCGTATAGATAAGGATCTGCTGGCGCGGCACGCGAAGGGGCTGATTGGCATGTCGGCCTGCTTGCGGGGCGATGTCAACGAAGCGCTGATGGGGGACAAGTACGAAGAAGCGCGCCGCTTATCGAATGAATACGCAGATCTGTTCGGGAAGAATAACTTTTTCCTGGAATTGCAGGATCACGGGCTGGAGCAAGACAAGCTGGTGATGCCAGGGGTATGCCGGCTGTCGAAAGAGACCGGGATTCCGCTGGTAGCCACGAACGATGCGCACTACTTGGAGCACGATGATGTGCGCGCGCATGAGATTCTGCTGTGTATCCAAACCGGCAAGACGATGAAAGACGAGAACCGGATGCGTTTTTCGACGCCGGAATTCTACGTGAAATCGCGCGCGGAGATGCTGAAGCTGTTCGGCGAAGTGGAACATGCTCTGGACCGGACGTGGGATATTGCGCAACGCTGCCATGTAGAGCTCAAGGCGGTGGACGATCCGTTTCCGCGCTTCGATGTGCCGCAAGGGCAGACGCTGGACAGCTATTTCGCGTATGTGGCGCGCGAAGGCTTTGAAAAAAGGCGGCCGCGGCTGGAAGCGCTGCGGCACCAGGGCCGCCTGAAACATGATTTAGCGGAATACCAAGCGCGGCTGGATTTCGAAATTCGCACAATCCAGCAGATGAAATTCCCGGGCTACTTGCTGATTGTGTGGGATTTCATCCGGTTCTCGAAGCAAAAGGGAATACCCGTGGGTCCGGGGCGCGGCTCGGCGGCCGGCAGCTTGGTTTGTTACGCGATGGAAATTACCGATGTGGATCCGCTTGAGTATGGCTTGCTGTTTGAACGCTTCCTGAATCCGGAGCGCGTGAGCATGCCCGACATCGATGTGGATTTCTGCACCAACCGGCGCGGCGAAGTGATTCAATACGTCACGGAAAAATATGGCCGCGAGCAAGTGGCGCAAATCATCACGTTCGGCACGCTGGCGGCTAAGGCGGCGATCAAGGATGTGGGCCGCGTGCTGGACATGACGTTCGCGGAAGTGGACCGGATTTCAAAGCTCGTTCCTAAAACGCTGAACATCAAGTTGGAACAAGCAATTGAAGATCCGGAGCTGAAGAGTGTGGCTTCGAAGGAGCCGCGCGTTAAAGAAGTTCTGGATATCAGCATGAAGCTTGAGGGCGTGTGCCGCAACGCGGGTATGCACGCGGCGGGAGTGGTTATTTCGTCGGTCCCGCTGCGCGAGCTGGTGCCGTTGTTCGTCACGAACAAACAGGAAATTGTGACGCAGTATGACATGGTTGGGCTGGAAAAGCTCGGCCTGTTGAAGATGGATTTTCTGGGCCTGACGACTCTCACGATTATCGAAGAGGCAATGAAGCTGATTCAGAAATATCGCGGCGAAACAATCGTGATTGAAGATTTGCCGCTCGACGATAAGCTTACGTACCAGAAAATCTTCTCGAGCGGTTTCACGAGCGGTGTCTTTCAGTTTGAATCGCCGGGCATGCAGGATGTACTGCGGCGCTATCAGCCAGACCGCATTGAAGATCTGTGCGCGCTGAACGCGCTATACCGCCCAGGCCCGATTCAAGGCGGCATGATTCCGGACTTTATCGACCGCAAGCATGGCCGCAAACCGGTCGTATACGACGTACCGGAACTGGAACTGATTCTGGCGGAGACCTATGGCGTCATTCTCTATCAAGAGCAGGTGATGCAGATCTCAAACAAGCTGGCGGGCTATTCGCTGGGCGATGCCGATTTGCTGCGGCGCGCCATGGGTAAGAAAAAAGCCGATGAAATGGCGAAACAGCGCGAGCGTTTTGTGACGGGCTCGACGGCGCGTGGCTTGCCTGCGAAGAAAGTCGTAAAAATTTTCGATTTGATGGAGCAGTTTGCTGGGTACGGTTTCAACAAGTCGCACTCGCTGGCATATGCTTTTCTAGCCTACGTCACGGCTTATCTAAAAGCGCATTATTCGGTTGAGTTCATGTCGGCGCTGCTGACTTCGGAATCGGGGAACAGCGAGAAGATTGTTAAGTACATCAACGAATGCAAGGAAATGGGTTTGCTGGTGTTGCCGCCCGATGTGAACCAAAGCGATTTGAACTTTACGCCGGCGGGCGAAGCGATTCGCTTTGGGTTGGGAGCGGTGAAGAATGTCGGGCAGGGCGCGGTAGAAGCGATTGTGAAGGCACGGGAGGAAGGCGGCGGGTTCACATCTGTTTACAAATTCTGTGACCGCATCAATCTGGGTAACGTGAACCGGCGAGTGATTGAAAGCCTGGTAAAGGCCGGGGCGTTGGATTCGACGGGCGCGAATCGCGCGCAGCTTACCGAAGCACTGGACAGGGCGATTGAATCGGGTATGCGCGCTTCGCGAGACCGCGAGATGGGGCAGCACGGGCTTTTTGGAAACGCGGAGGACGAACAAGCGAGCGAGTATCCGTTAGCGAAGCTGCCCGACTGGACGATGGAACAGAAGTTGGCGGGTGAGAAAGAGGTTTTGGGAATTTATGTTTCGGGCCATCCGCTGGACCGCTTCAAAGACAAGGTGACCGATTTGGCCACACACTTTACCGATAAGCTGGAAGATTTGGACAAGGGAACGCCGGTGGCGCTCTGCGGAATTCTGACGGGCATTTTGCGAAAGACGAATCGCGAAGGCAAGTATTGGGCGGCGATGAAGATCGACGACGGGCGCGGAACGGTAGACGCTATGGTTTTTGCCAACCGATACGAAGAATTGCTGGGTGCGCTGCGCGAAGATGCGGCGGTGTTTGTACGCGCATCGGTGCTAACCGAAGAAGGCGCGCCGCCGAAGCTATCTGTTCAGGAAATGGTGAACCTGGAAGAGGCGCGAGTGGACTTGCCTTCGCTGATTTCGATTCGTGTTTGGCTGAAAGACGAAGCGGCGGTATCAAAAGCGGATGCGCTGAACGAACTTTTTGTACGGAAGCATGGGGCGACGGAGGTGCGGCTGCGGTTGGAGAAGCCACGCGATTTTTCGGTGGTTATGGATGTGAGGAGCAAGGTACGGCCGGACAAGGAATTTCGCGCCGAACTGGAAAAGATCTGCGGACCTGAGTCTTTAGAGATCCTGGCAAGCTAACCTAGTGGCTGACGAACGAATGCCCGCCGACGAAGAGAACCCAGAGCCTGTAGCGCCGCCCGCAAAGCCTGCGGAACACAAAGACCCGCGTGTTGCGCAAAGCTGGCAGCGCGTGCAACTGGCGCGTCACCCCAAGCGACCGCACGCCCGCGATTACATTCAGGCGATCTTCACGAAATTCTCGGAGATTCATGGCGACCGCACATTCGGCGACGACAAGTCAATCCTGGCGGGCATGGCTTTTTTCGACAGCAAGCCGGTGATGATTGTGGCGCATCAAAAAGGCCGCGATACGAAAGAGAAGTTGCTGCGGAATTTCGGCATGCCGAAGCCCGAAGGCTACCGCAAAGCGATCCGGATCATGCAACTGGCGGCGAAGTTTCAGCGGCCGATTATTACGCTGATCGACACGCCGGGCGCGTATCCGGGCATTGATGGAGAAGAGCGCGGGCAGGCGGAAGCAATCGCGTACAATTTGCGGGAGATGTCGCGTTTGCGGTGCCCGATTGTGAGTGTAGTCATTGGCGAGGGTGGCAGTGGCGGCGCGTTGGGTATTGGAGTGGCGAACCGGGTGTATATGCTCGAGAATGCGTACTATAGCGTGATCTCGCCCGAAAGCTGCGCTGCGATTATTTATCGCGATTCCACCAAGGCGCCCGAGGCGTCGGCTGCATTACGCATGACGGCCACGGATTTGCTGGAGATCGGGCTGATTGACGGGATTGTGGCGGAACCGCCGGGTGGCGCACAGCATGATCCGGTAGCGGCGGCTAACGCATTGCGTGCGACCTTGCAGGAAGCTCTGGCGGAGTTGGCGGGGCATTCACCGGAAGTTTTGGTGAAGGAGCGCTTTGCGAAGTTCCGCGCGATGGGCAGTTACTTCCACGAGGGTGTGCTCTGAACAAGATTGGCCTGATCATTGCGCTGTTCGTGATTGGCTTTATCGCCCTGCTGGCGTACTCCACTTTGCATGGGCCGCGATACCGCGTAGAGGTTTGCATGACATTTAGCGGCCAATCTACCTGTAAGACGGTGAATGCGAAGAGCGAGGCTGGCGCTTTGCGTTCGGCAACGGAGAATGCTTGCGCCGATATTAGTTCCGGAGTGGACGATACGATTCGCTGCCAGAATATGCAGCCGAAGAGTGTCAAGTGGTTGAAGAGGCCCGAGTAGGCCGGCTGCTATTGAGCCGTGAACCCCACTGCCAGAGTTTCTGGCCGGATCGGCAGCGATAAAACAAGTTTCAAACCGCCTATTTCACGCCGGCCTTCAACGCCTCAAAGCGGGAGAACTCCTGGCCGGCAAGATCCGGCCGGCCGACTTTCTTGTAAAGCTGGGCCAAATGGTAGTGCGCTTGTACGAGGTTTGGGCGGTGTTTAATGGCAATCTCAAGCTGTCCGATCGCTTTTCTGTTTTCCCCCAGATCCTGATAGAGGAGGCCCAGTTCGTAGTGTGCGTCGGTGAAGTCTGGGTTCAGCTCAATGGCACGCAGCAAGTAGGGCTCGGCGACGCGATCGTTATCAGTGGATGGAGCGGCCGTTCGTTTGCGAAGACTCAACGCATAGTAGTACTGCGCTGCTGCGTTGGTTGGATAGTTGCGTGCAAAGACGAAAAGGCGCTTTGTGACCTCGTCGGCGTATTGGGGAGAAATGTCATCCATCTTGCCGAGGAAGTCCAGCGCTTTTGTGTCGCGCGGGTCCAGATCAACGGCCTCACATAGTGTTTGCACCGCGTCGTCATAGCGGCCCAAAGAATAATAGCTAATTCCTAATCCGACGCGCAGTTTAGCCGATTGAGGATAACGTTTCACGGCAAAATCGAACACTTTGAGAGCAGGCTCGAGGCCGCGATGATTCAAGAGATCACTTCCCAGATCAAAAAGGTTTTTTTCAGTCGGATCCATGCGGGCGGCGAGCTCGTACTCATGGGCAGCCTCCCTGACGTGCCCGTCCGTTTCCTCGATATCCCCGAGCAAGTTGTGAAGCTCTCCTTTGTCCTCCTGCTTGATCAGTTCGTTGACGATCTGGCGGCTTTTGTCCATCGACTTGAGTTGCAGATATGCCAACGCGAGATCATAACCATTGATGTAGTCGGCCGGATTGAGTTGGTGGGCTTTTTCAAGATAGGGATGGCAGCAGCGAGACTATTCTGTTTTAGATAATATTCGCCGAGACGATGATTGCTTGAGAAACTGTCTGGATGGAGCCGGACATCGTTGATAAATGGATTGTCAGGAGGCTGAGTAGATTGGGAGAAGAGTGCGAAGAAAAGAATTAGGAGACAGTCCATAAAACGCAGCCGGTGGCGCCAGATACGCCGCCGGCCGCAACTGCTATCAGTCTAGTTTAGAAGTAAAATTTCAATGCAAACTGAATTTCACGAGGGTCGTTGGGAGCATCCCGGGTTGAGGTGATCTGGCCGAAGGTGGCGGTATTGAGGTAATTCAAATTGCCGGGTTGTGAAAACGCGGGTGTGTTGGTAAGGTTGAAAATCTCGGCGCGGAACTCGAAGCGCATGCGTTCGTTTAACGGAAAAGCTTTGAAAGCCGAGAAATCGAGTCTGTGAAGCGGAGGGCCATCCACCTGAGTGATCCCACCGCCCAAGGGCGCATAGTTAGTTTGCCCAATTGAGGTTACAACGGGCGGGGTGGCGAATGCAGCCGGATTATAGTACTGCTCGACGTTGTGCGGGCCGCTGTAAGGGTTGACGCTAGTGAGCAAGGCGAAACAACCGGTTCCCGCGCCAGTAGCAGTCGCGCAATTAACAGTTAGCGGCTGCCCGGTATCGAGCGTGAGAATGAAATTGGTGCTCCAGTTGCCAAATAGAAATTGCATGGGGCGGTTTCCGTTGCTCATGAGTGGCTGCCCTTTGCCAAACGGCAAGTCATATGACCCGCTCAGAGAGATGGCATGGCGTATGTCGAAAGCCGCAAGCCCCATATCCTTTTGAATGCCCCAGTTCGGGAGGTCAGGAGCCCGGAAGCCCCCAAGATTGCCGTTACTCAGCAGATCGCCGGCATCGCTGAGTGTTTTCGAGAAGGTATACGAGAAGAGCGCTGTAAGGCCATTCGCCATCTTGCGCTGATACTTCGTCTGCAACGCGTTATAGTTTGCTGTTCCTATGGTATCGGCGTAGGAGGAGCCATAGGCAAAGTCGGGAAAGGGAATGTAGTTTTGTGGATTGTAACCCAGCGGCAGGAGCTCCGATTGTTGATTGGTACCGACGAATGTTTCGAGATGGCGGCTCAGAGATGCAACATAGCCAGCCTCGATGGAATCGGCGCGACTTAATTGGTATTGGATAGTAAAATTATAACTCTGCACATACGGGGTCTTGTAGTTCAGCTGAATACCTCGCAGATTAAGTCCTTCGGCATCGACGGCAGCGGGGTTCAAAGCCACGCTGGCAAGGCCGTTTTCCAGTGTGGCGGTTGTACCGTTTGGATAGAAAACCGGCGACTGGGAGTTCGCGGATGGGAACGTGAAGCTGTACTGGAACGGAAAATTATAACCTAGGCTCGGATACCCACCGCGGTTTTCAAACGACCCGAAGTAAATGCCGTAGCCGCCACGAACGACAAACTTCGGAGTGAGCTGGTACGCAAACCCGAAACGCGGTGCGAAGTTGTCTTTCTGCACTTGGCTCAAACCGGAGCCATACGCACCTGAATATACGAGCTTGATGCCGTCCTGAGTGAGAAGTTGGGTAAAGCTGGCGGGCAACGCGGGATCGTTCTCCCGCGACGTCGGAATGATGTACTCAGCCCCGCTGAATGGATTACCCGGGACGAAATTAGCCTGCGCCGAATATTTTTCGCCGGTTGGACTGAAATAATCCCAACGTACACCAAGATTCAATGTTAGTTTAGAGGTTACTTTCCAATCGTCCTGGAAGAATGCGCCGTAATAGGAGCGCACCAAGGCAACATCGCCGAAATTCGACGCCGAGACTGAATCGGCTCCGCCAATATCGCCAGGGCCGCTTGGCAGAAGAAGAAATTGGGCGCGGCCGGTGCTGCTGTCTGTGACGTTTGGAATAGAAGTATACTCGCCGTTAAAGTCGAAAGCGCCGCGCGAGTATGGCGGTGACAGCCAGGGAGCGGAGATCTCCTGTAACTCAAAGCCGCCCTTGAAGGTATGCGTCTTATATACCTTTGTTAGGTTTTCGGTGAACTGGAGAGTATTGCTGTAACGATCTCCGATGAGCCATTCGGCTGAACCGAGCTGACTCAGGCCGCCAATCCCCAGGTTGGGCAGACCACCGTTGCCGGGAAGCTGCGGAATTCCTTCAATGCCAAACATCGCGGGGATGTTCGTAGTGCTGTCCGCGTATGCTTGATCTCTAGTTGTATGTTCGCGATTGAATCCAACGCGCGCTTCGTTGACGAGCGTGGGTGTAAACGAGTGCGAATAGCTTAAAGCGGCCCCCATGGTATCGACATTTTGATTGCCATCGTTATAGCTGCCACCATCGGCATATCCGGTGAAGGGAGGGGGGGCAAAACTTGGGCTGTGCGACCAACTGAAGCGCCCGAAAATCTGATCTTTTTCAGTCGCATATTCGTCGACTCGGACATCGAAGGCATTAACGTTAGTAAAGGCGTTGGCGTTCACGTTGTAGTTGTTGTAGAGCCCCGACTGAGTAGGTGCTGGAAAAAGGTCGAGAAGTTTGACCGCGTTCGGATCGAGACGATTCGCCGGAATAATGTTGCCCGCAAATGGCGTACGGACGTACTGGCCGCCGCCAATGCTGGCGGTGGTTGCTGGATCGAAAATCGTTCCGAGGGGATAAGACTTGCCGGTGGCGTCATTCAGTGAGCCGCTCTGCAGGGCGATCAGGTCGGAAAAATTGGTAAAGCCACTGTCCCGTTCCGCCAGCGTGGGGACCGTGTTTCCCGTCTCAGGAACAGCCTGCCGGATGCGCGTGCCTTCGTAATCTCCAAAAAAGAAAAGTTTGTTCTTTATTATTGGGCCGCCTGCCGTGAAACCGAACTGGTTTTGCTTGAAAGCGCCTTTCGGTTGACCGCTCTCATTAATAAAGAAGTCGTTCGCATCCAGTTTGTCGTTACGCAGAAACTCCCAAAGGCTACCGTGAAATTGATTGGTGCCGGACTTGATACTAGCATTCAATACGGCTCCGCCGGCGCGGCCAAACTCGGCGCTGAAATTGTTGGTTTGCAGCTTGAACTCTCCAATCGCGTCTATGGGGGGTTTGAGCACGTATGCCGCGCCTGCCAGAAAATCGACGTCGTTGGTGTTGTTGTCGATGCCATCCAGCATGTAATTGTTCTGGGCCGGCCGCGTGCCATTTGCGGTAAACCAGCCGTTGGCATTCAGGCCGCGGCCTTCAGGTTGACCGACGGTGGCGCCTGGAACGAGGCGGGCCAGAAAGGTGTAGTTGCGCCCGTTCAAGGGTAGATCGTTAATCACTTGGCCGGAGATAACCTGACCTACAGAGCCGCTTTCGGTCTGCAGAATGGGAGGGGCGGCAGTAACGTCAATTTCAGTACTTACATCGCCGACGGTGAGCGTAAAATTGGAAACAACCTGCTGTTGGATGTCGACCGCGAGTCCGGTGTGCTTCTGTTTCTTGAAGCCCTGGTATTCGACCTCAACCGAGTACTTGCCGATCTTGAGTGGAGTAAAAACGTATTCGCCGGACGTCGACGTTCGCGTGCTTTGACTGAAAGAGGTGCCTTCGTTGAGGACAGTGACTGTGGCGCCTGAGATCACCGCGCCCGTGTTGTCGCGAACCGTGCCCAGGATGGTGCCAGCATCAACTTGAGCGAACGCGACGTTTGCGGAGTAAATAAACGCCAAGCAGAGACCTACCCGGCTGAATCGTTGTGCAGAAGACATGGCGCAACCACCTTTCCTTGCTTGATCCTCGAGTCGACCGAGACCGGAGAGCGAGGCAACCAACCGCGAGACCGTGGTTTGGTGAAAGGAATTTATCACAAGTTTAGAGTGGCTGTCAACGTACACGTTATCTTTGTGATGTTGCGATGAGCGAGTAAGGCTATGGCTTTCGCTCCCTCCACACAGCCCCAGAAGTCGCGGCGGTTATGAGGTAGCCAGTAACTGACAAAAAGGACCATCCCGGAAAATTATTGCAAGAGCCCGAAAAGGCCCCTCGAACCCACTGGGTTCTTCCGGGCTTCAATGCTTCAATCCTGTAAGACGGTCACTTCAGAGGGCAATATTTCGCGAAAGGCACGTAATGCCTCGCGGAGCCGGCTTTCCTCATTCGGTTGCACGGCGTAGAAGCTAACAGCATCGCTGCCAAGATGTTCTGCGTTAAGCGTACGCCAGCGTCCAACACGCAGCCAAGTGCGCGGCAGAGCCGGACCTCCGAAGGCAGCCGGTCGCTGGTCCGAGAACCAGCTATCGTAGACGATTGCAATTTGGACTCCGTTCCTTGATGCTTCGGTGTCAATTATTTTGGTGGTGTAGCTTTTGAGCCTTTTGCGTTTCAGGATCTCAGTGTCGGCTAAACCCGCCAAATCGAACAAGTGGAGGTCGGCCATGTAGTTGATTGCGCCTATGTCATTCGCTGCGATTGACGACGACTGATAATAGCGGGAAACGAAGCGCCCCATTTGATACTGCTGCGAATAAATGCCATTTGTAATGGACGGCATCTCCGTAAAAATGCGAAAGGATCGGACGAGCAAGACCGCAGCCGCCATCATGGCAACTGAGTAAGCGAGTTTTTTAGCCTGTAAGCTTTCAACGAGCGGCAAAGCTGTGGCAATACTTACGATAGAGAGCACGATGAGATACGCTTCGTAGCGAAAGATCCAGCCGACATCGGCGAAAACTACGTGAGCGATGAGGGACAACAAGCTTAGCCAAACTAAAATCCTGCCGGGTGCCCAGGTTTCAGCTCTTCTTGTCGCCCACAAGATGGCTACCAAAGCGATCAGGATACCGATCAGATGTGGAGCTTTTCGTAGCAGAACGAGTGCGTGAAAATTCATCACAAGGATGTTAATGAGAAAGCTCGATTCGAACTTGGTCCCCTTCAATAAAAGCGAGTTCGGAAGAAAGAACCAGCCACGGGATAGGGCGAGTGCGCCGTAGGCGGTCACAGGAAGCGCGGCTGCCATGAGTAGGCTCGCAGCTAAGAGAAACGACCGGCGAATCGCCAGCAGGAATGCGCCAATCCCAACGAGAAAGAGACCTTCGAAGCGGGTCATTACAAGCAGAGGAATGATCAGAACGAGGAACCAGTCGAAGCGTTTGCTTTTACCAATTACGACGGAAGCCCGCCATGCAAAGAGCAGAGTCAGGCAGATGTGCAATGTGTGCTCCATTCCCAGATGGGCGATGCTAGCCAACGGTGTGAGGAGAACGATGGAAAGAAGCGCGATCAGTCTACCCTTTGACGACCTGGGCAAAATGCGATCCGCTAAGAGAATCGCAAAGGCGCCGGAAGTGAAGGCTAGGACTAATGGCCAACAATCGGCCGCGCCGGTAAACCGATAGCACGTTGCAACCAGGAGAACATAAAGTGGCGTGGACGTTGCAGAGGTGAAGCCGAAGGGTGTGACGCCCCAGACACCATGCTCGGCGAAATGCTTCGCCATCGCCATGGAGATGTAAGTGTCGTCAAGAGGATAGACAAGATGGTGACCGCTGCTGAAAACGGAAAGCGTAATCTCTACAGAGAAAAGTGCGCAATAGATTGCCAATACGCAAACAAGTGGGTACTGGGTCGAACTCTTCACTACTGATCGCCTTATCGGCTTAGCTGAGGAGAAGCGTTAGGTGTTAATCGACTCCAAATCGCCCTCAACGAGCGGTCGAAATGGAACTCGTATGGCCATGCGCCGCCACTCAACTTCTGGTTTGCCGCACACGGAAACGATCGTGCGATCGCGGACGTTAAGTGGGTTATCGGAACTGGCAATCGCCAAGCGGCGCTGTCTGGGGATCCACCTAGAGCGGCTTCTGGAACGAACTCTTTGCGGGCTGCAGGCATTCGCCATGGCACGTGAATGAAATACCTGATGGCGTGGCGCTTCGCTGAAAATGCGCTGTGCTCTCTTGCGGTCGCGGCTCAGCTAGACGCTCGGGGTTCTGCGCTCGTCAGCGATAATGATCACGGGAATCCGCATGAGCACTCTTGGCAAAGCGCTGACCACTTGGGAACAGTTCTTGGAACTGCCAGATCCTGAGCCGGGCTTTCACCTTGAACTTCACGATGGAGAAGTAGTTTTAGTGGCTCCAGCTAGGCCTGCGCACATTTTTGTTCAGGCGCTGCTTGTAGAGTGGCTTACCATGGCAGCGCACGGGCGCGCCTACGGTTGACTGACAGCCGCTCTTTCCTTCAGTTCCGTGTTAAGGCCCTCAAACCATCGGAGTGTGTCACCCTTTTGATACACAAGGCGAGTGCCGTCGGCACCGATAAGAAAACCGTTCGGAAGGGAGGGAACCGGCTTCCAGGTACTCGTGGACTTGTCGAATACGGATATGCCGACACGTTTCCGGTCTATCGAGTGCATTCCATATAGCAAGCCGGTTGAATCGAAGGCGGACGGAAACACCGAGTCGTTCATGCTGCCCATATAGACCCATTGCCCAATCAATTCTCCGTTCAAGTCCAATTCCACCCACGCCTGCTTATGCGGGCCGACGAGTAGTGCCGCACCTATCCGATCTTTGATTGCCCGCAGCCTCCAAAGGCCGACAAACGGCCCGACAGCTTGATCGAGCCCCCCGCCCTCCCACGCCGGGAGCGCGGATCGGGGCACAAACGAACCGAGCAACGTTCCTTCGCGCGAATAGTGACGGAAAGTCATAAAATCAGGCACCGGATGATCACTGTCTTTCCACTGATCGCCGAACGTCCAGATGGAATGATCAGGCGCGAAACACACCTGAGACGCCGAAACGGTTGCGTTTGAACAACTCGCGTCTGATTGCCGCTCTTGTCGAGGACTGCGATCCCCGATCGAGGGTCACGTTGAACCCAGTAAACCATCGCCGATACTCCGTCAGTATCGACCGCAACACTACTGGGCGCGGTAGTCTTGGTCCCATCGGGAAGTTTGAGGGATGTGACATCGAACATTTTCCGGCCCTCGGGGTCATAGAGGGTAACGCTGTGGACGTGTTGCAGGTCCCAAGCGGCGACATATCCATGGTCGAAGGTAGCGCCTGGATTTGAATCACGCAGGCCGTCGAAGTTGACTTCACTTGGAGTTTGGGCGGCACCAAGGGCTGCAAAGATAAGGGAGAAGCCAGCGAAGATTCGCACGGTTGCCATGATTGGACTCCTCCGAACAATTATGACGTAATTCTGCGTCGGACGTTTTTCGGATGCGTTTTGGTGGCAAGATTGGCTGTTTGCTGGCCCCTGCTCGGACAAGCTGCGATGGGTCCGATAGGGCGATTGACGAACCTCTCGCGTTATACAGCAGCCTTCGCTTGCCGCACGCTGGAGTTCTGGATCATTGACACCATCGCGCGCACGGTGCAAGTCTTTTATCCTGCTAAGAAAGAGTGCTTTTACGGGGTAGACGAGTCCGTGCCGGTCGAAGTGTTGGCCGGCGCTTCGCTCCTGTCGCGAAGCTTTCTGAAGGCTGAAGAAATACTCTCACGGAGCCCTCAAAATTAGCTATTGACTTTTCTCGCACAAATCACCACAATGTCAATAGGATTTAGGTAGTTATGGCCCCTCACGCCATTTGTGCCCCGAATGAAGGCCGCCCGGCCTGCCGTTGTTGTTGCTAACCCCGCTGCCCTAAACCTTAGCCAACAGAATTTTCAAAGGAATGAATACACGATGAGTGCCGTACTACAATCACCGAATCTTTTCCGCTCTCTGCGCCGGGTAAGCGAGCAGGAAGCCGTCACAACTATTGGACGTCTGGCATTAGCCGCCGTTGATGCAGCATCGGGACTTGAAGCGCTGGCCGGTGTGGCCTTGCGGCTAGGCGGCTTGCACGGAGTGGAGATCAGCCTGCACGCCGGTCAGGACGAAGTTGAAGTGCTCGAGTGGCACGATTCAAAGGCTCCAGCGCCGCGGGGCTCCGCCACCGGATTGATTGCCGCCAACTCCCGTGAATGGGGCCGGCTACGCATCTTATTTGAGCCGCGCATGAAGAGCGTGGAGTGCCCATTGCGATTCGCGCGGGTTCTGGCGCAGCAGGCGGCTCTGATGCTGAATCGCTTGGAACTGCTGGCATACAAAGAAGCCGCGGGTGCGGCGGTTCGACGGTTGCAGGAGCGGCTCGATAGGCGCAAAGCTGTGAATCGCGCGGCCGGCATTTTAGCGCGGTCGAGAAGTGTCTCCGATGAGGAGGCTCTTTTGCTTTTGTTAAGGCACGCGCGGGAAGCAAAGCGACCGCTTCTTCCACTGGCGCGCACCATTATCCTGGGTGAAGAGACGGGACGTCTGCGACCGATGTCTTTACGGCACCTCGGCTCAAATGATTTTACGTCTGGCGCCACGCACTGAGTGTGGGCTTCTGAACCGCTTGCTCGCGCGCGCCCCACCTTTGCTTGGTCTAGGCTCGAAATATGGGAAGTCAGGGTAGTTACAAGGCGGCGCTGAGCATGGCCAGTTTCTGCACGGCAAGAAACGTATCGGCCTCGGCCACCGTCTTATCGGGCCGATAGCGCTTTACTCGAGCAAAGCGTAGTGAAAGGCCACTTACATAGCGTGGGCTGACTTGGACGTCGTTAAACGCGATCTCGACGATGAGCTTGGGTTGTACGTAGACTGTGTATTTATCGCGCGCCACCTCCAGCTTGAGCAATTCGGCGGTCTGCCAGACTAGCATTTCGTCGGTAAGCCCTTTGAAGGTTTTACCGAGCATGGCGAAGCCGCCTTTTTCGCTATCACGGGCACCCAAATGCAAGTTACTCAGGAAGCCGCGGCGGCGGCCGTTTCCCCATTCAGCCGCGAGGACGACAAGATCGAGCGTGCGCGCTTGTTTGATCTTGAGCCAGCTTTGACCGCGTGCGCCAGCTGCGTAGGGCGAAGTGACTGCTTTCGCCATCAAACCTTCATGCCCACGTTGCAAGGCTTGGGCAAGAAAGTCTTCGGCTCTTTGGGTACTGCTGGTGGTGAGCTGTGGAATTACGTTATTGGCAGGCGCGATGCGCGCGAGTTCACTGAAGCGCCGGCTCTGCGGTTCGTCCACCAGCGGCGCGCCATCGAGATAGATTAAATCGAACCAGAAAGGCGTCATAGGCAATTGGGCCGCCAATCGCTCGACGTCTTGTTTGCGGCCGAAGCGGCGCATGGAGACCTGAAATGGTTGCGGGCGCCCTTCGGGTGTGAGACTGAGAACCTCGCCATCTAGAATGAGCTGGCGAGCGGGCAAGGCGCGCGTCGCTTCTACAACTTCAGGCACAGCGACGGTGACGTCATTTGCGGCTCGCGAAAAGACGGTGATACGATCTTGCGACTTGTGGACCTGAATGCGAGCGCCATCGAGTTTATATTCGAGCTGAGCCTCGCCCAATTCAGCCAGAGCCGTCTCTACGTCTTCGGACGGCTGAGCGAGCATCGGCTGCACCGGTTTGAACAATTGAATATCGAACTGGGCCAGCCCCGCTTCGCCTTTTTCGAAGACCGTTTGGGCAATGGCCGCCGAACCTCCGGCCATCATGGCGGCTCGGCGGATACGCTCGGTGGGCAGCTTGGTGGCTTTGGCCAAGGCTTCGAGCATGATCCCTTCGAGCGCGCCTTGGCGGAGCTCGCCGCCCATGAGACGGATGAGGAATTCCTGCTCTTCGCGCGTAGCACGACGAAAGATTTCGCTCAGCAGAAATCGCTTGCGCTGTTCCGCGCCAGAACCCTTCACCCTGGCCAGTTGATCGAACAAACGGTCGAGCTGCAGCAGCTCAAGCGACGCGGTAGCGGCCGGCTCGGGCATGGCGGCGTGCAGGGTGGCATAACCCACGCCCATTCGTCCTTGCCGTAAGGACCCTGACAGAAAAGCGACCGCGGGTTCAATCTCCTCCGCTGATAGTTGTGTCAGCACCTCTGCCAAGAGCGCTGTTTTCTCGAGCCTTTTCGAGGTTTCCGAGACTTGGCGGGACGCCCTGACAATATTAGCGAGTAACATGCTAAACCTCAGACGCTTCGCAAAATAGCGCTCTTAAAACAATTTCTCATCGGGCAACACCTGCACAAACAGGCACCTAATGTTGGGATTGAGGAAGCGCACGGCCTCGGCGACGCGATCAGCTATGCGGCGTCCGTGCACTACACGCGTTTGGGGATCGATAGCTATATTAATGGCCACAAGGAAAACGGACAGAATACGTGTTACCAGGCATTCTCCCACGCTCCGCACCTGGCAGATGGTTTCACTCGTTTTGCGGACCTCAATTTCCAACTCTTCCACCGAAACGGGCGGCTTGGTGCTCGCGCCTGCTCATGGGTGGGTCTTAAACCGTTCGTCAATCTCAACCTGGAAGCCGCCCGCTAGCGCATTGGTCTCATTCGCCATCCCGACCACGGCCAGCACCTCACCGAGCATTTCCTTCGTCGCTCCTTTGGCGAGCGCGCCCGCGCTATGAGACGCCATGCAATAGGCGCACTGATTGGTGGCGCTTACGGCGAGATAGATCAGCTCTTTCGTAAGCGGATCGAGGGCGCCGGGAGCCATCACCTGCTTGATGCTCTGCCAAGTGCGGCGCAGCGTTTCGGGATGAGCGGCGAGCGCTTTCCAAAAGTTGTTGATGTAATCGGTTTTGCGCGTTGCCATGATGTCGTCATAGACTTCGCGAACTTCGGGGCTGGCGTCCGCGTATTCCGTCAGGCCAAACGTTGCCATTGATTTCTCCGAGTTTCGGCTTAGGACTTGCCGATTAGAATGCCAGTCAAAAAGACTAGCACGCCGCCCAATACGACCTGCAACGCTGCCCTGACGAGCGGGGTTTCCATATAGTGATGTCTAATCCAGCTAATGGCCGCCAACTCGATAGAAACAACCCCCACCGCTATTTCGGTTGCAGTGTTGAAATTCGGGATTAGGTAGGGTAAGGTGTGGCCGATGCCTCCCGCCGTTGTCATGACACCTGTCACCAAGCCGCGAACTACGGGATTGCCTCGTCCGGTTATAGCGCCATCGTCGGATAAGGCTTCGGCGAAGGCCATG
The DNA here is from genome assembly GCA_003167495.1 of Bryobacterales bacterium. Classification (GTDB taxonomy): domain Bacteria; phylum Acidobacteriota; class Terriglobia; order Bryobacterales; family Bryobacteraceae; genus Bog-105. The sequence continues at coordinate 12,985 of PMSX01000289.1, read as the reverse complement.
GAGATGCCGGCCCCAATGGAAGCGGCGAGTCCTACCAAAAAAGCGTCCCAGCTACTCTTCGTGGCAAAAGCGGCGGCAAACACTGGCGCGAGGGTGGAAACTGAGCCGTCCATCAAGCCGGCCAAGCCGGGCTGAACAAACTGCAGGACAAAGACGCGCCGCTGTGCGACCGCCTCACCCTCGCGGGCATCGGGTGTAAGGTGTTCTTTTTCAATCGTGCCAGCCGCAGCGGTATGCTTTGCTTCGGCTTCCGCAAGATCGCCCAAAAGCTTTCGCGTGGAAACATCGGTGGTGTGCGCCATGGCGAATTGATAGAAACGGCGGGTTTCGCCCTCCATGGATTCAATGGCGGAGCGAACGGCTTTGGGGCCGATAGGGCGAACGAGCCAAACGGCGGGCCGCGAGACAAAACCCTTTACATCCTGGCGGCGGATGAGCGGGATATGCTCTCCGAAACGGGAGCGGTAGAGATCAATAAGACTGGCGCGGTGGCCTGATTCTTCAGCCTGCATTTCGGCCAGCATCTTGGCGGTAGCGGGGTAACTGTGCATCAAGCCCTGGGCGAACTCACCGTAGATGCGGCCGTCCTCCTCCTCTAGGGTGATGGCGAGCGCGAGGATTTCCCGCTCCGTCAGATTTTTGAAGTTCTTCGTCATTCGCTCAACTTATTATTATTGATGATTGCGGGTTCGCGAGAGTGTAGGAATCTAGCAAATCTGACGATAGGGACAGTGGAGATGAAAACGTTTCTACAGACGTTCTGGCGCGAAGAGCAGGCGCAAGATATGGTGGAATATGCGCTGCTGCTTGGTTTCATTGTGGTGTGCGCCGCTGCCATCTTAACCAGCACGCGAGGTCAGATCAGTACGATTTGGTCGACGATCAACAGTTCCTTGAGCAGCGCGGTCAGTAACTCCGCCTCCTAAGCCCGGACCGCCGTACCCGTTTCGTTATCCCACCTTAAATACTGGCGTCTGCGGTAGGATTCAACGGCCATATCGCAAACTACAACCCCATATAGGCCCAATGTGGAATCGCAGTTGAGCGGCTGGTTTTCGCGAATCGCGGCTTGCAGGTTTCGGTGGTGGAGAGTTAGGTCTTCGGCGCCTTTCTTTTCGTAGCTGACCGGCTGAATGTCTTTTTGAAACTCTTCCTGCGGCTTGATGGTAAAACCAGTGCGGGTGAAATAGAGCGTTGCGTGGTGTCCGCGGATCATATGCTCTACGGGTGTGTCGTTGCCCATGGAGGAGACAAGCTGCATGGTTGGACCACCCGGATAGTCGGCGAGTACGTTGAACGTATCGGGAATCTCCGCCAGGCTGTCTTTGTATTCGAACTTTCCGCCCGTAGCCACAACGTAATCCGGGAAAGATAGGTTTAGCGCTTTGAGCAGCCGAGTCGCGCGGTGGATGAACAGATCGGACGCAATGCCACCCGAATAATCCCAATAACGGCGCCAGCGGAAATAGCGCTCCGGATCCCAAGGCCTCTTGGGAGCGGGACCGAGCCAAGCTTCCCAATCCAGGTTGACGCCTGGCTTGGCATCGGCGTCAATAGGATAATCGTCGCCCGCCCAGAAGTCGCCGCGATAGTTGCGTGAGTAGTCGATTTGGGCCAGCACAACATTGCCTAGTTCGCCCGCTTTAATGTGCTCATAGGCAACGGCGTAAGACTCGTCCGACATACCCTGCACGCCCACCTGCAGCTTGCGGCCGGTAGCCTTGACCTTGGCGGCCAGCTTGTGGGCTTGTTCTATGTTTTGAGTCATGGGCTTTTCGACATACACATGTTTGCCCGCCTCAAGCGCGTCCATTGCCATCTGGAAATGCCAGTGCTCGGGTGTGGCAATCAAAACGTAATCGATCGCTTTGTTGTCGAGTAACTTCCGGTAATCCTTCAAGGGCGCCCCGCCGGTGAGTTGCGCGGCTTGGTCAAGGCGCTTCTCGTAAATGTCGCAGACGTTGACGATTTCCAGGTTATCCGCTTCGCGCATTTTGACAAGCGTTCGCATGTGGTTCGTGGCCATGCCACCGGCGCCGATGACGCCAATGCGGAGGCGGTCGTTGGAACCGAGCGTGGCTGCATGGCTCCGCGCGGAGAGAACGGGGGCGGCGGCCGCCACAGTTTGCACGAATTGCCGGCGGGAGAGGGGTGGTATGGGCATAAACAGATTGTAGCGATCTATATCAATCGGCTGATTCAATCGGCCGTCAACGCTTCGACAGATCTCTGATCCAAAGGTCTTTGAATTCCATGTTGCCTCGGCCGCCCGCGTGGAGTTGCAAAGCGATGGTGCCATCCCACGATGACGGTTTGGGGTCGGTGAAATCAACCATGGGTACGCCGTTCAGGCGTGAGCGATAGCGGTTGCCCACCACTTCGAGCAAATATTCGTTCCACTCGCCCATGCGTACGACACCTTCGTTTTCGGGAGCGGGCCAAACCACCCAGCCGCGGCCATCTTCGGCATAGACGCCGGCGGTATGCTTCATCATGGTGCAATCGATCTCAAATTGCATGCCCTGCGTAACGTCGGCCGTGCCAGGCTTGAACGCGGAATGGAAGAACACTCCGCTATTGCCGTCGCCTACACATTTGAAGCGCAGCGAAAGCTGAAAGTCTTTGTAATGTTTTGCCGTTTCCAGATAGCCGTAGTCCTTGGTCAAGCCTTTGCCATGGATCAAGCCTTCTTCTACCGTCCAGCTTTCATTTCCGACCGGAGACCAACCATCGAGGGTTTTGCCGTCAAAGAGCGAAACCCAGTCTTCGCCGGGAAGGGGAGTTTTCTTTTCCTGGGAGTTGGCCCAGTTGGAGGATAAGAGGAAAACGGCCAGAGCCGCAAGGATACAGTTCGTGATTCGCGTCATGAAGTATAGGTTATTGCAAATGGATTCTGGAAGGTCTTTGTCGACATCTATCACGCAGGGTTTTGAGACACAATGGGAGGTCGGTTTCCTCTACTCGGAGAGCCACACGCGCTCGGGTAACGCTTCATGGCACCCGTCGAACGCAGTCGGCGTAGAGCTTCCGAAAAGCCGGTGTGAGAAAAGAGCGAAAGTGATTCACCCAGCTACTTCGTCTCGGGGTGTTTCTTGTGGTCCGTCAGAAAATCCTCAAGCGGGCGCCTTGATCGCTTCCAGTGTCATGTCTTCACTTTACGACAACTTTGAAACTACGACCAAACAAGAGAAGCCGGTGCCGCGACATAACCTATTGAATCCGATGGGGATACTCGCGTTTGCCGCGATTGGCGTCATATATTATTGTGTAGAAGTACGAAATCTGGGACGATAGGAGAAGTATGGAATCAGCCCATATGGCAATTGAGACGAACGCGACAATTACAGTCAACTTCCCCGCGGATCTTTTTCAAGAGATTCAACGCATCGCTGCTGAAGAAGGTTGGCCACCAAGCAAAGCTGTCATCCTTCTCGCCAAGCTGGGCGCAAAAGCACAGAAGCAAGCCGAGCAATCGCTACATTCGACCTATCAGGCGTTCATGAGTGAAACTGACCCTCAAACACTCGATAAGCGTGGCGACGATATGACTCGAGCAATTTTCGGGCCCGAAGCTATTGGCTAAGATCAGCTTTCGGAACCTGCCCCTGCATCTTCGCCAGCACCTTCAAGATCGAGTTCGCGAGCGAGGCATATCTGAATCAGACCTACGAGGCCTATTGCGTTGGGTGGAATTAGAGCCAGAAGCACCCGAGGGCAATTGGTTTAAGGACTTCGGGACCTTCAAGCTTTGCGGCACTGCTGAAATGCCAAAGACCGTTCTCCTTCCTCACATGAAACCGCACGGTGAAGAGATCCAATAGCGTCCCGGCTGGCTCAACTCAGCTAGTATTCTTGCCTTCCTCCTGAAGCTCATTCACACCCCTAGAGCCGCTGACGGGTTTTGCCGATTTGATAGATGTGGTGAAGAGCTTACAATGGTTTGGCAGATGCTAAGAGCGGCAATCCGGGCCTGGATCTTGGCGTGGCTGATCGCGGCCTGCCTCGCTTTTGGTGCGAATCAGGAAGCAGATTCCCGGACATTAACTGTCTGCGCCGCGGTCTCGCATCTGACGCCGGCCGAAGCTCTGGAGCATCATCCCGTTCGTCTTCGGGTGGTTGTTACCTTTTTCGACCCGAACGGACATGACATGTTTGTTCAGGATGAAACTGGCGGCCTGTACGTGAATTTGAATGGAGTAGCTTTCGAGCATGCTCGGCCGGGGCAATTCATCGAGTTGGAGGGTATGGCGGTGCTGGAAGATTTCGCACCCCAGGTAAACACCCCCCATTGGAAAGTCATTGGGACTGCGCCGATGCCTACGCCGCGCCACGTTACTTATCAGCAAATGGCGAGCGCTTTGGAGGATAGCCGCTGGGTTGAAGTGGATGGGGTGGTACGACAGACCACTCACTTGCACCGGACTGCATCTGAGAATTTATTCTGGATGAAGCTGGCGATGGACGGCGGCCAAGTTGAGGTGTTCATGCCTTGGCAAAGTAACCTGGCACAGGACTGGGTCGACGCAAAAATCCGCCTGCGGGGTGTTTGCGGCGCCAACTTTAACGCCAAGAACCAGCAGGTCGGCGCTCAGATATACGTGCCCAGCTCGGATGAGATTACGGTTACTGCCGCAGCTACTGCGTCTGAACCGTCGTTGGCTCCTATCGACCAACTACAAAGGTTTGGATCGCCTTATTCATTTGGCCACCGGGTGAAGGTTGCCGGTACGGTAACGGCTGTCATGCCCGGTCGCGGCTTTTATCTGCGGGATGCCTCGTCGGGTCTTTCCGTTTTGACGCGGCAAGAGATCAAGCTTAGCCCCGGAGACCGCGTAGAGACCATCGGCTTTGTGGAACTATTCGAATCGCATGTGCGGTTAGCAGACGCTTCAACAAAACTGGTGAGTGCGGGCGAACGGCCGGCGCCAATATCGATCAACCTAGAACAAGCGCTCACCGGCAAGTATGACTCGGAATTGGTTTCCTTGGAAGGGCGCGTGGTTCAGAGTTCGGTCTGGCATCAACGCACCACCCTCACGCTTCAACAGCATAAGAATATCTTTTCGATCTCGCCGATTCCAGGCGCGACTCTGGGGGATCTGCCGGCAGACGGCTCGTCTTTAAGAGTGACCGGCATTCTCACCGATGAGATCGATTCGCTGGGCCGCGTGGTAGCGGTAAACCTGCTGTGCCGTTCGGCTAATGATATTGTTATTGCGCATCGCGCGCCGTGGTGGACTCTGACAAAGGCACTCGCTTTTATCGGAATCCTTGTGGCTATCGGCGCGATGGCCTTGATCTGGGTCGGAGTGCTGCGGCGTCAAGTGAGTGAGCAAACGGAAGTCATACGGCAAAAGCTGCTGGAAGAAGCGGCGTTGAAGGAAGCAGCGGAGGCTGCAAATCACGCCAAGAGCCAGTTTCTCGCGAATATGAGCCACGAGCTTCGAACGCCTATGAACGGCATCCTCGGATTTACCGAGTTGCTTTCCGAAACGCCCTTGAATGAGGAGCAGAAGGACTTCACAGACACCCTCCGGCTGTCTGCCAGTTCGCTCATGCACCTACTGAACGAAATTCTGGACTTTTCGAAGATTGAAGCGAGGCATCTTGTTCTGGAACAAGCGCCTTTTTCCGTTCGCGGCTGCGCCCTGCGCGCTTTCAATCTTATTGCTCCTGAAGCGAAGCGGAAGAATCTCAAGACCGGCTGGCAGATTGATTCGGACGTACCCGACAAGCTGATTGGCGATCCCCATCGCTTACACCAAGTGCTCTTGAATTTGCTCAGCAACAGTCTGAAATTCACCGACCAAGGCTCTGTGCAGCTGTTAGTGAAATGTTTGGAGCGCCATGCTTCCGATACCGTTCTACAGTTTACGGTAAGCGATACAGGTATTGGCATTCCGTTTGAAGCGCAAGAGAAAATCTTCGAAGCGTTTCAGCAAGCGGACGGATCGACAACTCGCAAGCACGGTGGGACCGGTCTTGGGCTGGCGATCTGCGCTCAATTAGTAGGCCTATTCGGGGGGGAAATCTGGGTGGAGAGTGTTCCGCAAGCCGGAAGTCGATTCCATTTCACCGCCGGTTTCAAGCTCGCGCCCGATGAGGAAGTAGCCGACGCGGCTGCGAACTCGGGCGCGGCGGTTAGGCCTTTTGTCCAGCTCTAATGAAGGTGTTCGTAGTTTGGAACCCAGGGAACGGGCGCGGTAGACGGCTAGTCGAAATAGTGCGGGATGAAGCGGCTGAGATTGTCGGTGATGCCAGTGGCTTCGCGGATACCAATTCCGGCGGGGCCGACGTCAGTGACGTACCAACTCCCGATAACCGGAGCGTTCCCCTCCGACATCCATTCTGGGGCAAGAGCTTGGTAGACGAAGCCTTCTTCGCCGTACGGACCCGGAGTGGTTGTTTCGGTTGAGCCTTTGCGAACTGTCACGTTTGCGCCTTCGCGTGAAAGCAGCGGCTTGCGCACGAAGTTTGTCATGCCGCGCGGACCGTCCAGATAACTGGCGAGAAGGTTGGGGTGGTTGGGGAACATCTCCCAGAGAATCGCGAGCAAGGCTTTGTTCGACCAAAGCATTTTCTAGATCGGTTCGATCCAATCCATTTGCGAATAGGTGGAAAGGATCGGCTCCGGCATATCACGCAGAAGCCACTCCCATGGATAAAGGGCGAACAGACTGGCAATGGGCTTGTCTTCGAGGTCGCGGAACGTGCCTGTTTGTTGGTTCCAGCCGATGTCTCTGATGAATAGGTGCGCCGTTGGGATGCCGGCGAGTTGGGCGGTGTCGCGGAGATAGGAGACTGTCATCAGGTCGTCTTCATCGCGCATGGAAGCGAAATAGAGAGGCTTGCCGCGAAGGTGGGCGCGAAGATCGGTCCACTTATCGACTAGTTTTTCGTGGATGGAATTGAACTGGTCTTTTGAGGGAAAGGATCCGCAACCTTCTGGTTTGGGTCGTCGCAAGGGCGTTTGGGCAGGTTGTCGGCACGGGCCAAGATCGCAGCGGCGACCGAGGTGACGATGCTGAGTTGGATGGCTTTAGAACGTTTCACGACGCTCTGATTATATATCTAAGTGAGTGTCAGCCGCCGAATTAAGGTCGCTCACGCTCAATGTCGTTTACTTAAGGAAAATCGCCGCCTGAACGCCCGATCGAATTCCAAGTAAAACGCAGGCTTCAAGGCTTCGTCCCAGACCTGCTTGGGCTTAAGTAAACGACATTGCGCTCACGCTCCCTGCTCGTTTCGGAAGTCTATTTCTTTGCGCCGAAGCGACGCAACAGACCTTTCATGATACGTTCCGACATTGTTCCGAAAGGCAGGTCTGTGGTGACGTAAGTCCAGACTGCGCCGCGTTCGTTCGGATCGGGGCCGATGCCAGCTTTGGCTTCGGAGACGCGTTGCTCGATTTGTGCAGGTAAAGAGGTCTCAAACTCGACAAAGGCCCTATGAAGAAAGGCCATGTATTGGCGATGCGGATCGCTGCCACCCAAGGAAATCCAATGCAGACCCGAGCGGAATTCAGCTACTTGCGCGAGATAGTCAGACCACGCGTCGTCGATAGCGCGCAGAGTGACAGTGCGTTCGAGATCCGTTGGGCAAGGAATTTCTCCTAACAGGATCTGCTGACGGCGACTTTGGATGCGATGGCGCTGCCCTTCGACCGGCATTTCGTACTTGTTCAACATGATGCGAGTGTCGAGGTGTTGCCCTTCGACAAGGCGTTGGACGGTATCGGGGTCGCGATTGTAGAGCGGGTTGAGATCGTGATACTTGACCATCAAATCGTCTTCCAGTGAAATGAGGAAACGGGAACAGCCAGGGTCGCCCTGACGGCCGGCGCGGCCACGGAGTTGATTATCGATTCGGCGGCTTTCATGCTTGTTGGTACCTATGACATAGAGACCGCCGAGGGCCGCAACATCTTCGCCGAGTTTGATATCGGTGCCGCGCCCGGCCATGTTTGTCGAGATCGTGACTGCGCCACGCTGGCCTGCTTTGGCGATAATTTCGGCTTCGAGTTCGTCATTTTTGGCATTGAGCACAGAATGCGGAATGCCCGTGAGATGGCGGCTTAAGATTTCGGATTCAGCGACGCTGGCGGTGCCCACCAAAACAGGTTGGCCTCGCAGATGTGCGTCGCGAATTTCTTCGATGATGGTCCGATATTTCTGTGCCTTAGAGGAGAACACTTTGTCGGGATGATCGGCGCGGATCATGGGGCGATTAGTGGGAACGACCTCAACAGTGAGAAGGTACATGGTTTGAAGCTCTCCAGCCGAGGAGGCAGCGGTGCCAGTCATGCCACAGACATGGGAATAGAGGGCGACCAAGTGCTGCATGGTGATGGAGCCGAGGATGTGGCCTTGCTGTTTGGTGGCGACGCCTTCTTTGATTTCAATGGCGGTGTGAAGGCCGGCGGGCCATCGGCGGTCGAGCGCCACACGGCCGCGGAATTCGTCTACCATTTCGACAACGCCCTCTTTGACGACATAGTCAACGTCGCGGCGGAGCAGTGCGTGGGCGTGTACGGCATCCTGCAAGGCAGTGTGAAGTTGCAAATTGCGTTCTTCGAAAAGATTGCCGCAGCGGAGCATTGTCTCTGAGAGATGAATGCCGGCGTCGGTCAACATGACGTTACGGCCGCCGGGATCGGCAGAGTAATGAACGCCTGGGTGCATGCGGCGAGCAATGCTGTCGACGGCGTGGCCGAGCCCGGAATCGGCTTGACCGGCGCCTGCAATGACGAGAGGAATGCGAGCCTCATCGATCAGAATGGAATCGGCCTCATCAATGACGACGGCGTTGAAGGAACGGTGGACCTGATCGGAGACACGGAGGGCAATCTGATCGCGGAGGAAATCGAAACCGAGTTCGTTGGCAGTGGCATAAGTGATGTCCGCAGAATAGGCTGCGTGGCGCTCGACGCTCGACATGCCTTGTTGAATGCAGGCCACGGTAAGACCGAGACGGCGATAGATCTGGCCCATCCATTGGGCGTCGCGGCGCGCTAAGTAATCGTTGACCGTCATTACGTGGACGCTGCCTTTGGTGCGAGCGAGCCACGCGATGGCCGGTACCGCGGTGAGAGTTTTGCCTTCTCCCGTCTGCATTTCGGCGATGCTGCCGCGAGTGAGCGCGAGCGCGCCACGGAGTTGCACATCAAACATGCGCTCGCCGAGTACGCGTTCGGCAATAACCGCAGTCGCGGCAATGAACGGGAGCAGTTCAGAGGCGCTTGCTCCGATTTGATCTAAGGCATCGTCAGTGAGACATTCGTATTCGTTGCGAAATTTGTTGATGGTGGCGACATCGCGCGAGTCGTGACGCGAGGGCGCAAAAAGATTGTTCAAAAGTGGGCGCATGGCCGCTCCTTCTTCTTGGTTGCAGGCTTGGTGGATGTTAGACGCGTGCGCGAAGAGAGGCTGGAGGAGGGCGCTGGAAGAGTGTGCGGTTGAAACCGGGCAGTGATGGCGCCGAATTTGAGAGCACCGAAAAGACTGACGGCAGGCGCTGAGACTTCCATCTTGGATTCGGAGCGGGTATTGTTCTGCAGTCGGAAATACCGCGCAGGCAAACAATTGAATAGTTCGACTGAGTGACGGTACGGGCAGTGACCGGAACATTCCAGGCAAACGACATGACAACGAGAGTTGCCAGGAGCCAGGCTGTCAGTTTCGGTCTCACAGCTTTACATTACCTTATTGGGCCGATCTACGCTACAGTTATTTAAACAGGAGAAGAAGCTTATGCAACGTATATTTGCTGCTATGCTCACGTTTTCACTGGTGTTGAGCGCCCAGGAGAGCGTAGATTTGACGGTTTTGAACCGCATTAAAGCGGAGGCATTCCAGAATTCGCAGGTGATGGATCACCTGTTCTATTTGGCGGATGTGTACGGGCCGAGGCTGACGAATTCGCCGGGGCACGTAGCGGCTGGCGACTTTGCAGTCAAACGGCTGCGCGAATACGGTTTGGAAAATGTGAAGAAGGAAAAGTGGGGGCCGTTTGGGCAGAGCTGGCGATTGACGCATTTTTCGGGGCACATGATTGAGCCACAATATCAAGCGTTGATTGGTTTGCCGCTGGCATGGACACCAGGGACGAATGGCCTGGTGACCGGCGAGCCAGTGATGGTTTCGCTGAAAAAGGACGCGGACTTCGAGCAATACAAAGGCAAGCTGAAAGGTAAAGTCGTTTTGACGATGGAGCCGAAGCAAATAGCGATGATAACGGAGCCACAGGCGCACAGGCTGACAGATGAAGAGATTGCGGCGCGGCAAACGGTGGCTGATGTTTCGCGTATCAATGCATTTGGGCCTGCGAGGCCGGGGGCATCACCGCCGCCGACCGCAGAAGAGCGAGAAGCGGCTGCGGCGTTTCAGAAAAAGGTCAATCAGTTCTTGAAGGACGAAGGCGTGCTGCTGATTTTGCAATACGGGTATAACGGCGATGGCGGGACAGTGTTTGCGACCAGTGGCGGATCTTACAAGAAAGATGAGCCGGTGCCGCCGCCGATAGTAGCACTCACGCCGGAACACTACAACCGCATTGCGAGGTTAGTGGCGCACTCGATTCCGGTAAAACTGGAATTCGATATCCGCGCAGAGTTTTTGACCGATTCGGTGGATTCGTTCAATGTAGTGGGAGAGATACCTGGCAGCAGCAAGAAGGACGAGTTGGTGATGTTGGGCGCACACCTTGATTCGTGGCACGGAGCGACAGGTGCGACCGATAACGGAACAGGTAGCGCGGTGGCGATTGAAGCGGTGCGGATTTTAGAAGCTTTGCACTTGCCAATGGCACGCACGGTGCGAATCGCGTTGTGGAGTGGTGAGGAGCAGGGGTTGTTGGGGTCGAAGGCGTATGTGCAAGAGCATTTCGCCAAGCGCGACAGTATGGAACTGGGTCCGGAATACAACAAACTATCCGCTTACTACAACGACGATATGGGGACGGGGCGTTTTCGCGGGATCAGCGTGGGCGGTAACGACATGATTCGGCCGATTTTCGAAGCGTGGCTGGAGCCGCTGCGGGACTTAGGGGCGACGGCAGTGATGGGCACAACTGCGCCTCCCACGAAACAGCCGGGTGGAACGGACCATACGTCTTTTACGTGGATCGGTTTGCCTGGGTTCAGTTTCATGCAAGACCCGATGGAATATCAAACGCGGACACACCATTCGAACATGGATTTCTATGACAGAGTGCAGCCAGGAGATGTGATGCAAGCGGCGGCAATTGAGGCGTGGTTCGTTTACAATACGGCGGTGCGGAAAGAGATGATGCCGCGTATGCCGATGCCGGCTCCGGTGAAGAAAGTGGTGAGCACGGCGGCACTCACGCGGTAGGAGCGGTGAGACAGGCAAAGTAGCCTCGAAAGAGAACTTCGCGGGGCTGATCGCCAAAGATGGGAGAGAGAGTTGCGGCGCACCACGCGCGGATTTCGTCACTTGGCGATCCGTTCGTAATGGCCTCGGCCACGTTGGTCTCCGTCATCATGTACTCGATATAATCGGCGACAGTGAGTGAAAGAGGGATCACGAAGTCTTCGTGGGCTCCCGGTGTGAGTCCAGAATCCAGACGAGAGAGGATTTCCGGATTGAGTTGATGGCCATTGAACGCGGGCCACGGATAGCGTTGGCTGAACGTGTCAAACCAGCTTGTAAGTGAATCGTTGTTGGCGAAACAACGGCCTGGCGAGAAATCGTAGACGACGAGCATGCCGTTGGGACGGAGGATCCGGCGGGCCTCCGGGAAGAAGCGATCGAGATCGGCATAGTTCAGAGAGCCGGCGGCGGCGATGAGGTCGACTTGGCCAGAGGCGATGGGAATTGCCTCAGCGGAAGCGGCGAAGAACGTAGCATCGGGGACGCGGCGGCGCGCGGCTTTGACCATGGCTTCAGCGGGATCGAGGCCGAGGCGCTGACGAGCTACCGGCTGTAGAGCGGCGGTAGAAAGACCAGCGCCGCAGCCCAAATCCAAGGCGAGGTTTACCGGCTTTTGGATGGCCAGGAGCTGGATGACCCGAGGATGTACGGGCGGACGAGTGTTTGCGTAGCCTTCCGCCATTGCGAGATCGTCAAAAAGATTTGGCATGATGCGATTTATGGAACCGGAAACCATAGGATGCGTCACAAGGGCAAATTGCGTTAACCTTTAAACGGAAGGTGTCCACATGCTTGGTTTGGCGCGGTCAGTTGCGATTTTAGCGCTTGGTGCTTCGTGTTTGTGCGGGCAAGATCTGCAGCCGAAGGGTGTGCATCCGCGGGCTACGCCGGATGACTACGCGGTGAAGGCAAGCGGCAAGGGCGCCACGTACGCGGCGTCTTTGGTTCCAGCCGATCAAGCGAAGCACTTGTTTGCGTTCGATATTACGGGGAAGTATCTCGTTTTTGAGGTTGCCTATTTCCCGCAGGAGAACCAAGCAGCGCAGATTGATCCCGACGATTTTGTAATTAAGCGCGGTGACAAGGGAGAGGCAACACACGAGGCGGATGCCACAGCGGTGGCCTCGGCGATTCAGAAGGAGAATGCCCCCAGGCAAACGTCGTCTCTGGGGGGTGACACGCACGTTTATACGGAAGCGAACGTTGGTTATGGAAGTGGGCGAGATCCAGTAACAGGCCAACGGGTGAATGGGACTTATACGGGCGCCGGTGTTGGCGTGGAACACGGAGGCTCGCCAGCGCCGCCCGACGCTCCGCGCCCTGGAGGCACGCTGGTGGACCGAGACCAACTGCAGGGACAGTTGAGGGACAGACAGTTGCCGTCTGGGAAGTTCGATCATCCGGTGGCGGGTTATTTGTATTTTCCAAAGGCTGCAGTGAAGAAAGATGGGAGCGGGAACTACCTGCTAGAGCATTTGGGAGAAACGAATGCGGCGGGAGTGAGTGAGACGGTGGAGTTGGTGATACCGGGGAAGAACAGGTAGCTTGGCAGCGATTGTGGTCAGGTGAGTGTAAAGGCGAAGAAAAAGCGTTTT
>PMSX01000330.1 GCA_003167495.1 Bryobacterales bacterium | reverse complement strand
ACTCCATGCGCGAGTTTGCGGATCTCCCCCCCAAAGCCCGCCAGATCATGATTGCGAACATGACGAAAGCCCATCACCTCCTGATCGCCAATCTAGCCGCAGCACGTGGAGGGACCGACGACAATGAATCCCTGGCTGATCTAATCATCACGTTCTTTTGCGGAATTTGCCTAGAGCAGAATCTCGGCCCCGACCGCACTCAAATTACGAAGAAGATTGAAGCCTTCATGCAGTTGATTCGGGGAANNGTCATCCGGCACCTTTCGCCACACCCGTCCGCTCGAGCGCCGGCGACGATCCCCAGGTACCCATTGGCTCTGTTTTCCCACTTTGCATCGCCGATAGCTTTAGCGGTCGCAAGCAGATCTGTCCAGTCATTGAGAGCCGCCGATGTATTTTGGTTCAGGTCGATCGTTCCCAATATTTCGAGACCTCTGATTTTGAGATGAGGATCGCCTTCAACCAGGGGAGTCGTGAGAATTTGTTGCAGTTCTTCTCGCGATGCGGTGTAGGAGCCAAGTTGCACGTTGTACTCTAAGATTCCGAACTTTGCGTCAAAAGTTGTCCCGCCCATCGCAACGATTTGCCGCCTAACGACTTCACCGGTTCGGCGGCGATCAATTTCTTAATTTCCGGCCAGGCTTGACGAACCTGTCCGGCTTTCGTCCGTGGCTTGTCCAGCAGATGTGCGCGGAGCCGGCTATAATCCGGTTGTTCGTTTGAAGTCTTTTCCAAGCGCGTCCTCACCCAGTACGCCATGACAATGGCTCACGGTGACAGATTATTTCAAGAAAAACGCTGCGAAGATTAGCTGAAAGCAACTCGGCGAATAAACAGCGAAGCGTGTATAATTGGCTTGTGGGACTTTCCCGGTGCCGGGTCAGTTATCAGGACATGGGCGGGCTTGAGCATGCGGTCGAAGTGGACGCCGAAACGTTGTACGAAGCGGTGGCGATGGCGGTCGCCAAGTTCCGACAGGATCAGATCAATGAGTCATCGCCCGGCAACATGACTGAATTCACTGTGACCGTTTTCCGCAAGCCGACTGAGCACAAAATACGGCTAGGCCAACTTCAGAAATGGGCGGAGTACACTGTGAAAGAGGGACCCGCTGGTATCGTGAAACGGCAGCGCGTCAGGAAACTGCTGGGCACAAAAGAATAAACGATGGCTGCTTGCATGAGCCGCTACTGAATCTCTGTCGACAAAGGCTCGTCCACTTCGATGTCTTCCTGGTCTTCTCGATCCAAAGCCGGTTCAACTGCCCAAAGAGGAATCTCGATCATACTCAAGTCTGTACATCTGAAGAAGGTGCGCTCGCCGTCCACATCTTCAAAAGAAACAATCGTGTCTTCGACGCCGCCGTGCAATTCCAGTGTGAACAGTAAACCCTGCAATTGCGTTTGTGACCCATCATTTTCGTCTCGGCCCAACTCCTCTTCATCGGCATCTACCTCGAAATTGAGTGGTTCTTTACTGCCAGCAAAAAATGCTGACAGGACGTCCGGTTCCTTCTCCGGCTCGGTAGAAACGTAAGGCGGGTCGAAAAGAAATTGCCAAAACAAAAGATGCTTCGGCTTAGCGCAATGCGTTTCGCTGTCGCATCAAAGACGATGAAGCCGTCCCTATCTGGGTTTTGGAAGAGATTCAAAGTCGCTTCTGCCCAGGCCCGAGATGGAGAACATTCCTTGAGTTCCGCCGCGAAGACGAAATTTAAGAGCCCACATCTTGGGGTCCATACCGCTGACTAATCGGACACACTCCGGGAGCAGTTCCGATCAGACAATCGCTCGGAACTCAATTTGATATTCGCGCGAGCAGGAATCGGACTCAATTCGTGTTCGCGGCAATCCGCCGCCGCCGTAACCAGCTTGCGCGGATGCAAGGTCATCAGCTTCGACAATCCGCTGAACTTGTGCTCTTGAAGCGCCCAAAGCTGTTCGCATGCTGGACAGAAGGACGTTCACAACAGTGCCGGCAGTGAACTCCAGACTCGAAGCACGATATCGCACCGGCGACTACCCATCGGTTGGGCGCGTGGAGCGCGCTTCGTGGATGGCGCCTTTCAGGGTCAGGCCACCGTTCATATTCGCCATTGCGCCGGCCCGTGAACGGTGGAGGATTGAGAGGAATCAAAAGCCATTCACTCATTTCTCAGATCTATCGAGGGAAAGAGATAGCGATCGAAGTTCGTTGAATCGAGCCACGAGTAATCTAACGTATTCGGACTCCGACTCGTCTGCCACAAGCTGCTCCTCGTGTATCTCATGCTCTTTCTCGATAGCATCAGCGATCGAAGAAAGACCTGTTGTGACAGCCCGGCGTAATTTAACGAGGGCAGGACGTCTGTGCACGTCCCTGTCGAAGGAGGCACCGAGACTTACAGCGTGGTTCCACACCAATGCAACGGCCGTCATCGACATCTGCAGGAGCGTTTCCGAAGTGTGCAACTGGCGCCTCCGGTCGAGCCCAAGCTCATATCGCGCTTCTTCAAAGAGCGCCCGCACTCTGGAAAGCTCTTTTGCCAACCGATCCCGCAAAACCTGCGATTCCTTTACGTAAGCGCTCCGTGGAACCTGATCGTCGAATAGGGCAACCACGGACGCGGCGTCTTTCAATATAGAGGCGACTACGCGACGCATCTGGACGAGGGTGCGAACCGGCCAGATTTGATCGAATACAAACCACATCACGACCACTGCCAGCATGACGCCGACAAAACGATCACGGGCTGGCGCCAGCCGCGTCGGCGCGCCGGAACCTGAAAGCGCCACCAGGTAAAACGCAAACGCGATCTGTATACCGATATAAGAAAACCGTGGTCCTTCCCTGATCCATGCAGCCAGAAACGCAATCGCACCGACGACAACTGTCAGTGCAGTGATCGAGTCCATAAAGGGAAACAAGAATATCTCGGCACCGAGCCCAAGTATGAATCCACCGGCGATCACGCCAATCAATCTATAGATGAGTCGCTGCTTCGTGGCGCCCGTCGTCATTAATCCTGCGACCATAACGGTCGTCACTGAAGTCGAGATGGCAGGCCAATCGATCGCGTACGTGATGATGTAACAGATTGTTGCGCAGAGGCTTATCTTGAGGGCAAAAATGATGTTCTCCCGGGCCCTTACAGCCTCGGGAATCAAGAAAGGAACGTGCTTCAACGAAAGCGTTTCCGGTTCGGTTGGGCTTGGATCAGCGGATTGCCCCAATCCGATTGATAAGAGCGTTCTTTCGGCGCGCTCGAGATGCGTAGCCGGAACTCCGTCAGATGGAAAGGCCGCGGAGTTCGGATCGGGTCGCAGTCCCCGCGCGAGGTGGTCGCATCGTTGAGCGATGACCTTACAGCGCCCCTGGATATTGACGTCAGGGTTCGCATTCTGAAGGCCAAACGCGGCAGCATTATCCATCAACTCAGCGAGCGCAACGATTTGGTTCTGAACATCCGAAGGAAAGATATCGTGGGGAAGATGCCGGTCAACGATTTGCCGAAATGTGTCAAGCATCTCCCGATGTCCCTCGGCGGCGAGGCGCGACACGGCTTCAGCGGCGAAGCGGCGCCGTTCTTCGGTCACGTCGTCGCTCGCGTATGCAGCGAACATCACAGCGAGCGCCCGGTAACGCAATCGCAATTGTCCGGCCAGCCCAACGACCAAAGAACGCGACGAAAACACATATGCCACAGCAATCGATACACTTATGCCTACCGTAAATGCCGCCAGCAGCCACAGGGTGTTCTTCACCAACCTGTCCGCCGGAGCATGGCTTTCCCAATAGCCAATCGCCAACCCGAAAATGACTCCCCAGCCAGATCCCAATGCGGGGAGAGATGTGGCCGTCGCAATCATTCCTGCAACAAATGTCATTGCGGCCAGGCTAACGAGACGCGCCATTGGGTCGTTATCGGTCAAATTTACAACAGTCAGACTGATTAAAATAACCAAACAGATGGAAACGAATAGCCCAATCCCAATGCGGAGGGTGATGGCCGGGTTCTCGTTGCTGATCACAAGAATCACATACAACCCGAAAGCCTGGTTCGGAACCTGCAATACCAGCATGACAACGAGGGCTACAACAGTGGCAAGTACCAGCCGTAGGGTACTTTCCATGCGGCCCGGTCTCGCTCTAACGTCTTCTCGGAGATCCTGTAACCACGTTCGCGTCGACAACCGTTCACCTCACGATCGTCAACGCGGTCGCGCCGATCCGAAAGAGTGTCGGATCCGGATTCCGAATCAGTATGCGAACTGGGAACCGAGTGGAGAGGTGGACCCAGTTGAGGGTTCTGTCGATATTCGGCAATCCATCCGACACGGCCCCATCCTCTGGAAATACACCGTAACCCACACTTTGAACGATTCCGTCGAACTTGCGGTCAGGATGACCCATCAGGTAGACATCGACTTGTGAACCCACATGAATGTTCCGAATCTTGCTTTCACGGTAATTTGCAACCACCCACCAAGTCCGGGAATCAATGAGCGTAAACACCGCCGACCCCACGTGAGCGTAGGCTCCTTCCGAGATGTTCATGTTCGTCACGTACGCATCAAACGGCGCGACCACACTGCATCTCGCCAGATCGAGGCGTGCTCGTTCGACTTTCGCCGCCAACGCCGGCCGTTGCGATTCGAGAATATCGAGCGTATCGACGATGTGAATCGTTTGCCCGAGCCGCGCTTTCGCCTCCAGCGCTTGATCGTTCGTCTGCCTTTCGCGCAATTCCGCCTGCGTCTGTTGAGACCGAGCTTCATCGAGCGCCGCCTGTGCCTGTTCAAGCTCGCCTCTTGCAACTCGGACTGCGGTGTCGGCCTGATCGACCTGGTCGACCGTGACAAATTGCTTTTCCAGCAGGGGCTGAATCCTGTGAAAATCATTGAGCGCGTAGGAAAGATGAGCCGTCGCCGTCGCCACGTTCGCAGCGGTTCGCGCGACGGCGGCCTTCGCCGTTTCGACCGCACTACCAGCTGTCCTGATGGCCGTTTCGGCGGTGCGCACAGTAGCACGGGCAGCTTCAACCGCGCTTTTCTCCGCGGCTTCGCCGCGTATCGGCGATTCGCTGCTCCAGATTGTTCTGATCTGAAAGCACCTGATCGAAGGCATACTTGTAGTCACGGGGATCGATCTCGAACAGCAACTCGCCCTTTTTCACGAATGCATTGTCGCTAACAAGTAGCTTGATCAGACGACCGCTCACTTCCGGCGCGATCGAGATAACGTTTGCCCTGACACTCGCGTCGTCTGTACGGGGCTGGCGGTCCGTCTCATGAATTACCGTTAGCAAAGCCACGATTGCTCCAGCGATAACAACTAGCTGGATAATTCGACCAATGAGCTTGCCGTGTTTATCGTTCGGAGTAACGCTCATCGATAAAATTCCTCCCACAACACGCAGGCAAAGAGGACCACCGTACACGGGTAGAACAGCCACAGAGGTTCCACGTGGCTTTCAAGATCAAAGTGCAAGAGCAGGCTCCGTTCAACACCGGCTCCGACTACCCCGATCGCGATACAGATCATCCATATTGGGAAGAACGAGCCAACAATCGCAACCGAGGGCGCTCGGCTGCATCCCGACGACAGAATGACGAGAGCAATGGCTATCAGTCGTAGTGTTGTCACAATTATTTTCCTTGGGTTGTTGTCGCAGGTGGAAGGCCTCGCAGGAGGTGTCCGGTTACCGATTCGAGGCGCACCGCCTCCGTAAGCAATTGCGATCGCGCCGCAACCATCGAGAGTCGCGCCAACGCTAATTGCCTCTCCGCTGTGACGACATCCACAAGGTTCTTCACGCCGAACTTATACGCTTCTAACGACGAGGAATACGAAGTATCCGAGGCACCAAGCAATGCCAGCGCGGCTTCGTGTTGCCGCAAAGCCGTCCGAAACGCGATATAGCTACTCCATACTTCCCGTTCAGCCTGGTTCTGTTTATCCCTGTAGTGCGCCAGCGCCTCGCGTTTACCAGATTCTGCGAGCTCTTTCCGGTTTCTCCGCGCACCGCCATCAAAGACCGTCCACTCTACATTTGCTGCAACGGACCAAGTGGGTTTAGAAAACTGTCCCAATTGTCCCGGCGGCTGCACCTCCGAAGGCCACCCGCTCGTCTGAGCAGCATTTGCCGTGAGAGTCATTTTGGGCCAATAATCGGAGTTAGCATTACGAATCTCATCGTCCGCTTTCCGGATCTCCAGCATCTGTGCCACCAGATCTGGGCGGTCGGCAAACGCCCGTGATATCAGCTCTTCGATTGATGACGTAAGCGCCTTGGGCAATGGCGCGTTTACTTCACCATCGATGGAAATATCTGGCGGGGGCTTCACTCCAATCACTTCTGCCAACGTTACCCGCGCGATCTTTTCGTCACCATCCGCCGTTTCCAGGTCGAAGGTCGCTTGAGCCGCCTCCGCCCGCGCGTTGAGAACATCAGGTAAGGTCGCACGACCGTTCGCCAGTCTGGCCTCCGCCGCCTCCTGCGTTGTCCGTGCCGTTGTCAGGGTGTCTCTCGCCGCTTGCAGACGTTCCTGCGCCGTAAGGAGGGCATAGTAGCGGGCGGAAATCATAAAGGCGACATTCTGATTCGTTTTGATGAACAATGCACCGGCGGCGAACGCCTCTGCTTTGGCGGCGTCAACACGGGCCCTGCGCCCTCCAAAGTCGAACAGGAGATATTGAAGCTCAATCTGAGGTTGAATCAGTGCTAGATCGACTACTGAGTATCCGACTGGCGAGAGCGGTTTTGGAAAAGGCTGAACCACCCGCTGATCGCCGAAAAGAGCCGCTGCAGCCAGCACTGGGAAATACTCGCTCTTCTCGATCCCCAAAACCTTAGCCTGTTGTTTTGCTCGTTCCCATGCTGCTCTTGTTTCCGGATTATTGCGCTCTCCGATATCGATAAGTTCACCTAGGGAGTACTTGTGCTGTAAATCGAGGGTGGCGATTCCCGAATCCGGTATCGCATAGGCGGCACAAGAAGAAGCGCCAACCGGATTCGTTGCAATACCGGAACATTGCCCCGATGCGCGCTGCTGATATTGGGCCGTCAGCAGAATCAACAGCGTCTCTATGACTGGCGATCTGTGAAGAGGCATTGTGGTTTGTGCCGCCGGTCGAATACCGCTGAGCCGTTGTCTCACATGCAGGGCGACCGTCCTTTTTGCATTGACGGTGTACCGGTTAACCGCACCGAGTTGGAGTCTGCCTGGGAGATAAGAATAACCGGTGTGTGATCGACGGCGTGCCCTGGGTTAGACTGAGTGCCCACTCCCTGCCCAAACCGCTCACTAATAAGTCGAACTGTTCCTTGAGACATAGACATGGCGTTCTCGGTTAGTGTTTCCAGTGTGGCGGACTACAAATCGGGAAGTCTTTTGAAATTGGACTAAACTTGTGAATTTGTGCTTTCAAGTGAGTCGCTAGGCAAAGTCCTCACAACTCTCACTGCGACAGTTCCTGAAGTGCCCGCTTGTCCGCCGCTCACAACCTGTGCGTGTCGAGCCGGGAGGTTCTAGTCGAAAATGACAAAAAGGGCCGGATTGCGCAATATGTCAGTTATGGCGGCAGCGTACGCTTGGAAGGAACGAAACACACAACCGACGTGGTTTTCGCGAATGAGGCACGCCCTGCAAAGTCTCCACTTGGGGCGGTTCGGAACGGATTGGCGCTGTCAGAAGGGAGAGGAAATGCGCGCACGCTTTCAGAACTGGCCATAGCGGGTCGGTGCTCGCCGCTGCCACCCAACAACTCGGCAAGAACGCAACCGGCGTCCGAGGGGATGTGTCGAGTATGGAACTGCATCAAGCAGGAGCATGAACATCAGCACCGCGACACATCTGGAAGTTTCCCTCGAGTCCGATGTCATTGAAGGGTTTCTAAAATCGCGAGACGAAGTGTCCTTCGCGGATCTGTTTCGACTATATACGCCCAGACTTCTAGCGTTTTATCGAGTTCATGGTTGCGAGCCAGGACTGGCTGAGGATTTGACGCAGGAAGTCATGCTCACTGTTCATCGAAAGGCCTCGCAGATTCGAGATCACACTCTTTTCCGAGCGTGGATCTTTAGAATCGCACGAAACGCGCTATTCCGGGACCATTACAATCGCAAGCGCCAGGTACCGATTATCGATATCAAAAGAGGCGTCGAGCGGGCCGTAACGTCGGTTGGCGCGGCGGGAGTGCCGGCATTCGAATTCCAGCAATGGATGGCATTTCTTGACACGGGCGAACGTGAACTGATGACGCTTCGGTTTATCGAGGGCTGGGAGCGTCAGGAGATCGCCTCGGCCAAGCGCATTCCGGTCGGCACCATCCAATGGCGGGTCTTCAAAGCCAAGAAGAAGCTCGCGCCGCATCTCGCAAGCGTGAAACCAAAGGGACGAGCGCGCGACCGAGTAGGAGGTCAGGCAGTATCTCGGGGTACCCAATGATCCAAAGAATTCTGTTTCCAGTAGACTTTTCGCCATCGTCGATCGCGATGGCTCCCTATGTAATGAGGGCGGCGCAAATGTTCGGCGCGAAAGTCGGTCTAATTTACGTTTGCGACCTCGCCAGCTACAACGGATTCGAGCTGTTCGTCAGACCCCCGCAGGAAATTGCCGCCGAACATCAAGCGGTCGCTCGCATGCGCCTTCATTCATTTCTGCAATCGGAGTTTCCTGCCTCGACCTGTGAACGAATTCTTCGATCGGGCGAGGCAGCCGAACAGATTTCGGAAGTGGCGTCTGGCGGAAGGTTCGACCTCATCATCATGCCGACACACGCCGGGCGATTCCGCCGGATGCTGCTCGGATCGACGGTTGCGAAGGTGCTCGACAATACCGACTGCCCCGTCTTGACCAGCGAACACTCGCAAACGATCAAGGCCCAATCACTTGAGCATCGTGTTTGGGCGTGCGCTTTGGGAACGCGCGATGAGTCCCTACGAGTGTTGAGGCTAGCGTGCGCTGCGGCCGCGGCCGTGGGTGCCCGGCTCTCGGTGATTCATGCTGCTACCCCAGATGGCTCCGCCACGGAAGCCCGTCGACAGATTGAAAAGCTGGTGTCGAGCGCGGGATACTCCGTCGATGTCGTAGTTGTGATCGGGCCGGTTAAGCAGGCCTTACTTGATGCAGCTCTTAAACAGAGTGCAGATCTGCTGATCATCGGCCGGAACCGAAGTGTCGGGATTTCCGGCCGTCTGTGCGATCTGACCTACAGCCTGACCCGCGATTCACCTTTTCCGGTCCTAAGCGTTTGAGCGCAATAAGTGAAGGCGCTCCCGGGCGAACCTCGCGGTGCGATCCCAGCGATCTCGTTCGTTGAGGCCTAAAGTAACCGCCGCCCGGAAGCGCCGATCTTCTTATATCGATAGACTTCCCGAACGCGTAAGTCATAGCAGAGCTGGGGTTCTTACAAACGCCGTCAATGAGAATTAATCCTCTATCTGTAGACTTTTGCTTATATTTAGACCGCGAAAGACATCCCAGCATTGGCCACACCCGCTGCTTTTCGCTGGGAAGCCCCTCTTTCACTTTGATAAACGCGTTTTTCACACAATGGGGAACCGGCATCCAGTCTACGGATATAGGCAAATTTAGGCAAAACCAAGCGTGCGTCGTGCAAAGTCTACTGATATAGGAAAAGTGACAGTTCACCAGATCGTAGCTGCCGCTTGCCAGTCAAATAGACTGGTTGGCTCCGCCACCGGCCCCGGATCGGACCCGACCAACGGCAAGCAAAGCTGCTCAGCAATATCGTGGTTCGCCTCCCGCCACAATCGTCGCAACGGGTCCCACGTTAGGAACCACCAGGGCGGCCGCCAGGTTCGATGAATCCGCACATGACGACGCCGGCAGAGCGTGATGAGAAACCGCGTCTCGTCGACGCCTGGCTTGCGATGGTGAACCAGCAACGTCTCTAGATTGGCTTCACCGCAAATCCGGCATGCGCAACCATCTCGAATTAAAACCCCAGTCCGCAAGCCGCTGAAGTTTTCGCGCGACAAGCATTCCCGGCGATCGCAACGGGCGCACAGGCCGCCGCGTAGCGCTTCAGCGCCACAACCGCAGAGCAAAGACTCTTGTGGCATTGGAACTAGCTTAAGAAAAAGTGTGACAATTTAACACGAATCCTTGCCCCCCTTAAGCGA
>PMSX01000073.1 GCA_003167495.1 Bryobacterales bacterium | reverse complement strand
CTATAGCGTTATCTTCACGACTCAAGTCGCGCGACCACCGAAAAAAACGGAATGGCCGCCACGCCATCGCCTAACTCAACCGCGCCTTTTAGACAGCAACTTACGCAGCACGCCGTAGCCGAGAAGCGCTCCCAGACCCGAACTCAGCAAAGGCAGAGGAGCCGGCTCAGGTGTCACGACAGGGTTTGGAGCCGCTGTAGGGTGCTGCGCAGAGAGACAGCTACAGATAAACATTCCACAAATGAAAGCTATGCGTCGATTCATCTGATCCTTTCAGATACCGCATCAGTATAGTTGCAATTGGCCTCAGGTTCAACAGAATTGCATCGTGCCGGGTACCAGTACCTTGTGGCCGCCACGGTCACGCACTCCTACGCGCTTGTTCGCATGCATGAAAGCCTCTTGACAAGCTTGGCGGGCGAGCCGGTAGATAAGTGGGAACGTGCCGAATAACCACATCAAAGTTCTCTATGGCAGGGTTCATTTGGAACTGCTCTTACAGAAGACGAGGCAGGCTGGGTTCAACGAAGCACTGCGTCTATTCCTGCCTTAATGCAACTACCGGATCGATCTTGGCAGCGCGACTTGCTGGAATATAGCCCGCGATCAGCGTCGCCAAACCCAACAGCATTGCGACAGCCATATAGACCAATGGATCGTTCGGCTGAACCTGAAACAGCACTGATCTAAGCAGCCGTGTGCCTGCAATGGAGGCGGCCAATCCCAAACCTATACCGATGCAAGCGAGCACCAATCCCTGCCCCAGAACGAGCCGCACGACCGAACCTGTGGTCGCGCCCAGCGCTATCCGCAGCCCGACTTCATTGGCTCGTTGGCTGACAGCGTATGCCATCACGCCATAGACGCCGGCGACGGCAAGACACACTGCCAAGCCCGCGAAAACCGCAAATAAAATCGTGCGAAACCGAGGAACAGCGACGTCCTCTGAAAGCATCGCCTCCATGGTCGTGAACTTCATTGGGGCATCCGGGTTGCTCTCATGCGCCAGCCGCCGCAACGTCTGTGCGAGCGCATTAGGATCGCCCGCGGTCCGCACAACCAAGCTCAACGCCGCTCCGTTAAACGCATGCTGCCCATACGGCATATAGCACTCCGGCATAGGTTCCCACTCTGGGCCGCGTTGCCTCACATCACCGAGGACGCCAATAATTTTCATGCCGTTCAATGAATCGAAGGGACAGAAGATGGTCCTGCCGAGCGGATCTTGGTTGCCAAACGATCTTCGAACCAGCGCCGCATTCACGATGGCGACAAAGGGTCTGTCCGGCGTATCGCCGTCGCTGAAATCGCGTCCGCTCTTGAGCGGAATTCCGAGCGCTGCGAACGTGCCCGGCGCCACAACCGAAAGCACCACGCTGGGCGCACGACTCCAATCCGGTTGCGCCGGCAACTGATCGAGAAGATAGGCTCCCGTCGAATCTACATATCCGGGTGGCGCCATGGTAGCCCCGGCCGCCACTACGCCGGGTAATGTGGCGACTCTAGCCAGCATGTCTCTGAAGAACTGCCGTGCGCGCGCGATGTCGACGGACGGCGGTGCGGGGACCGTTGCCCGCATAACGAGCACGTTTTCCGGTCGAAAACCCAGAGCCACATTGTGCAGGGCGACAAAGCTCTTAATGAGCAGACCCGCGGCCGAGACCAGCGTCACGGCTAGAGCGATTTCGGCTACTACAAGTGCCCCACGACTGCTGGCCATTCGCCCGCCAGTTGCAATTCGCGTTCCGCCCTGTTTCAGCGCGTCAATTAATTCTGCTTTTGACGCATAGAATGCAGGGACCGAGCCGAACAGGAAGCTAGTAATCACCGACATTCCCAAGGTGAATCCCAGCACCCATCGATCAATGCCGGCTTCGGCCAGGCGTGGCACGTCCGCGGGGGCCAGGGCCACCAGTATCTTCGATCCCCAATAGGCGAGCAGAAGTCCCACGGAACCTGCGACCAAAGCCAGCAGTAAGCTTTCCGTGACCAACTGTCTCACTATGCGCTTCCGGCTTGCTCCCAATGCGGCTCGCAGAGCGACTTCGCGGCTGCGCACACCAGCTTTGCCAAGCAGCAGAGTCGCCGTATTGGTGCACGCTATCAGAAGCACGACTGTTACGCAACCCAACAAAAGGTACAGCGTCAGGCGAACGTTGCCCACCATTTCATCGCGCAGTCTCGTTACAGCAACACTCCGGCCTCTATTGGTCTCTGGAAACTGCTGTTCTAACCGCCGCGCGATGGCACTCGCTTCGGTTTGCGCCCGTCCGACCACTACGCCTGCTTTAAGCCGCCCGACAGCAAGGAAGTTTTGCCCTCCACGCTCGCCGGGTGGCCCAACCGCCGAGAGCCAAATGTCCGTGTTGTTAGGAAAACGGAAACCAGGCGGAAGTACTCCTACGATCGTTCGCGGCTCGGGTGAGCGGACTGCCTGCCCCAGCACGCGAGGGTCGCCGCCAAAATGGCTTTGCCAATACGTGTAGCTGATCATCGCGGCTCCGCCGCTGCCCCGTTTGGTTTCTTCAGGCGTAAAGGAACGGCCGGCGAATGGCTCAATGGCAAAGACCCGAAAGAAGTCAGGACTCACGTTGGTGACCCGGGCATACTCGGCAGTAGAGCCGAGTATCACTGCTGTTTCGCGCGAGGTGTAATAGGCCATCGCCTCAAATGAAGAGCTCTGTTCCTGCCAATCCTGAAAGTCGGGTATTGAGACTTGCTTCGAAAGCTCGGTCGGAGACTCGCGGGTTGTCATAGCGTTGGAAAGAGTGACGATCCGGTCCGGATCGCGATAGGAAAGAGGCTTCAAAATCACGGCGTTGACAACGCTGAAAACAGCCGTGTTGGCGCCGATGCCGAGCGCCATGATCAGGACAGCGAGCATCGCGAAACCCGGATTCCGGCGTAGATTGCGGGCGGCGTACCGCAGATCACGCACTAAGTCTTCGATGTAGTTTACGCCTCGCATATCGCGGCATTCCTCCTGAAACTGGGTAATCCCCCCCATTTTGCGCAGCGCCAACCTGCGGGCTTCATCGGGTGCTATTCCCGCACTGATGTTCTCTTCCACGAGTTGATCGAGATGATACCGAAGTTCGTTTTCGAGCTCGCGGTCCAAATTGCGGCGGAAGAACAGGGAGCGTAAGCGTAGAAGCAGTTTGTTGTGAGTGCGCACTTCAAGCCTCCTGTACGACAAGATTGATGGCTGACGACAGGCGATTCCAACTTGCCAATTCCTTCTCGAATTGACGCCGGCCGGACCGAGTGAGCGAGTAGAACTTTGCCATGCGGCCCGTCTCAGTGGACCGCCATTCAGATTTGATCCAGTCTTGCTGCTCAAGGCGGTGAAGCGCTGGGTAAAGCGAGCCCTGCTGGATCTGGAGAGTTTCCTTAGAGACTTGCTGGATGCGCTTCGCTATCGCCCAACCGTGCTTGGGTTCGAGAGAGATGGTCTTAAGAATCAATAAATCGAGAGTTCCCTGAACAAGATCGGTTGGCTTACCCATACGCCTAGTCTATCAACAATTGTAGACGATCTTGGCGTGTGTGTTTAGCGTCTACTGGCAGCTCAAATGTTACCCTCGAATTACCCCCAAACATGAGCAGTTTTATCATTACGCTGCCGGACGGCAGCCAACAGAAGGTTCCCAGTGGAACCAAGCCCCTTGATGTGGCCAGAGCGATCAGTCCGCGCTTGGCGGACGCTGCCATTGTCGCGCGTGTGAACGGCGATTTATACGATCTCACGCGTCCATTTGAAAGCGATGCGAAGCTCGAGATTCTCACCAACAAGAACGCCGAGTCTTTGCAGGTCTACCGTCACTCCACCGCGCATTTGTTGGCTGCCGCAGTTCTTGAGCTGTATCCCGAAACACAACTCGGCATCGGTCCGCCCACCGACACCGGCTTCTATTACGATTTCCAGCGCGACGCGAAGTTCACGCCCGACGATCTCGAGATCATCGAGAAGAAAATGCACGAGATTCAAGCGCGCAACTTGCCGTTTGACCGCCAGATGACGCCTAAGCCCGTTGGTCTTGCCAAATATAAAGATGACTGGATGAAGCGCGAACTCATTGAAGAGCGCGCCGGCGATATCTTTTCCGAATACACGCTGGGGCCGCACTTTATCGATTTCTGCCGCGGTCCGCACGTGCCCTCCACCGAGAAACTCAAGGCGTTCAAACTCCTCTCCATCGCCGGCGCTTATTGGAAAGGCAACGAAAAAAATCCGCAATTGCA
Organism: Bryobacterales bacterium; assembly: GCA_003167495.1. GTDB lineage: Bacteria > Acidobacteriota > Terriglobia > Bryobacterales > Bryobacteraceae > Bog-105. The sequence goes on along the minus strand of PMSX01000073.1, from coordinate 337 downwards.
GCGCATCTATGGCACGGCCTTCTTCACAAAGAAAGACCTCGACGATTACCTGAACAAGCTGGAAGAAGCCAAAAAACGTGACCACCGCAAGATTGGCCAGGAGCTCGATCTCTTCAGCATTCAGGAATTGGGTGGTCCGGGCCTGATCTTCTTTCACCCCAAAGGCGGCGCCATTCGCAAAGTGATTGAAGATTGGATGCGCGACGAATACATTAAGCGCGGCTACTCGTTGGTCTACACGCCGCACGTGGCGCGCAGCGATCTGTGGAAGACCTCGGGCCATTACAACTTTTATGCGGACAACATGTTCGCGCGCATGGAACTGGACGACGCCGAA
>PMSX01000211.1 GCA_003167495.1 Bryobacterales bacterium | reverse complement strand
CGCTTACCCGCAAACTCAACATGCCACAAAATTAGGCAGAGATTGGCCGCATAAGTCGCCCACTCGGAGAAAGCAGGATTGGAGGGGCGTGGAGCGTTTGTGGGACTTATGCCCGAAGCCTCCACCGCGAGACTTGTGGATCGCCAACCTCCGGACAACCGCGAGTCGCCCAGAGCGTCGCAGGTTTCGATTGGCCGCGCAGCGAGCTACTATCGCGATATCTTCAAGAATCGAGACGCCAAGCCTCACTCAACCTTGAGCGCCTACAAAGGATCAATGGACGCCGCCCGCCTCGCCGGAACAAAAGCAGCGATGAATGCAGCGGTCACAAGCATTACCAGTGCATTAGCCATCACGTTTCCGTCCGCAGACGTGATTTCGTAGAGTTGCGACTCCACGAACCGCACGCCAAAAAGGGCTACTGGAACGCCAATCGCCAGACCCAGCAGCGCTTGGAGCATGGCGCTGCGCAGAATCATCACAATGACGCCGCCCGCGCGGAGCCAATGGCCATGCGGATGCTGATCTCGGTTCTCCGCCGCGTCACAGTATACGAAGTAACGCCATACAGTCCAACGGTCGCCAGCAGCACCGCCAGCCCTCCGAACACCGTCATCAGCCGCGAAATCATCCGCTCCTGTGTGAACCGGTCGGCAATCTGCTGATCGAAGGTTTGGAACTTCACCACAGTCAGGTCCGAATTGATATCAGCCAGCGTCTTTCGCGCAATTGCTTCCATGTCACGCATCGGGCCTGCGGTCTCAATCACAATCGTGCCCGCATAAAGCGCTCCAACTTTGTCAATCGGCCGCTTATCCGAGGCGGCGCGCTGCAGTATAGGGACGAAACACATCGCGTGGTTCTTCATTCGCACATCCGTGTAAACAGTGTCCTCCACCACGCCAACAATCGGGCGTCTCCCGGCGCGTTAGGTGATCCGAAGTGGGCGCCAATCGGATTTTCTCCGGTGCGAAGAAGGTCTTCACGAGCGCCCGGTTCACAACTGCGATCATCGGAGCCGTTGGCCCATCCTGAATGCCGATGCCACGGCCCATAATGACCCGCGTGCCAACCGCGTCAAACCGCGGCGCTCTAACCGGTGAAGAGCTGGATACAAAGAGCCTTGCTGGATGTGCAGCACATCGCTCGATAGTTGTTGAACACGCTCCGAAATAGCCCAGCCGTGTTGACGGCCAAGAGCGAGTGTCCGAAGAATGAGGAGATCGAGGGTTCCCTGCGGAAGATGAATACGTCTGCTCATCATGGTTCCCTTTTGCTTCTACAAGTAGTATAGAACCGTCTAGTGTAGAAGCACAAGGGGAAAATGCATGCATCAGCGGCTCGAAGCGTAGCGTAGAGACCTTGACGGCGTCACGAGTGAAAGGCATTGTGGGCGGTTCTCGCGGCGGCGGACGCCGACCATTGACAGCGGCTCCGCTTCAGGCCTGCCCCGTGATAGGCCATGCGTAATCCACAAGCAACTCGGGCTAGTTCACGAATTTGTCGGGTGCTAAGAGATTAGCGGATGCTAGCCACCTTATCAATACCTATCGGCCCTTTACGGGTGAGTTCGCGGTAAAACATCAATCCAGGGGTCGACATACGCGAGTTGAGCAAAGACACCAGATCTCCGCCACATCAGAGAGTCATGCAGACTCTGAAAAAAAATTCAGGCATACTGTCGATTGGGGGGAGACCCGGCCGTCATAGGGGTGAGGCGGTCAACGCCTACAAGCTATAACGGAGAACGAGATGCAATATTTACTGACGCTTTATGCCGATGAATCCGGGTGGGGCCAGATGACACCCGAGCAGCAACAACAGGGAGTCGCAGCCTACGCGGCCTATACGGAAGCACTGCGATCTGCCGGCGTGCTGGTCAACTCTAATCGCCTGCGACCCTCAGCTACAGCAACAACTCTTCGCACGAATAACGGAAAGACGCAGGTGCTCGATGGACCGTTTGCCGAGTCGAAGGAACAGCTGGGCGGGTATTACCTGATCGAGGCGTCGGACCTGGACGCGGCGATGCAGTGGGCTGGCCGATGCCCCGGGGTGCAGCACGGAGTTGTGGAAGTCCGTGCGGTCTGGGCGATGTGACAGCAACGGCTGGCGGGCGCTCGTTTTTACCGGCCCGCCTGCCTTTCTCAGATGCGCGTGATTCGGAGAGTCACTCAACGCGGCATTTCCGATTTGCCGCTTCCGGGAATTTATCATGATGAGGAGAAAAGCTATGGGTAATATTCTGGCTGCAGTGTGCGCGTTCGCAGCTAGCTCCCTGTGGTACAGCTCTCCATTATTTGGCAGACAGTTCCTAGAGTTCAGCGGAGTAACGGCAAGCGCTCAGCCGGACGGCTTGAAGATTGCAGCGGAGATGCTGCGCAACATGCTGCTGACCTTTGTTATCGGTGAGCTTCTCGCCTGCCAGGCGTCAACAAGGCTTAGAGCGAAAGAACTGAATGGATGCGCCGACAGAACGCGAATTCAGAGGCTACGAGTGAGGCAAACATGCTAAACCAATCCTTCACAGCGCAGCTCATCAAAAGCCCAAAGCCTGGTGGCTGGACCTACGTGATCTGGCGCGAGTCAGCGACATTCTTTGGGACGCGGGGATTGGTAAAGGTCAAAGCAACCGTCGATGAATGCCCGTTCCAAAGCTCGTTTATACCACGGGGAGATGGCAATCATAAGCCGTCCGTAAAAGCTGAGATCCTGGAGGCGATTCGGAAAAGCGCCTGGGGAGACGTTCAGGGTTACGCTGCTGGAAAGGATCGCTCCGGTCCGCAAGCAGAGAAACACAAGTTGAGCTGGCAGGAAGATAGACAAGAGTGAATCCCGCAAACGACGATAGGGCCTCTGCGGCGGCAGAGGCTGTGGCTCTTCGCAGCCGGGGCAAACTGATCGCGTACCTCGCGGCGCGCTTCGGAGACGTTGCAGCTGCGGAAGATGCCTTGTCGGAAGCCTTTGCGTCGGCATTGTCGGTGTGGCCCAAACAGGGATGTCCTGATAATCCGGAGGGGTGGCTGCTGACTGCAGCTCGGCGCAAACTTGTTGACCAAATTCGGCGGAATCGCGAATCGTCGAGCGAAGACGAACCTGAGCAGCTGGCCGATTCCATCATCGCCGACGCGGAAGACGAATTTCCTGATCGGCGGCTGGCCCTCCTTTTTGCTTGCTCGCATCCGGCGATCGATCAGGCGATCCGCGCGCCGCTGATGCTGCAGGTGGTGCTGGGGCTTGAAGCGGCACAGATTGCGTCGGCCTTTCTGGTTTCGCCGACTGCCATGGCGCAGCGACTCGTAAGGGCCAAGACCAAAATCCGCGAAGCCGGTGTTCCCTTTCGCATTCCGCAACGTAACGAACTGCCAGACAGGCTGGAATCGGTGCTCGATTCAATTTACGCAGTCTTCGCTGAAGGGTGGGTCGATGCCACTGGGGCTGACCCGGCTCGTCGGGAACTGGCCGGGGAGGCGATCTTTCTTGGCCGGATGTTGACACAGCTTCTTCCAGCTGAGCCGGAGGTCTGGGGCCTGCTAGCGCTGATGCTCTACGCCGAAGCGCGCAGACCGGCTCGCCGAACGGCCGAGGGAGAGTTCGTCCCCTTGAGGAGTCAGGACAATACGCTTTGGGATCGGGGGATGATTGAAGAAGCTGAAGCAGCACTTCATTATGCGAGCCGAGTCAGGCGCATAGGACGATATCAGTTGGAAGCCGCTATCCAGTCGGCGCATGTGGAGGGCGCCCGGATCGGGTCCGTGCCCTGGGCCGCCATCGTCAGCCTCTATGACGCGCTTGAACAGCTAACGAGTTCGCCCGTTGTCGTGATCAACCGGGCATTGGCGGTGGCGGAGTTACAAGGGCCGGATGCTGGATTGGCAGCATTGGAGGCGGCGAGCGCGGACGGGCGAGTGAAATCGTATCAGCCGCACTGGGCCGTACGTGCCAACCTGCTGGGTCGCGCCGGATCGTATGATGCTGCGCGGCACGCATATCAACTGGCGATTGGCCTAGAAAGGGACCCGGCCATCCGAGACTACCTACGTAGGTGCTGCGATTGCCTACCGAAGTTCAATTGACGATAACCAGCCGAAGCGCTCATCGAGCTTGGCCGAGAGCGACGATCAGGCCTGATAAACGCCCTCACAACGTGGCATCTGCCCATTGGCGGGCAGTCATACGCTTCTCGATTGTTCCAGTCGGGACTTTGAGTTGGTAACGTTGGACCGCACACATCACTCCACCATACGAAGAGCTGCAAGGAATTTCCGCCATCACGATAATCGCGGAGGATTGTTCAACCCACGCCAAGCCAGACATGTTGAACTCGGGTTGGGCCTCTATCGCTTTGCAAGTTGTTTCGTCCCGGTTGAAAGCCTTGCAACGCGGAAATGTTCGCACCATGTCCCGTTGAGCGCTGCTGGGAGAGCTGCCATCATTTAAAGCACTCCAGGAATCAAACGCTTCGTGCGTTTGCTATATGCTTCATACTCGTCGCCGAACGCTAAATGCAGCGCCTCTTCTTCCACATGAATGCGATACAGAAGCGCAGCGGTAGTGGGGATCACCGCAAAACCAAACGCAAGCCAATGGCGCGAGTGCAAGCCGACAGCGAGAAACACTAGCAGCAGACCCAGATACGACGGGTGCCGCACGAGGCCGTAAAGGCCCGACGTATTTATCGTTTGCGACTCGCGAATGGCAACGTTGGCGCTGAAAGCGTTGCCGAGCGATAAAACGGCGGTCCAGCGAATGGCAAGGCCGCACACAATTACGATCAAGCCTGCGGTCCTCAGCCAGTGCGCGCCGCCGAACATGTTGGGCGGGTTCACGCCGCTGATCCACTCGCAAGCCGTGATGGAGGAGACAATGACGAGCCAGAGGATAAGCATCGAGCCACGGTCAGACACCTTTCCGCCCCTGCCCCTGCGCGTGCGGGTGAGGACGGCGATAAGGATTTCGGAGGCGGTCCAAGAGTAGAAGAGGATTTGCCAGACGGTTGATAGCGGCACGAGATCATTTAACGTATCAAAACAGACCAGCAGCCGATTTGGCAGTCGAAGAAAAGCGTCGAATCGAAAAGGCGACACACCTGTCGTTTGGCGGCTGGATCGCCTGGGAAGAAGCCTCGCGGACCTCGTCCGCATCATTTCCCAGTGCGAACAGCGGAAAATTCAATTTGAATCATTGACTGAAAGAATCGAGACAAAGCCGCCTGCCGGCAGGCTGGTGTTCCATGTATTTGCCGCTCTTGCCGATTATGCGAAGCAGGCGGTTATGCGAAGCAACAGCGTCGAATTGGGGCTGTGGCCCGCATTTCCGCGATGAAAGACTCCGCATTATCCCGGATCGAGAAGCCAGGCGATCAGCGGGATCGATGACCCTAGAAGACGGTTCGCTCGGACAGGCGCTTTCCTTCGGTAAGGGAGGCTTGAGTAATGTTAGAAACACACTTAAAGTCACCTGTTACCAGGCGGCGACTCTGCGCGAGTCCGGCCGCCGAACACCTCGATGCGTTTGCCGACTGGCTTCACCTAAAAGACTACACGCCCGCCTCTGCCGATTGGTTGCTGCGCTCACTGGCCGCTTGGGCCGATTGGATGAGAACTGCCGGGTACGCCGCGCCAGACTTCCTTCAGGCCTTCGATGCCTGCGGTCTGATGGTCCGAGAGGAACGCAAGGTTCACTACAGCCGTGGGCCGAATCGCCATTCGATAGCTGCCGCCGCTGTCTTCATCCGATTCCTTCAACAGAGCGGCAAACTTCCGCCCCCGGTAACGCCGCCATCCCCCAGTGACCGGTGGCCGGTGTTGGGAGAGTTCCGCTCCTGGATGCGCGACCACCGCGGATTGAGCGCGACGACACTCGACCTTTACGGAGGAATCCTTCCGGGTCTTCTCGACTCAATCGGCGATGACCCCAAAACATATTCCCCTGAGGCCCTGCGTGCCTTCGTTCAGGAGCGCGCCCGTCCACACGGAGTCCACTTTGCCCGGTGCATTGTAGTTGCGGTCCGTTCCTTCGTCCGGTTCCTCGGCGCGACTGGGCAATGTCCTGCCGGCATGGAACACGCCATCCCCTGTTTTGCCAGCTGGCAACTTTCATCGGTTCCCAAGTTCCTCGCCGCAGAAGATGTCGAGCGAATTATTCAATCATGCGGTGACTATGGCTTCGGGCTTCGAGACAAGCCGGTTCTCCTTCTGCTAGCTCGGCTCGGACTGCGCGCCAGCGAGGTCGCACAGCTCAAGTTCGCTGACATCGATTGGCGGAACGGAAGCATCGCCGTCTGCGGCAAAGGCCGCCGTCATGAGACGCTGCCACTCCCACAGGAGGTTGGTGACGCGATTCTGCTCTATCTGAATCAAGGTCGGCCCTCGTTGAAGGTGCCCCAGGTGTTCATCACCGTGCGACCTCCGTTTCGTGCGCTAACACGCGCGTCGGTCACCCACATTGTGCGAAGCGCTCTAAGACGGACCGGGATCAAAGCGCCGATCAACGGCGCTCACGTTCTGCGGCACTCCGCGGCAACAACTATGCTGCTTCAGGGAGCGACTCTGGCTGGTGTCGGCGCGATCCTCCGACACCGCTCACCCATGACAACGGCCCATTACGCCAAAGTGGACTTCGGCCTCCTGTCGGAAATCGCCCAGCCGTGGCCGGAGGTGCCTTCATGCTAATCGCTCACGTGGAACGCTATCTGGCACTACGCCAGACGCTCGGCTACAAGCTTCGCAACCCGTCCACCAACCTCCGCGCGTTCGCCCACTTTGCCAACGCAGGCGATACCCACGTCCGCGCTTCAACGGCGGTGACTTGGGCGACAGAAGGATCTTCCCCCTACACGAGGTGCATTCGCCTGCGGGATGTCGCATTGCTGGCCCGTTTCTTACGCGCCGAGGACCCGGCCCACGAGATACCGGCCAATACGTTTTACGCACCTTCGCGACGGCCATTGCCCTATATCTACACACAGGAGGAAATCGCTCAACTCACTGGATCGGCCAGTCGCCTTCGCACCTTCTATCCGATGCGAAAACTGGCGTACGCAACGATGATCGGGTTGATCGCAGCAACCGGCCTCCGCGTTTCGGAGGCACTCGACCTTCAGCTCGACGACGTACTGCCTGACGGAGTCCTGCGGATTCGGCGGACCAAGTTCGGTAAAAGCCGCATGGTTCCTCTTCATCCTACGGCGGTGAATGCCCTTGATTCATACCTGAAAGAGCGCCGCCGCTTGGTCGTAACAGACGAGCACGTGTTTCTGTCGGCGGGAAATAGGAGAATCTCTTCCAGCACGGTGGAGTACACCTTCGGCCGCATGCGTCGGCTCGCCGGTATATTCCCCGACCGAACATGCGCCGCTGCTGAATCATTCATCGCCACGGAGGGCATGTGACACCCATCGCCCCTCTGATCACCAACTTCCTTCGCGAACACATGCCGACCGAAAAGGGATGCAGCCCGCACACATGCGAAACCTACTCCCACGCTTTTCGGCTCCTGTTCATCTTCGCCAGCGCTCGCCTCGCGACCAATCCGTCACAGATCTACCTTGAACAGATCGACGCGCCGCTGATTCTCGAATTCCTCGCGCATATCGAGTCGCAACGGGGCAATTGCGCGGCCACGCGCAACGGTCGACTTGCGGCAGTGAAAGCGTTCATCCGCTATGTCGAGTTCCGCGTGCCATCCGCTCTGGCGCAGGCACGACAGATTCACGCCATTCCGGTGAAACGCCATGACCAGACGCTGGTGCGTCATCTCACAATGGAAGAGATTCGCGCCATCCTTAACGCGCCCAACATCAAAACGAGACTCGGAATTCGGGACCGGGCAATGCTGCACCTTTGTTTCGCGGGGGGACTGCGCGTCTCGGAACTGGTGGGGCTGCCACTGGAGAATCTGTCGCTGCAGCGCACTCCCGGCATCCGCGTTCTCGGCAAAGGCCGAAAAGAGAGATGTCTCCCGCTCTGGAAGGAAACCGCTATCGACCTCCGTGCGTGGCTGGCGGTTCGGGGAGCAGTTCCTGTACCCGAGCTGTTCGTAAACGCGGAAGGAGGCGCAATGACGGGGCGGGGTTCGAGTACATCCTCGACAAACACACGCGCTCCGCCGCCGCGAATTGCTTGTCACTGACAGGGCGATCCGTGTCGCCGCACCAGCTGCGCCACAGTTGCGCACTCACCTTGCTCAAAGCCACACGGGACATCAGAAAAGTGGCTCTGTGGTTAGGCCACGCCGATATCCGGACAACCGAGATCTACCTGCGTGTGGATTCATCGGAAAAACTGGAGATCGTCGAAGCGGTCATGCCACCCGGCTTGCGGCGCGGACGCTTCACGGCCACCGACTCGCTAATCGCCTCACTTCTCGATCCGGGATAATGCGGAGTCTTTCATCGCGGAAATGCAAGCCACAGCCCCAATTCGACGCTGTGGCTTTGCATAACCACCCGCTCTGCATATCAGCTGAATGCAGTGCACCGCATTCGGCCGAATTCAAACGAAACCTCATCCGCGAAAGGACACTTGCCGGACTGCGAGCTGCACGGGCTCGAGGCCCGCAAAGGTGGGCGGCCAGCCAAACTCAGTCGGAAGGACCTGAAAGTGGTACGCGCTCTTCTCAAAACTGATTTGCTCGTTACCGAGATAGCGCAGCGTTTCGGAGTTGCCAGATCGACGCTCTATCAAACTCTTTCCACAAGCGACTGAAGTCGACGCAAAACAAAGAATCAGAAAAATGTTTGCATGAGAAGTGCAAGCCGTGTAATCTGTTCCAAACGCCCTCCCCCACCGATTGCAAGCCACCTCCCCGCGAAGGAGGATTATGGCGAGGGCTTCACCGATTACCGCGCTGCTCACTTTTGGGCTCGGCAGCCCGTGAATCTTGACGCTATTGTCATCACCGGGCCGCAAGGAAAATGGACCAAACTGCCCGCTGACGATCGTGAATTTGAAGAGAAGCGATTCGGATAACACATCGCAAGCCCGGTGCTCCCAACCCCAAAGGCCCCCTTTTTTCAGACGTCGTTAGAGGATCGACTTCAGTTTCGGGATTCGCAGAAGCGCTTGGGCCGTCAGCCAGCTTAGCAATGTGGTGGAGAGGAACACGAAGGGGAACTTGAGTGCGGCGTGGATCGGCAGGTCAAGCATGATGCGCTGCGTCCAGGTTAGGTAGACGTAATGCACCAGGTACATAACGTAGGCGCTGCGGGCTAACGAGTTCATCCAGGCACGCGAGGTTAGCGTGATGCCGCGGAAGATAGCCAGGAAAGCGAAGCAACTGGTGACGCAGCTTAGCACCCACAGGACGGCTTCCAGCTTTGGCTGCGGATGGATTCGGGGGACGAAAATCAGAGTGTTATAGGCGAGAATGCAAGCCCACATCCAGAGACGCCAGCGGCGCGCCAAGGGTCCTTCGCGGGAGAGTAAGCCGTGGTCGATGCCTGGCGTTCCGGCCAGGAAGCCAAAGACGAACCACATCGCGTAGAGGCCGATGCGCGGGATCTGAAATGAAAAGGGAGAGGTGAACAGGGCGGTCCAGGCCCCGAATCCGTAGCGTGCCAGCAGAGGCAGGTAAGCTACCGACGCAATAAAGAAGATGGTCAAGAACATCGCCAAGGGATAGTTTCTCAACTTCGCCATGTAACGCGCGGCGGCTGGCAGGCAGCGCTGAAAGGGGATCAGGAGCAAGGCTAGCGCGACGCCGAAGGCGAGGAGCACCCAGATGAACCACTCGGGTCCACCGGCGAAGCGGTCCTGGGCCAGGCGTTTATAGAAGTTTACGAAACCGGTGCTGCGCCCGGTTAGCTGCCACGATGCGTAGTAGGCGATCGGCATCAGAAAGACTACGGCGAAGACGAACGGCACGCCGAGACGCAGCAGGCGTTCGCGAATGAATCCCCACGTTCCGTGCCGGCGCAGGGCGGGATAGACGAACAGGCCGGAGACGAAGAACATCAGCGACATGAAGAAAACGTCGTTGAAATTTTCGGCGTAGTCGAAGAATATCCAACGCGCGGAGTCGACTACGGGGGCGGTCGACTGAAATATGTGTTGCTTGTTGAAGCGGGCGGACGTGGTGTAGGCGAGCGAGCTCTGGTGGGCGATCACCATCAGCGTCAGGGTGGTGCGCAGATAGTCGATAGAGAGGTCGCGGGCGCGCACCGCCGGCGGCGAGGCTACTAGAGTTGTCGCCATGTAGGGTAGAGCGAAGACGACGGAATCGCCCATTTGGGAGCCGGCACATTTTGCAACACCAAATTCTCCTGCGGCGTGAGTGGCGCTTCTTGCGCCGATACTCCCGCCACAAAGAGCGACAAAAGCGCCACGAACCAATTAAGGCGGGTAAGACGCACCTTCATGGAAGCGTATACGCTGCCTGTGGATGTTTCCTGTGCCCCTGACCTCTGGGGCAAAGTTCGGAATGAGGTGCGTGAGAGCCAGTACTCCGCGCAAGTGAGCGCAGCTGATCTTCAGAATGAACGCCTGACAGAGCAGGCAAGTCTGGCGGAATATTTCTTCGAAATTCGCGGGCAGGACGCCTTAATTCAGCTTTACGCCAACACCATTCAAGCAGACCAACAAACGTTCAAAATGACACAAGGGCTTTACGAGACTGGCGTGGATGACCAGATCTCCGTTGTCCAGGCCCAGAACACCCTGCTAGCCGCTGAGGCGGCAGCCACAAATCTTGGCATACTGCGAGCGCAGTATGAGCACGCGATCGCCGTTCTGGTGGGTAAGCCAGCTTCCGAATTCAGCATTCCAGTCAAGGCGATGACCACCGCTCCCCCGCCAATTCCCATTGGAGTGCCCTCGCAGTTGCTCCAGCGACGGCCTGACATTGCGGCCGCTGAACGAACTATGGCAGCAGCCAACGCCGAAATTGGAGTGGCCGACGCAGCTTACTATCCGAGCCTGACTCTCGCGGCGTCGGCTGGCACCGAGACTTCCGTGCTGACAAAACTTCTCAGCTGGCCCAGCCGGTTCTGGTCAATTGGGCCATCGCTCTCGGAAACCATTTATGATGGCGGGTTGCGCCGGGCAACCGTGAATCAATATATCGCCACCTACAATGCCGATCTTGCCAGCTACCGGCAAACCGTTCTCGCGGCATTCCAGCAGGTGGAGGATGAGCTTGCCGCGGTTCGCATTCTCTCCAAGCAAATCGAGCAGCAGACGCGTGTTGTGGCTTCCGACCAAACGGCTCTCCAACTTGAGTTAGGCCGCTACCAGACCGGAGTCGATCCATACCTCGATGTCGTCTCGCTTCAGGCGACGTTACTGTCGGACCAGCAGACTCTAGCCAGTCTGAAGGTCGAGCAGATGACCGGCGCGGTCGAGCTGGTTGAAGCGCTGGGGGGAGGTTGGGATAGCTCGCAATTGCCCACCCCGGAACAGGTGAGCCAAAAGCTAACTCGTGACGAATCGACCATCCAACACTAAGCGTAACTCCAATTCGAAGACAAAGTCGCAGTACAACTTTGGATTGATGGACCGGTGTTCATCCTGCTGTATACTCTCTGATTTGAAGAAGAGCTGAAAATGAGTACTCCGTTGACTACAAACCTCGGGTATATGAGCGACGCGAGACGCAAGTGGAAAACGCGCCTATTGCAAACAGGAGCGCCGCTGGTCGCCCTGTATTTTGCAGTTCTAGGCTTCTTCGATTATTCGATGCATCAGCCGCCGGAGACATTCTCCCGCGTGATGATGCACGTAGGTCCAGTACCCTTCCTGCTGTTTCCATTCGAAACGATGTGGAAGAGCGCCTGAGCAGGCCATTTGCACAGCGGAGACAAGGCGCCCGATTTTACGCTTCCGCTCCTCGATCATTCCGGCTCTATCACCTTATCCTCATTTCGCGATCGGAAACCGGTTGTTCTCATCTTTGGCAGTTACACTTGACCGCCATTTCGCCGGGAGGTTCCCGCGCTCAATAAGTTGTACCAACAATATAAAGATCAGGTATCGTTCTTCATTGTGTACATCAACGAGGCTCATCCTAGCGATCTCTGGCAAATGCAGAGCAACGTCAAGGAAGGTGTTTTGTTTGCGGATCCAACCACAGAAAAGGATCGGGAGAAAGTCGCCAACTCGTGCGTGCGAAACCTCCACATCGCGGTTCCAGCTCTCATCGATTCAATAGGCAATCGCGTGGAGCAAGAATACACCGGCTGGCCTGATCGTCTCTACCTGATCGATGAAGCTGGAAATGTTCGATTCAAAACGGAGGCAGGTCCCTTTGGTTTCGATGCGAAGAAACTAGCCGCGGCGCTACGAACGCTTAAGCCGCCGGCGCCAGCTTTTTAATGACTTCAGGGTTTCGTTTTGCCGTAATGCCGATCTCGATGGCGATCGCTATGGGGCCAACGATCGCGAGAGCGTAATACGGGGCATGCACATTCTCCGCGAGCCGTAAAATCATTTCTACCACTGCAATTAGAAAAGCCACCAGACACTGCGCCCAGCGCGGCTTCACCGTTGTCCTCGGATCGGTGATCATGAAGAATATAAAAAGTTGATACATCGGCCCGGTAATGGGGGCGACCTCAGCCAGGAAAGAATGTCCCGTAAACGTCGTACGCAGAAAGGCCAGCGCGATGAACGAAACGACGTACGTGGCCGTAATGTGGAATCTCTTAACCCGGTAGACAATTAGCGCTCCCAAAGTCCACACAATGAGCATGGGCCAAATCGTATTCCCCCACTGGACGCTCAACGTCGCCACCACTCCCGGCACCAGCAGCAGCATGGCGCTAATAGAGAAATTAGAAGGGTTCCACAAATGACGGCCGCGCCACCGAATTACATACTTCGAGGTGATGGCTATGGCGCTGCATAGCGCGTAAGGCCAAAATAGCGGCGATCGAATCAAAATTCCAACGCTAATGCCAGTGATATAGGCGCTCGCCAGATTGGGAACGCGCCGGTAAACCAGCAAGCCCAACGCGATCTCAAACACTATGGCGGTCGTTATCGCAAGAGCGGTTCGCGAGAAACTTTCGAGCAATCCAAACGAGAGATTCCCTGCCAGCAGTATGAGTGTGATGAAAATTGGGGGCAAATAGCGGTTATCGGCACTGAAGAATCGCGCCAGCGGACTGCGCGGCGGAATGCCTGGCCCAGCCAGAAGAGCAGAAGCTTGCGAACTCATAGAGGTTCCAGAATTTTATGAATCTGATTGATTTGCGGCGAAACGATTTTCTGCGTACGCCCTGAAGGCCATTTAATCTCAACCCTGTCTACAATAGTCTCCTTGCCAAGGCCGAAGTGAAGGCGCCGTTGATTTTGCGAGCAAAATCCGCTACCACCGGACACTTCTTGCACTTGTTGGTGACCCTTCCAGAATAACCGAACTTCCGCTCCAATAGCGCTGCGATTGCTTTCGCGCCCTTCCAGCTGAAATTCAATCCACTTGTTGGCGGGTAACACCTCGTTCTTGTAAAGCAGCAGGGGGCCTCTCTGGTTCGCTACCACGGCGTCCAGCGCGCCATTATTGAAAAGGTCCGCCAGCGCTATGGATCGCCCATCGAAACGGTCAGTGACACCGACGACCTGGGAGACTTCCTTGAACTGGCCGAAACCGTCGTTGATCCAAACGCGTTTTTGCTGATAACCAGACAGGCTTCTCCCTTTCAGTGGAGGCCAATTCGCCGCGTCGGAGATGATGGCGCGGTTGCCACCCGCTACCTTGGAATAGTCGTACCAGTAACTGTGATCTGGATCAAGAGAGACGTTGCCATTTACTGTGTAGAGATCTAAAAATCCATCGTTGTTCAGATCGCCGAACTGTCCGCCGAAACTCCAGCCGCCCAGTTCCACGCCCAGGGAATTTGCCATATTGTCAAACTTGACGTCATTGCCCGACGTTCCAGCGCGCGCCATCCATAGGTTGTTTCCCTGTACCAGCACGCCCTCTTCAGAGATGTTTGAGACAAAAATCGCATATTGCCCTTGGTTCAGAATGTCACCCACGGAGGCGGTCATGCCACTCTTGGGAGCGGCGCCCACGCCGGTTTCCTTGCCGACCTCCCGGAACTTCTTCCCGCCATCGTTAAAGTACATTTCGGATACGCCGTAGTCGTTGGCAATAAAAAGATCGGGAAATCCGCTGCCACGCAGATCTGCCGCCACAGCTGCCAGCGCCCAGCGGCGCGATTTAATGCCCATTTTCTCCGAAACTTCTTCGAACTTTCCATTCCCTAAGTTGTGGAACAGATATTTGCGCCCGCCGTTTTCGGCATACTCGAAACTCTCGGGCATCATCCGAGTGTTTTTTAGCTTCCAAAGATTGACATCCTCGGGGTAGTAACCGCCCAAAAAGAGATCTAGCTTGCCGTCGTTGTCGTAATCGAACCAAATGGCGGTGTTGGCATTCACCCAGTCGGGCAGACCGGCCTGCTCACTTACACGCGTAAAATGCTTGCCATCGTCGTTGTGAAAGAGTTCCGGCTTCCCCCATTTGTAAATCAGCACATCTTCGAAGCCATCGTTGTCATAGTCTCCCCAGACGGCGCCCATGGAGACACCCGTTTCAACCGAGTTCAAGTCAGCTAGGCCGACCTCCTTGGCTACATCCTTAAACGTGCCATCGTGCATATTTCTATAGAGTGCGTTGGGTTTACCCTCGCCGCTATTTATTACGTAGATGTCGTCCCATCCGTCGCGGTCGAAATCCACTATTGAAACGGCCGCGCCCATCGACGCCACCTGCTCCATAATGTGGGCAAGTTTCGCATCGAGCGTTGGTGCGGTGTGCTTGAAATCAATGCCGGATGTTTTAGCCGATTCCCGCATGACGAATCCGTATTGCGCGAGCGTAGCCGCTTGGTTTGCCGTTTCATCAGCAGCCTTACGCTGGTCGGTGATCCGTCTATAAACCAAGGGTGCTGCCAGCAGACAGATAAAAAGAATCGTTATGAAAACGCGAACAACAGATTGCCGCATCAACGTCCCCAAAGCGCCGTTTCAAAATACTTAGGCGTTACATAGCGCGTTTGATACGTCTGCCAGTCTGCGGGATGCAGCCGGTAAGCCTGTTCCAGCTCTAACATTGCCGGCGCCGTGTTGTACTCCGTCATTCCGTGGTACGGCAGTGGCGAGACAGTTTTTGAGAATGTGGAGTTGTAGTCGCCGTCTTTCACCCAGCCATCACAGATCAAAATGAAATCACGCTTCCAACCTGCGGCTACCGGCGGCGGCGCGTTAAACCGCATTCGCAACTCATCGCCCGGGCTGGTGATCACGAAGCGGTCGTCGATCTGGGCCAAAAGTTCGCGAACGTCGCCATAGCGAGTCACAAAGCCTTCCTGATCGTGCCACTTTAGCGCGGATTCTTCAATTGCATCGTAGTTGGGAACCTCAGGCGACGTCTCGCCGGCTTGCGTGATCCGTGAGAATCCACGATAGCGGAGATCCGCCGCCGCCAGACTCAAAGGTTGCACCTTGATGTCTTTTTCCAAAACCAAACCGGGCGCCCACGAAAGCTTGTTCCAATAAATCTCTAAATTCGTACGAAGCCGGAGTCTGCGTGGAGCGCCGGGACAAAAAATGCCGCTTATGTCCAGCACAACCGTCTTCAGCCGGCCTTTCAAAAATCCGAGCCCCTGCCTTGCCGTTGTCCAATGGCCGCTGGCATCAAGAACCTCAATACTCATTTGCTGCGGAATCACATGGCTGTTCTGCGAAAGGGCCTTCACAATGGAGGCATCGGTGTCATGTATCCAGCCTGAGCCGATCAAATACAGTGGACCCGAAACCGGAGCATCCGCAGGCAGCTCCAATTCCACCCAGTGATCGCGTGCGACCCCTTGATATTGGCCCTTGTCGAAGTGCCCGAGAAAACTCGCATCCTGTTCGCGAACCACCTCCGTCACATCTTGCCCTTTGTCGTCCCAAGCGTGCGCAAATGGCTTGCTATTCTGCGTAGCAACCACTTTCGATGGTGGAGGCGGCAGCGCAAACCGCTCATCGGCAAAAACCTCCGTATCCACCGGATGATCCACTACCAGCAGCGAGTAGTGGTCCATATAATACGTCTCCCAATATTCGGCTGTGATTCGGAGGTCGTAATACCCATCATGCGGCTTCAACTCGTCACTGGCAATCTTGAACCATTCACCCGTCGGATAAACGCCTTTCCCCTGGGCGTTGACATTCAAGCCAAGGGCAGATCCCCACGGACCTACATCTTTTAGAAACTGCATGCGCTGACCATTCCAGCTAAATAACATGGGGCATGATCCTTTTATGCGCTGTTCGGCCATTACTTCCTGATCGGGCTTCAAATCGAATTCCGCCTGCATGGAACCGTTGGGCCAAACGATGCGCGCAAAATCAACGCCGGTGTGCGTGCCTAAACCGAAATGCAAGATCGGCGAAGTGATCATCTGCTTTTGGGTGAATAGGTCTGAACGCAACTCAATTTCGCCGCCTATGCCGAAAGAGTTGATGCGCTGATCGCCGGTGGCGTGAGCGGCCCGCGTGCGAATCACCTGCCAGTGATAGTTTTGTGCCCCGCGGTTACTCAACTCCGCAGCGTGGCCATCGCGCAGCGCGACGATATCTAAGCGCCCGTTTCCGCCCAAATCCGCCACGGCCTGGGCGCCGGTGTTCAAACGGGACGGCAGCGGAAAGTAACCTTTCGCATCTCCCAAAAACACTTGGTCACCGGCAATTAAATCGAGCGCTCCATTATTATCAAGATCGCATACAAAGAGGTTCGCCTGACCCGGTGCGTTCAGCAACGGCTTGGCCTTCACCAGCTCTGCGGTATCCCAACCCTGGCCCTCTTGCTTGCCGGAGAGCCGCACAATGATCGAGTCGCTTCGCAGCACAACGAAGTCGAGTCTCCCATCACCGTTAACATCGGCTGCCGTTACCGCCAGATTCTTTTCGGCCAGCGAGTCTGGAACATCGAGACGGCGGAAATCACCTAAACGTTCGTTCGTGAAGGTGATGAGGCGGCCGTTCCGATCTATCAGCGCTACGTCAGGATCGCCATCGCCATCTATATCCGCGGCGGTGAACGCTACCAGGCCATCGACGTCTTTAAAAGGATGAACCGCCTTGAAGGTTCCATCGCCGTTATTGCGGAGAACCCACGGTTCGCCTTGGGGCGTGCCAAGCACGATGTCCAAATCGCCATCCAGATCGAAATCGAAAGCCCACGCGCCCGTATAGGAGCCATTTAGAATCGCCGGCGAGAGTTGCGTCTCGCTTGTTACATCGTTAAAGTGTTGTGCGTCAATCTGCCGGTATATTTTGAGGCCGCGCGAGGTAGCCACAATCACGTCGGTTTTGAAGTCGTAATTTAAATCTGCGCCGGCGATTGCATGAGCACTTAAGCTGGATGTACCGCGCGGCATTGCCAGCACCATGCCTCCCGGTAAATGCACCCCGCCGCTATCGGCCCAAATTACTGCCGGAGCGCCTTCCTCATTCAGTGCAATGGCACCCACCCAAAGAACCGCACCTTGCGGAATGCCCGGGAAGTCTTGCCCCGTGAAAGCTAACTTTGTGTCAACAGGCGCAGGTTCAGAACTGGGCACAGGGAGACGAAGAAACCGGCTGATCGGTTCCGCGCCCAGGTTTGCGGGCGTTCTCACTTCGTCAAGGCTCTGCCGGTAAGCAGGTAGACGCACCAACACATTCCTCAGAAATTGCACCTGTACAGCGGCAGCCTGCGGGTTCGGTCCCGCGGCGGTCTGCTCAATGCTTCTAAGCTGCTGTTTAGCGGCATCCGGCCAACCTTGCGCCAGCGGATTCAATGTCTCAAGTGTTCGCTTCAATCGTGAAACATCGCCACTCTTCGCCGCCAGCCGCGCCACATCGAGCAAAACCGCTGAATTACCCGGTTCGATAGCGAGAATCCGCTCCAACGTTCCAATAGACTCAGCATCGCTTCCCGGCAAACCTTGACGCGCCATTTCGTCGGCCAGCGCATACAGTGCTTTGAAGTTCTTGCCATTCAGCGCTATGGCCTTGCGAAAATCGGCCAAACTCTCACTCACACTGCCTCTTCTGCTCTCAATCAACCCCAACAGTTCTTCGATCCGGCTGCTGTCGGGTGCGAGTGATCGCGCTTTGTCGACACTCGTGAACGCTGCGTCGAATTGCTGCTGCCGGACTTGCAAGATGCCGAGATCGGCCCAGGCAACGGGCTCCGCAGGGATGATCTGCGTGGCCCGCGTCAGTTCCCGCTTGGCCCGCACATCCTCTCCCGATTGTAATCCTGCCAACCCGACATAGAACGCCGAGCAAAAATCGCGATACTGTTTAGAGCCAACCTCGGGGAGCTTGGAGTTACGCGTGCAAGCCGTGCTGAAAAGCACACCAAGGGCGAAAATTGCGGTAAATTGTCTCAATGCTGAATGCGGAGTCCCGATCGTAATTTTCACATTAAACGTTCGAAGATAACAATCCCTAGCCGGAAGGTGGAGACATTTCTACAACTAAAGTTTGATACCGCCATGGGGCGTCTCTTTGCTACATTAACCGCAGCACTATCTTCTCCACGTCCCAATATCATGAAGTCTTGCCTCTTTGTTCTCGCCTCCGCGCTCTTGTTATGCGCCGCCGCTTCTCGGACCAATTCCATTCAATTTGTTGACATTACGCAAAAGGCTGGCATCTCGTTTGTCCACCATACTGGCGCGCAGGGAAAAAAACTGCTGCCGGAAACGATGGGCGCGGGGTGTGCGTTCGTCGACCTGGACGGTGACGGCTGGGCGGATATCCTTTTTGTGAACGGCAAAGACTGGACCCCGTCGGGCCAGCGCTATTATCCCGCGCTCTACCGCAACAATCATAACGGCACGTTTACCGATATCACCCACGGCAGCGGCTTGGAAGTGGAAATGTACGGCATGGGTGTTGCCGTGGCCGACTATGACAACGACGGTCTGCCCGACATCTACATCACCGCGCTCGAAGGCGACCACTTATTTCATAACGAGGGCCACGGCCATTTCCGTGACGTTACCGCCGCCAGCGGCATTCGCAACGCCAACTTTGGAACCAGCGCTGCCTGGTTCGATTATGACCGCGACGGCAAAGCCGACCTCATCGTGGCGAACTACGTGCAGTGGAGTTTAAAGACGGATATATATTGTTCCGTTGACGGCAAAACCAAGGCTTATTGCACGCCGGAATCTTACAAGGGCCAAAGCCTGCGGCTCTATCACAATCTGGGTGGCGGCAAATTTGAAGATGTTACGAAAAACGCCGGGCTGGAGAATCCAACCAGCAAGTCACTTGGCATTACGGTCTTTGACTACAATGCCGACCACTGGCCCGATCTGTTCATCGCCAACGACACGCAGCCCAACAAACTCTACCGCAACAACAAAAACGGAACATTCAGCGAAGAAGGCATGCAGGCGGGCGTTGCTTATGGCGAAGATGGCGTAGCGCGCGGCGCAATGGGCACGGACGCGGCCGACTACGATCATACCGGCCGGCCGCATCTGCTGGTTGGCAACTATAGCAAGCAGATGATGGCGATTTATCACAACGATGGAACCGGGCTCTTTGCCGACATGGCCACACCCGCCGGTGTGGCGACGCCCAGTTTAATGAGCCTTACCTTCGGCGCTTTCTTCTTCGATTACGATCTGGACGGGTATCCCGATATCTTCGCTGTGAACGGCCACATCGATCCAGATATCAATAGCACGCAGTCAGACACGCACTTCAAACAACCGCCCCTGTTATTCAGGAACTCGGGCCGCGGCTCGTTCGAAAATATGAGCAATGATGCGGGAGCCGATCTCAAGCGGCCGTTCGTCGGCCGGGGTGCCGCCTATGCCGATTTCGACCATGATGGCGATCTTGACATACTGATGACCGCCAACGGAGGCCCAGCCTGCCTGTTGCGCAACGATGGCGGAAACAAGAACAACTGGCTCAGCGTCCGGCTCGCGGGTACGAAATCAAACCGCAGCGGCTTGGACGCCATCGTGCGCATCGAAAGCGCCTCCGGCAAGCAATGGCAAAGTGTCCATAGCGGATCTAGCTATTGCTCCCAAAGTGATCTGGCTCTCACCTTTGGCCTGAAGCAAGACCGCACGATTTCTCACATTACCGTTGAATGGCCCAGCGGCAAAGTTCAGCAACTCGACAACATCCCTGCCAATCAAGCGATCACGATTGACGAAGCGCGCGGCTTACTGCACTAGCCGATGGTCGCGGGAATTCGTTGGTACCCTCCGGTAGCTACGGCGGCGGCTCGTTCCCGATAGCTCTCCAGGTCTTGTGGCGCCCATGTGGTGAGGCCATCCACGTAGCGATTGTACATGCAGAACGCAGCGGCAATGAGGACGGTATCGTGAATCTCCCGGTCCGTTGCGCCTTGTTGGCGCGCCTTTTCTATATCTTCGCTATGCACCTGTTTGCCGCCCTTTTGAACTTTACCGGCAATCGCGAGCAGCGCTTTCAGCTTGTCTGAGATAGGAGCGGTAAGAGGGTCTTTCTTCACCTCTGCCACCGTGCTCTCGTCGCCTCCCAGATGATAAGCCGCAATCGCGCCGTGCGATGTCTGGCAATAGAAGCAATCGTTCTGCGAAGATACGTAAGTCGCAATCAGCTCGCGATCCGCGGCGGTAAGCGAATTGGGCTGATGCAGAAGAACATCGCCAAGCTCGCAGAGCGGCTTCGCTGTTTCAGGCCGGAAGGCAAAAAGCCCTCGAATTCCGGGTAATCCCTCGGCTAGTTTGATGTGTGCCATAAATTTCTTAGTCCAAGTTCACGCGTGGCTGCTAACCCCAACTGCTTCCATCGAGCTCACATATCCTTGCGTGGCGAGACGCGCTCCTCGTCCACGGTACATCTCCGGGTCAGTCGGCGCCCAGGTGGCAAGTCCATCCACATACCGGTTATACATGCAGAACGCGGCCGCAATCAGAACCGTATCGTGGATCTCTAGATCCGTGGCGCCCAGTTGCCGCGCCTGCTCAATGTCCTCAGGCAGCACTGACTTACCGCCTTTTTGAACCTTGCCTGCAATCTTGAGCAGCGCCTTTAGCTTCGGATAGACCGGAGCCGTTGCCGGGTTGGCCTTGGTCTTGAGCACCAAATCTTCGTTACCTCCCAGATGATGCGCGGCAACCGCTCCGTGTACGGTCTGGCAAAAATAACAGTCGTTTTCCGCCGATACGTAGGTCGCGATTAACTCGCGTTCGCCCGGTGAGAGTGTATTAGGCTGCCTCAGCAGAACCTCAGCGAGCTCGTTCAGTGGCTTAGCGGTTTCCGGCCTGAATAGCATCGGACCCAGAATGCCGGGAATTCCCTCAGTCAAATGGATATGTGGCATAGCGTTCTCCTGACTCAACCGCCGAAGCTTACCAGAAAGCATGCTCCCGTGTCTTGCATCGTTCGATGGATAATCGTCTCCACCGAACGATTGAGCCACGTTGCGTCGCGATTCTGCTAGACTCCTGAAAGTGCAATCGCACCAACCCAACGGATAAAGGAAGCAAAGCAAAATGGCGGAAACTGACGTTTTAGCGAATCAGAAAAGCATTCTGGCCAACCAGCAAACGATCTTAGCCAACCAGAAAACGATCGTCAAGAACCAGGAAGTGATCAAGAAGAATCAGAATCGTCTCGATCTGATCTTGAAGAATCAGGTAAAGATTCTCGCGCTTCTGAAGAAGTAGTGAGTCGGATTCCAAGATAAAGGTAGATTTGGATCCCCGCTCATGGAGCCAATGTTCTTGCCCGGTTTTAACCCAAATCGGGCAGAGAGGTTGACGCCAGACTTGCTTGTGCCGCTTGCTGCGGTGCAGGGTATCTTGGCAGTAACAGCATCAAAGCGCCTGCCACCAGAGTTAGTATCGAAAGAATTGATAACAAAGCCTGATACGATCCGGTGGCATCAAACGCTTTGCCCATAATCACCGGGCCGATGGCACCCGCGATGGCATACACAGTCCATGTAAAGCCGTAGAGTGTCGAAAAAGATTTCAAGCCAAAATATTTCGCGACTAAGTAGGGCGTGACATCCGCTTCTCCGCCCATGCCCATTCCTATGCAACCAGCACCAAAGAATCCCATAACGGACGAATGCGCTCCGGCCAAAATAAATGTGCCCAGTGCGGCAACCACCAAGAGGCAAAACGCTACCCGCGGCGCAAAATAGCGATCCAACAGCCAACCCGTGAGCAAACGGCCTCCGAGTATCGCTCCTCCCAGAACCGATACCGCCAACGCCGCTGAACTCGCCGCGACACCGCGATCTGTGAGCAGTGCCGCCATCTGCGTAATCGATCCATTCTGACTAAGTGAGGCGAAGAATAACACCGTAACGATGATCCAAAACGTGCCGGACCGCAGTCCTCTTCCCGTGGAACTGCCCTCCGCCAGATCAGCATTAGAACGATGAAAGGTGGGTGAGCTGTGCACAGTTGCGGCGAGAGGCAAGCCCACCACGAGAACCATCGCGCCCAAGAGTGCGAACGCGTTGCGCCAGCCAAACATCCCAATCAACGCCTGCGCTATAACCGGTAGTATCATGGCTCCCACTGCACCACCTGACATCAATAGCGCGAATGCCATGCCTCGGCGCTCCTTAAACCAGGTAGAAAGCGGCCGTGAATAGGCTAGATGGGCGGTCCCATTTCCCACCAATCCCAGCAGCGCGAACACTACATAAAGATGCCAAAGATGATTGGTCAACAGCGCGAGGGAAGCAAACGCGCATCCGAAAACGAGCATGCACGGCAGGATGATCCGGCGAATGGGATAGCGATCAAGCGACGCGCCCAGGAAAGGCGAACAGCCCGCAACCGCCAAGGCTGCCACGCCAAACGCCGCTGAAACCGCTTGTCTCGACCAACCGAACTCCGCTGCGATCGGCTTGAGAAAAACGCCAAACGTATAAACGAGCAGCGACGCAAAGCCTACTAACAGGCAAACCGCTGACGCCAGTGCTACGCGCCATCCTGGATACGCAAGATTGTGCTCGTTCAATTCTGCGGTTCGCCTCAAAACGCCAACTTCAATGCAAATTGTGTCAACCGTGCCGAACCGGCGCTCAAAATCTGCCCGAAATTTGGCGAATTCAGATCGGCCACCGGCAGTCCAAAATTAGCATGGTTGGCAATATTGAATCCTTCAGCTCGGAACTGCAAACGCCAAGTCTCTGTGAGCGCAAACGTCCGGGTTAGGGATGCATCGAAGTCGGTGAAGGCGGGCCCGCGCTCAACGTCGCGCCCCTCATTGCCAAATTGTCCAGCCTGCGTTATCGGATTGAGCCGCAGGAAGGCGGCGGGCGAGATCCATTGTTGAATCGTATGCGGCCCATTGTTCGGGTTGGTCAGCAAATCGGGCCGGCTCGCGGGAATTCCGGAAATCGGCGGGCTGTTCGCCTGAAGCGACACGTTCGTTGAGTCATAAACCGTGAAGGGAGTCCCCGAATTGTGAGACGCAATCAGATTCAACTCCCAACCACCTAGAATATGGCTCACCAGCGCCGGCGCGCTCTTCGAGACTCGCGGCCGCCACGATCCGCTAGCCACTACTCGATTCCGCGCGTCGAATAAGGATGGACCATACTCTGCTGCTAAATCAAAGGGATTCTGCGCTAGATCATTCGCCCCCGCCAAAGGTTGCGATGACGAGCCCGCCAGGTTCAACGAGGATAGGTCATCCAAAGACTTAGAAAACCAATAGGAGGCACTGAAACCAAGCCCCGAGGCAAATCTCCGTGACAGCGTCGCCTGGCCTGACTCATACGTCGAGTCGGTGATGTCCGAAACCAAGGCCACCGTAGACAAAGCGCACGGCCCGCCGTTCGCCAGGCAACCGGCATAGATGCGCCGCTGGTCCGCATTTTGCGCGGTCGCGCCCGGGCCATACACCGCCGGGTTCGCCTCTATGTTGCGCGGCAAATGCGTGCCCTTCGATCCTACGTATTTCAATTCCAATAAATACTGACCCAGCAGCTCCCGTTGAATGCTGAAATTCCAATCTTGCGCATATGGTGCGCGTGCCGTTGGGTCCAGGGCGAACACCGTCGCCGGCGCAACAAAAGTGTTCGCCGCCGGATAAGTATGGCCTTGATATGGATTCGAAAAACTACGCAACGCTGTCCCGCTATACTGATTGAACTGCGCCCATGGTGTCGCACTCACCGGTACCTGCGACGCGGCGCCTGCGCCGTTCTGAAATTGATCGTAGAAACTTCCGTAGCTTGACCGAATAGCCCATTTCCCATCGCCTTTAGGATCGAAGGCGAAGCCCACTCTCGGCATAAACGCGTTGTCACCCCGAGCAATGCCGGCCGAAATGCCCGGATCGCCGGGAAACAGCACGCCCAGTGGCGCGTCGGGTTCCACTTTCGATTGCACGCCGGGTACGAAGCCGTTCAAGCGGTTTTTCACTTCCGTGAGTGGGTTCACCCGCTCGTAGCGTAATCCGTAATTCAACGTAAAGTGCGAGTTAACGCGCCATTCGTCTTGCGCATACATGCCCACGCCCCAATCGCGTACACCGCGATTGAAAAAGCCCAAACCCTGGTAGAAGGTCACCGGCGCGCCCAACATCAAACTGGCAACCGCATCGTTAGTGGGGAAGGTGGAAGCGAAGATGAAGAACGCATTCGGCGCAATCGCTTGAAACATATTCAGCTGCGTTCGCAAAAAATCAGCGCCGAATTTCAGCGAATGCGCGCCTTTGATCCACGAAAGCCCGTCTTGTTCCTGAAAGGTATTTTGTGCGGACTCGCGTGGGCCCGTGATGGCCCCTCCAGTCGACGAGTAGCCCAGCAAGTTGAAGAATGGCGGCCCCTGGCCTGGCGTGTTTGCCGACGGATAAGTAAAGCCCAAGCCGTCGGGCGGCGTCTGGTTGAGCCGCAAATCGAAATCGAAAAGATAGCGTAGGAAACTCGAGCGGAACGAATTGGTGAGTGACGGCGAAAACGTGTGTGAGTTGGAAAGTTCAGCCGAGTCCGTCTTGACATCATCGCGCGTCGGAAACCCCGGAACCGGCGTTCCGCGCACGGAAACTGGGTTGTAATCGTAGCCGCCCGAATAGGAAAAACGCGCAAAAAGTTGATCCGTCGAAGACGCGTTAAAATCCACTCGCGCCCCCGCTTGATCATAATCGTTCGTTCCCTCCACTGTGCCTTGGTAAAGATTTGGCCCGGCGTTGGGCAGCGGATAGAGCTGCAAAACGTTAAGTGCCACCGGATTTAGTTCGGAAGAAGGAATTTTGTTGCCCGGATAGGAAACACCCCCGGCCGCAAAATTTATCAAAGGCTGACCGAGCCCCGAAAAATCTCCCGCACGCTGTAAAAGGCTCGGTACAGTGGCCGAGGTTGTCTGCCCATCGCGATTGCGATAGCCCTCGTAGTAAACGAAATAGAACAAACGATCTTTCTTTATGGCATCGCCCGCCGTGCCGCCAAACTGATTCTGTTTCAATGGCAGAACGTTTGGACTGAAGAAGTTGCGCGTATCCATCTTATCGTTGCGGAGGAACTCATACAAAGAGCCATGTAACTGGTTGCCGCCGGCCCGTGTCACCACCGCCGTTGTTGCGCCGCCTGTGCCGCCATATTCCGGCTCTGCCGTCTGCGTGAGTATCCGGAATTCGGCAATGGCATCCACCGGAATCTTGAGCGCATATCCGCTGTCCATTCGGTTCAAATTCTGCGCGCCGTCGATCGTATACATGTTCTGCTCGGGCCGGCCACCATCTACCGCGTAGGTCTCGCCCTGTCTTAGTGGACCTCCCGCTTCTAGTACCCCGCTCGTCAGTGGCGCCACGCCCGCTTGCAGCAGTCCCAGTTGCGTAAAGTTACGCCCGTTCAGCGGTAAATCCACAATTTCACGCCCCGTCACCACGGCCCCAATCGTATTGCTCGATGTATCCACCAACGAAGCGTCGGCGTTTACGGTGACTGCGGCAGTGACTGTAGCAACCTGCAACTGATACTCCAAGCGAGCGGTTTCACCGACGTCAATGGTGATTGGCTGTTGCACTATCGTCGTAAAGTGCGGCGCCTCCACCGTAACGCTGTACACACCCACCGGCAAGAGTGGAATCCGGAACAGACCATTCGCGTTGGCAGTTGTTTCTTTCAGCAAGCCAGTGGCGAGATTTTTCACCGCTACATGGGCCGTGACCGGACCCGGCGTCTGATCCAGTACCGAACCTTCGATCGCCCCTACCGGATCTTGTGCCTCTCCGAGTGTGGAGAGAGTCAGACACAGAGCCACCGACACAATAAGTGTGTTCGCCTTCATATCAGTTTTGGAATCCCCTCTGAAGAGTGATTGCTTATTTACTTAGCGGCCGTGGCGGTCAACGTGCTAGCCCCATACCCGTTCTGGGCAACCAAGGCCGCTCGTTGCCGGTAGAAGTCAGGATCGTCGGGAGCCCAGGTCGCCAATCCGTCCACATATCGGTTACACATGCAGAACATTGCTGCAATCAGTACAGTGTCGTGGATCTCAACGTCGCTGGCGCCCTCTGCTCGCGCACGTTCAATATCGGCGGCTGTAACATCCTTGCCGCCCTTTTGCACTTGACCGGCAATAGCCAGCAGCGCTTTCAACTTTGGCGAAATCGCCGCCGTCTCAGGATTATGCTTCACGCTGCTCACCAGCAGCTCATTTCCCTCCAGGTGGTGAGCTGCAATCGCGCCATGAATGGTCTGGCAATATTTGCAGTCGTTTTGTGCCGATACGTAGGTGGCAATCAACTCGCGTTCGCCTGGCGAAAGCGTGTGCGACCCGCGTAGTAAAACATCGACCAGCTCGTTCAACGGCTTAGCCGTTTCTGGTCTGAACATCATAGGACCGCGAATTCCGGGAAACTCGTTATGAAGATTTATATGTGCCATTTGCCCAAAGCCTTAGGCAAGCTTAAAGCACAAATACTAGCTTTGTCTTCGCCCATGCGATGGAGATCACTTTGCAACTGAAGTTGGAGAGCAGCACCATGCTTGGGATAACCGGGACGACTCCAGAGATGTTTAGAAGTCTAGTTGATAGTTCATTAAAGCTTGCGTCGTTAAATCACAAGCCTCGTCAACGCGCGTATGTTCTTCGCTAACTGGGATCCCGCGCCTGATTGTGGCTGAAGGAGAGGTGACGTGCCGTGCCACCAGCATATGATTGATGTGGAGTAAATAAAACCAAATGCCTACGTTAGATGACGCAAAACGAATCATTTCCGCAGCAGAGAAGAAGGCCGCAGAGATTGGCCAGCCGATGAATATCGCGGTAGCGGATGAAGGTGGGAACCTAATTGCCCATGTCCGAATGGATGGAGCTTGGATTGGCAGCATTGACATATCCATCAAGAAGGCGTACACGTCCAGAGCCTTTGATATTGCAACGAAGGACCTTGCTGTACATTCACAGTCGGAAGGGCAGTTCTTCGGAATCCACGTTTCAAACGAAGGCCGGATTATGATTTTCGCGGGCGGAATTCCGCTCCGTAAAGACGGAAAGGTTGTGGGAGCCATCGGAGTGAGCGGCGGATCGGGCGCTCAGGATCACGCCGTTGCCGAGGCGGGGGCCTCGGCGTTTTAACTGTTTCTAGGAGGAGGGGACGCAGGGTGCACTGCGGCGTCCCTTACCAGAGACGATCAAAAAGGCGTGGCAACCGTTGGCTATTGCCTCGTGCATTCTTCGGAAATCTTGTGAACTTCTTCCTGTAAACTGTTGTCGATACAGGACAAAACACTTTCCCACAAAAAGAACGTTGAAGGAGTGTCAAATACCTTGCACTCAGGGCTACTCCCTGATACTCTGAATGAGTCCCCGAAACGAACAGCTTCGGTGGGAGCCGCAGGGCAAAAAAAGAAACAAAGGCCTTGCAACAGTTCAGTAAGTTTGATAAATTAGCAGATGGGCGGCGTTATGCCGCTGACCGGGAAAGTTAGGTAGTCGGATCGAAGTAGCGTGTTCCGGCTCGTTTTGGACTCCATAGCAATCTTCAAGTAGTCCTGAAGTCACCCCAAACTACTGAAAATAGAATCGCGAGTAGCGGTTCGTACCTACAGGGTTAAATCCCGAGACTTTTGAGCACAGTCGCGAATACGCGATTTGCTTAAAACGGCTTTCGAGGCCGGCAGTCATTGCGCTTTGCGAAGCAATTCGTTATCGTTCGGTGGCCTGCGCAGTTGTTTGACAATCTGGTTGGACGCAATGAAGTAATAACGTCAGACTTTTTGAGTAATAAACCGGAGCGATACGAAGGTCCCGGATCTCAGATGGCCAGGTGACGCCGCAAGGTGAATCTGGAGCTGTTTGGGGATGGGATTGAGTAACTCTAACAGATCAAACGAGAGTTTGATCCCGGCTCAGAATCAACGCTGGCGGCGCGCTTAACACATGCAAGTCGAGCGAGAAAGTGGAGCAATCCATGAGTAAAGCGGCG
>PMSX01000217.1 GCA_003167495.1 Bryobacterales bacterium | reverse complement strand
TAGGCATGGCGCACCGCGTGCGGCATTATCCATCGCAACTTTCGGGCGGTCAGCAGCAGCGCGTCGCGGTGGCGCGCGCTTTGGGAGGCAAACCTTCCATTCTGCTGGCGGACGAGCCCACTGGAAACCTCGATTCGCAAAATGGCGAACAGGTGATGGATTTGCTGCGCGAGTTGCATCGCGGTGGTGCCACGATTTGCATGGTGACGCACGATCCGCNNACGATCTGCATGGTGACGCACGATCCGCGCTATGCCCGTTACGCAGACCGCTCCATTCACCTCTTTGACGGCCGCGTCGTGGAGGAAAACACGGAGGTTGCTGTCTGATGTCAAAGCATATCGATCTCATCGCAGTGGGCGCGCTGCTGTTGGCCTTTGCGTTTGCGGCACGCGTGCATGAAATGGTGCATTTTGGCTTCGGCCAGACGCAGATGTTTCGAATACGCGCGGTAAGTCCGGTAGTCGTTGTTCCGCCACATATGCCTGCGGTTCCGCGCCTTCCCCATCTGCCGCAAGTTTAGTATTGAATCGCGCACAGAAGCGAGCGGCTTGCTCGGCTACGCTATGAATAGCTCAAATGATCACCTTACGGAACGTCGAAAAATATTTTGAACACGGTCCCACCAAGACTTATGTTCTGCGTCGCATCACTCTAGAAATCAAAGAAGGCGAGTTCATCTCTATCATGGGTCCGTCTGGGGCGGGGAAGTCCACGCTGCTCCACCTGCTTGGTATGCACGACACTGCTTGGACAGGCGAATACAACTTCATGGAGTTTCCGATTCACCGCCTCAACAAGAAAGATCGTTCGGAGGTCTATAAGAAATACATCGGCTTCGTTTTTCAGAGTTATCACCTGCTCGATTCGTTGACGGTTTACGAGAATCTCGATATTCCCCTCTCGTATCGCAACATTAAGAAGGCTGAGAGAGAAAGCATCGTTTGCGATTCGCTCGACCGGTTCAGCATGGTGGGCAAGAAAGATTTGTACCCGAATCAGCTTTCGGGCGGACAGCAGCAACTGGTGGCAATCGCCCGCGCCATGATTGCCAGTCCAAAACTGATTCTGGCTGACGAGCCAACCGGGAATCTTCACTCGAGTCAAGGCAAAGAAATTATGGAGATGTTCAAGAAGCTGAACGATGCCGGAACTACGATTGTGCAGGTAACGCACAACGAAAAGAACGCGGAATTTGGCAATCGGATCATTCAGATAGAGGATGGCTGGATGAAGCAATGAAATATATGCCGAGCCAGACGCGGATTCTGATTGCCGACGACCAGCCCGATGTGCTCGAAGCCTTGCGGTTGTTGCTCAAACGCGAGGGTTCGAAGACCGATTCGGCGGATTCTCCTCCGCAGGCCGTGCAGGCAGTGGAAAGCCGCGAGTACGATCTGGCGATTATCGACCTCAACTATTCCCGTGACACAACGTCCGGCCAGGAAGGCTTGGATTTGCTGGCCAAAATTCAAGCGGTGGATTCAATGCTGCCCGTGGTGGTGATGACGGCGTGGGGCAGCGTCGATCTGGCCGTGGAAGCCATGCGCCGCGGTGCCCGCGACTTCATTCAGAAGCCTTGGGAAAACGAGCGCCTGTCCGCCATTGTAAGGACGCAGCTTGAATTGAGCCATGCGCTCCGCCACGGACAACGGCTGGAACTGGAAAACCAATTGCTCCGGGCGGACAATCTGCCCGCGATGATCGCCGAATCCGCCGCCATGCAGCCGGTGCTGGATTTGATTTCGCGCGTAGGCCCATCGGATGCCAACGTCCTGATCACGGGCGAGCCGGGAACGGGTAAGGAAGTGGTGGCGCGTACGCTGCACGCGATTTCCGTCCGAGCCGGCAAGCCCATGGTTACCGTCAACGCCGGCGGTTTAGCCGAAGGTGTTTTTGAAAGTGAGCTATTCGGCCACGTCAAAGGCGCCTTTACAGACGCCAAAATGGACCGGGTCGGGCGTTTTGAGCTGGCCGATACTGGCACGCTGTTTCTGGACGAAATCGCCAACGTGCCCATGAATTTGCAGGCGAAGCTGCTGCGTGTGCTCGAGATTGGCGAGATGGAGCGCGTGGGTTCATCGAAAACCAAAAAGGTGGATGTGCGCGTGATTTCCGCCACGAATGCCAATCTTATCGATGAAGTGGCCCACGGCCGATTTCGTCAAGATCTGCTGTTTCGCTTAAACACTATAGAAATTCATTTGCCGCCTTTGCGCGAACGGCGTGAAGATCTCGTGCCGCTGGCCGCGCATTTTTTGGGAACGCACGCACGCCGCTATCGCAAGCAGATTACCGGTTTTGACCCTGGCGCAGTGCAGGCGATGTACGATCATGCTTGGCAGGGGAACGTGCGTGAACTGAATCATGTGGTCGAGCGCGCGGTGTTGATGACTCAGAGCAATTGCATTAAAGCGGGAGATCTGGCCTTGCGAGCGGCGCAGACAGCCTCTCCCCGCTTGGAGGAGATGAGCCTCGACGACGTGGAAGAGTTTCTCATCAAGAAAGCGCTGGCCCGCTATGGCGGCAACGTCAGCCATGCCGCGGAATCCCTCGGTTTGAGCCGTAGCGCCTTGTACCGCAGGCTGCAGCGCTTCGGTCTGTGAAACTAGGTCACGAAACGCGTGTCCTGTTATTGGCACTGGCGGGCGGTCTGCCTGCGGTGGCTGCGTGTGTGATTCTGCTCGCCGTGGAAGGGCGGCCGCCGCGCGTGCAGGTCACCGTCGACGGCCTGCTCATCATCTTGTGGTTGGGATTCTGCTTTGCGGCGCGCGGCCGTATCGCCGGACCCCTGCGCACGTTGGCGAACCTGCTCGAAGCATTGCGCGAAGGCGACTATAGCATTCGTGCTCGCGTCGGCAATCCGAAAGAGCCTCTCGGCGAAGTGATGCAGCAAGTGAATGCGATGGCTGCGACGTTGCGCGATCAGCGATTGGGCGCGCTCGAAGCCACCACGCTTTTGCGTAAGGTGATGGAAGAGATTGATGTTGCGGCCTTCGCGTTTGATCCCGGCCAGCAGCTGCGTCTGGTGAATCGTGCGGGAGAGCGCCTTCTCTCGCAACCGGCCGAACGCTTGCTCGCGCGCGACGCGACCTCGCTCGGGTTGGCAGAATATTTGGGTGGAGCTTCGGAACAGACCATTCGACGCGCCTTTCCTGGCGCCACCGGACGCTGGGGCATCCGCCGCAGCCAGTTTCGCGAGGGAGGCGTGCCACACCAATTGGTGGTAGTGACCGATCTTACCCTGCCGCTGCGGCAGGAGGAATTGCAAGCGTGGCAGAGGATTGTGCGCGTGATTGGCCATGAGTTGAACAATTCGCTGACGCCGATCAAATCTATCGCGCAGAGTCTCGCGGACCTGCTCGACGCCGAACCACGGCCCGACGACTGGCATCAGGACATGGCGCACGGTCTCAGCGTGATTGCGACGCGGTCTGAGTCTTTGAGCCGGTTTATGAGTTCTTACGCGCGCTTGGCAAAATTGCCTCCGCCCAAACTGGGCCCTATCGAAATCAACGCTCTTCTTTTCCGAGCCAGCAGTCTTGAAACCCGTCAGCGCGTGTTTTTTGAAGAGGGTTCGCCGTTGACATTCCAAGGCGATATAGATCAGTTGGAACAGGCGCTCATCAACCTGATTCAAAACGGCGTAGATGCGGCCGAAGCCAGCGGCGGCCGCGTGTTTCTCCGTTACCGGCAATTGCCGTCGGCTCTCGAGATCATGGTGCGTGATGAAGGGCCGGGATTGCCAAACACCGCGAACTTGTTTGTGCCATTCTTTACGACAAAGCGCGGCGGGTCGGGCATTGGCTTGGTGCTGAGCCGGCAGATTGCCGAAGCGCACGGCGGGTCTCTGAGTTTGCGCAATGCCGCGGAAGGGCCGGGGTGCGAGGCGGTGATCAGGTTGCCGGTTCATTAGCGCAGCTTCAGCGCCGCAACCACTCTTAGGCTCAGGCCTCGTCAAAGTTATCATAGCGGCTGCATGTACAAACGTTTTGTTCTAGCGGCAATTGCCGCCTGCCTCAGTCTTTTCGCCCAGATCTCCGACCTGAATGAACAACAAACAGCGGCGCTCAAACGCATGAGCGCAGACCTGGCGCCGCAGTTAGAGTCGCTGGCCAATGCCCGCGCAGCTCTGGTCAAAGCCGCCTATGCCGATCCGCGTGATAACGCTCTAATAGATGTGAAAGTAGAAGCTGTTGCCACTGACGAGTTGGCCCTGGCTCGCGCGCGAGCGGAAGCGTTTTCGTCACTTCAGTCTTCGCCCGCCAAGTTAGCGCCCAAGCAGATTGCTGATCTGGTCGCACGGGGAGGAATCTTACGGAACGGTGCTTCCCCATTCGCGCCGGGCGGCACGATTCCGAACATTACTCAAGCGCAGGTGGATGCGCTGACGAGGATGACGACTGATCTCATGCCGCTGGCCCGACGACTCGCCACAGCCCGTTCGGCCGTCACCTCGGCGGCTTTGACCGATCCGCGTGATGAGGCCGCGATGCGTTCTAAAGTGCAGGCTGTTCAGGAGGCAGAACTTACTTTAGCGAATGCCAGGGCCGACGCCTTTGCCAAGATTGAAAGTTCCGCGAACAAGCTTGCTCCCGATCAGATAAAAGCGTTTGTCGATCTTGGCGGATCGTTCGCCAACATTGCTTTCACTAAGCCCGAGCCGTTGAATTTCTCCGATCACGAAGGCTACGTATCTCTGTTCGACGGCGTCAGCCTAAAGGGATGGGACGGCAATCCGAAATTCTGGCGTGTAGAAGACGGCGCGATTGTGGGTGAATCCACGGTACAAAACCCAAGCGGAAATACTTACTTGGTTTATCGCGACATCGTGGCCAAGGACTTCACCCTGAAGTTTGAGATCAAAGTGGAAGGCAGCGGTGGCAGTGGTTTTCAGTACCGCAGCAAGACTGGCATGCCTTGGCTCGCAAATATTGCATCCAACGTAACAGCAAACGTCGGTCCTGTGAACCTAAATTGGATGCTGACCGGCCCGCAGGCTGACTTTTGGCCCGCTGCACAGTATTGGACAGGCCAGTTCTATTCCGAAAATACCCCGATGCGGATTCAGGCTTGGCGTGGCGAAGTTGTGGAAGGCTCTGGGCTTGCGAAGAAACAGCTTATGGGAAACATCGGTGATATTGATGGGTTGGGAAAGCTTGTGAAGATGAATGATTGGAATGAATATACGGTGATTGCCCGCGGCGGAACGATGATTCAGATTTTGAATGGCCAACTGATGGCTGTGATGGTGGATGACGATCCGAATTCTTCTAACAATCAGCCCGGGTTCTTCGGTATCGAAATTGAGGCGACGACGAAGGTTTCGGTACGGAATATTTGGGTGAAAAGGTTTGATTGAGCAGATCATTGATGCTGCCGCTCCTGTAATATAGTCGTAAGAAGCGCAATGGATCAGAATTTGAGCACAATTATCGCGGCGGGCATTCCGACGCTTGCGGTGATTGTGGCTTTCGTGAGGAACGAGTCTGCGATATCAGGGTTGGCTTCGCGTATCGGTGGGCTCGACTCGCGCGTTACGGGTCTCGAAACGAGCCTAGCTGCGCGTATCACGAACCTGGGAGCCTCGCTTGTTGCAAGGATTACAAGTCTTGCGAACAGGCTTGACGCACGCATCGAAACCCTGGACCGAGATCTGCGCGATTGGGCGAAGATTACAAATGCAACACAATACTGATATAGCGCGGCTCAAGGATAAGGCTGGTCTGGAGTGACCGCCTAAACGACCGATCCACTCCCAACCGCGCTCCGTTCCGAACTATCCGCGTGATACGAGCTTCGTACGAGCGGTCCTGCTTCCACGTGCGCGAATCCCATCCGCAAACCCGCATCTCTGAGTTCGTCAAACTCACTCTGTGGCACGTAGCGAATAATTGGCAAATGCTTCGCGGAAGGCCGTAAGTACTGCCCGAGCGTGAGAATATCCACGCCGTGCTGCTGTAGGTCACG
Source organism: Bryobacterales bacterium (assembly GCA_003167495.1). GTDB lineage: Bacteria > Acidobacteriota > Terriglobia > Bryobacterales > Bryobacteraceae > Bog-105. Next base: position 24,960 of record PMSX01000217.1, on the reverse strand, counting down.
CATCACTTGCAACACCTCCTCTATCGTTTCGCCCAATCCCAACATGAGTCCAGACTTGGCCGGCGTGCGCGGACGAAGTTGCTTGGCATAGTGCAACATATCGAGCGAACGCTGGTACTTTGCGCCCAAGCGCACTTGCCGGTAGAGCCGTGGAACCGTTTCCGTATTGTGATTTAAGACATCAGGCTCGGCATTCATCACAATCTCCATCGCACTATGCGAGCCTTGAAAATCGGGGACAAGCACTTCCACCTTGCAGCCCGGCACTTGTTGGCGAATGGCTGCAATCGTCAGCGCAAAGAGTTCTGCTCCGCCGTCTTTGCGGTCGTCACGATTGACGCTTGTCACTACGGCATAGCGCAAGCCGAGAGCGGCACAAGCTTCTCCCACGCGGCGTGGTTCGTCATAATCCACCGGCAGCGGTCCACCTTTTTGCACCGCACAAAAACCGCAGCGGCGGGTACACACGTTGCCCAGAATCATGAAAGTCGCCGTACGCCGGTTCCAACACTCGCCCACGTTGGGGCAGGCGGCGCTTTCGCACACTGTATGCAGCTTTAAGCGCGTGACCAGATCTTTTAATTCTCGATAGTTATCACCCACCGGCGCGGGCGCGCGTAACCACTTCGGACGTTCGGGCTGGGAGGAGGAAATGCTGACTAGCACTGATTTCAGTGTAGCGTCACATGTCGCGGCGGTTTTCTAGCGACCGCGACATGGTGACTTCATCGGCGAATTCCAGATCGCTGCCAACCGGAATGCCCATGGCGATCCGCGTTACCCGCGGACCAAGAGGTTTCAGCAAACGCGAGAGATAAACGGCGGTTGCTTCGCCTTCTACCGTCGGATTGGTAGCGATGATGACTTCCTGCACATCGCCTTTGTGAAGCCGCTCTACCAAACCCTTGATGCGGAGCTGTTCCGGACCAATGCCGCGTAACGGAGAGATGGCGCCGTGCAGCACGTGATACAGGCCATGAAACGTCCGGGTCGTTTCAACCGGCAGAATATTGTGCGGTTCTTCCACAACGCAAATCTGCGCGGCGTCGCGATTAGGGTCGCGGCAATAGGCGCACAACTCGCCGTCACTGATGTTTTGGCACTGTACGCAGATACCGAGTTTGTCTTTGATATCGAGCACGGCCTGCGCCAGCGCTTCAGCTTCTTCACGCGGAACGCGCAAGAGATGAAAGGCAATACGCTGCGCGGATTTTTGCCCGATGCCGGGCAGGCGCTTGCACTCCTGAATCAGGCGGGCGAGCGGTTCAGCAAAATCGGCCATTTAAAAGAGGCCTGGAGGCAGGCCCATACCGCCCAGCAAACCGCCCATTTTGCCTTGGGCTTCGTCATCCACTTTCTTGGCAGCTTCGTTGAACGCGGCCGTGACCATATCCTGGAGCATCTCCACGTCGCCCGCAACTTCAGGATCGATCTTGACGCCCAGTACATTTTTGTGGCCGTCCATTTTCACACTCACCATGCCGCCGCCGGCGGAGGCTTCCACGCGGATGGCCGCGATTTGCTCTTGCAGCTTGGCCTGCATCTGCTGCGCTTGCTTCATCATGGCTTGCATGTTGCCGCCGCCAGGCATCTTCATAAATTCATTCCTTTACTCATTCAAATTTCGCACGGTGCGAACCTGCGCATCCGGGAACAACTCCTGGAATCGCTTCACGCCCGGATGAGACAATGCTCTGGCACGCAGTTCCGTATCCTCGTCGGTGGCAGCGCGCGCGAGGGCCGGCGCGGCGGATTTGTTGCTGCTTTCGCCCACTTCGAACTTGACGCGCACCGGCTTGGCGAGTACTTGCGAAGCCACGCGTTGGATGGCGGGATCCTTGAGTGCAAAAGAAAGTGTCTTCGCGCCGCGAACAAGCAGCTCTGCGCCTTGTAGGGAGACATCGGATTGCAGAATGGCATCGGCGCTAAAGTTTAGACCTTCTTGGGTGAGCGCCGCATGTAAGTCTTGCCGCAAATCTCCGGTGGGTGCCAGCGCTCTTGCAGGAGGATCGGGTACTACGGCTTCGACTGGAATTTTCGGCGCCGCTTGTGGCGGAGCCTGAAACGCAAGCGGCCGCGGCACTGAGGCGCGCGCAGACGCAGTCAAAAGTGGCGATTTTTCCAGCCCCGCCAAAGCTGATTCAATCGATTGCAATCGGCCGGCATGGACGAGCTTGATTAACCCCAATTCCAAATGCAAGCGCGGCTGCAACGAAGACTGCAGCGCCTTGTAGAGATCGAGCGTGAGATTCAAATAGCGCGTCAAATCTTCTTCACTGAAATGAACAGCCGTTTCAAGCAGAGCCTGTTGTTCGGAGTCGGACGCGGCAATCAGCCGTGTGGGCTTGCCCGACAGCTTGGCTACCAGCAAGTTGCGCCAATAGCGCGAAAGCTCGCGCGAAAAATGCTGCAAGCTTTGCCCGGTCGTTTCAAGTTCCTGCACGATGTCCAGCATGCGCGCCCCATCTTGTTGCTGAACGGCTTCCGCAACCGAGCGCAGCGATCCAACCGCGAAGACTCCGAGCAATGCGCGCACCTCTTCTACGCGCAATGTTTTGCCGCAGCAGGCAATGGCCTGATCGAGCGCCGACAGGGAATCACGCACGCTGCCTTCCCCTGCATGAGCTACCACCGAAAGCACTTCATCGCTCGCTTCGATGCCTTCTTCTTTGACGATATACCGCATGCGGTTCATCACTTCCACGAAATCAACCGAGCGGAAACTGAAGTGCTGGCAGCGCGAGGCAATAGTATTGGGAATTTCGTACGCTTCCGTTGTACAAAGAATGAAAACTACCCATTCGGGCGGCTCTTCCAAAGTTTTCAAAAGTGCGTTGAAAGCTTCTTTCGTGATCTGATGCGCTTCATCAACGATGAAAATTTTGTAGCGGTCGCGTGCTGGACGATAGCGAACGTTCTCGCGGATCTCGCGCATTTCGTTGATGCCGCGATTGGAAGCGGCGTCAATTTCAATTACATCCACTGAATTGCCCGCGGTAATTTCCTTGCAACTTGAACACACGCCGCAGGGCGTGGCCGTGGGGCCTTTTTCGCAATTCAGACAGCGGGCGAAAATGCGTGCCACTGTGGTTTTACCCGTGCCGCGCTGACCGCTGAAAATATAGCCATGCGCAATCCGGTTGCTCGTGATCGCATTAGAAAGCGTCTTCTGGACGTGTTCCTGGCCTATCAGCTCGTCGAAACCTTGGGGACGATACTTCCGGGCGATGACCTGATACATGGATGGTTATGCGTGGCGAGCGAAATTTGCCAGACCCCGGGTGATCCGCGGCACACGTGCTAAATCACTACCGTTGCTTCCTTCCGGACCTAGCGGGGTTTGCGACCGCCCATTGCACGAAGCCCGGAGCCTGACAACTCCCAATCTTAGCACCTGCATTCACCGCTATTTATGCGGCTCAAGCACTGCTTGGAGCTTCTCTGCGAAGAGACTGTTTTGCGGCGGTTTGTATGCGGGTTTTGGGGGTATTATAGGCGCGTCCGGAGCGGGTGCCGCAGCCGCAGGCTCGGTCTTTGCAGGCGTAGCGGCTACCGGGTCCTTCGCCTCTTCCAGATACTTGTCTTTCTTCAAAAGGACTCGCTCCAGCGGCGCAATCCAACCTGTGAACTCGCCTACCACCAAACGGTCGCGTTGCAGAGCGCCCCGTACGGCATCCATCTTGGAATCCAGATTGTCGAGATGATGCAGTAACAGCGCCTCGGCAAAGACGGGCACTTTCGGAGAGCCAAATTCCAACTCGCCGTGGTGGCTCACAATCATGTGTTCAATCAGCGTACGCAGTTTTGGCGGGAACCCGGGCAGCTTCTCAAATTTGCTGTGCACCAAGCGCAAGCCCAGAACAATGTGCCCCAACAATTGGCCATCGGTGCTGTACGAAAAGCCGCGCGCGTATGACAGTTCTTCCACTTTGCCGATATCATGCAAGATAGCTCCGGTGAGGAGCAGATCGAGATCGATGGCTTTGTAATGCGAAGCTGTCAGCCGGCTGAGCTGGCACAGCGAAAGAACGTGTTCCAGCAAACCGCCGCGATAGGCGTGGTGAATGCTCTTGGCCGCGGGGGCCATCTTGTAAAGAGCGGCCAGGGGTCCGTCGTTCAGGACGGAATTCAGGAGAGTTTTCAGGTGCGGATTGGTGAAGCCGTTGACAATGCCGCGCAGTTCCGCGAACATCTCTTCCGGGTCGCGTTCGGAGCTCGGGAAGTAATCGACAAATTCGACTTCGTGTTCTTTCAGCCGCCGCAGTTTGTGAACCGTGAACTGCGAACGGTTTTGATAAACCTGAACGATTCCTTTGACCTTGAGGAAATCGTCGCGCTCGAAAGTGTCCATCACTTCCGACACGTTGTCCCACATCTTGGCTTCGATTTCGCCGGTGCGATCGGCCAGGTGCAATGACAAATAGGGCTCGCCGGTTTTCTTCTGGCGAATTTCTTTAGACAGAACCAGGAAATGCGCCGTTACAGGCTCATTGACCGGTAGCGTCTCTACATAGGGAGACTTCATGAATATTTAGCGAGAACTGCTCTTGCCGTTCACGTCCACAGCCGTGCCGGGAACGGGGATCGTCCACAGGAGACGCTTCATCCTTTGTTTCTGTTCTACTTGGGCTTTCAGCACCGTCTCAGGTTTGAGCACCGCGGGGTCCTGCCACTTCGTGTCCATGCCGGGAGCAGCGCCGGTGTCGGTAAAACCCGGCTTGATCTGCAGGAACGCCTGCGTTCGCAATTGTGTAAGATATTCGCGAATCTTCGGTTGCATTTTAGGTCCGTACAAAACGCTTTCGATATCGCTCTTCACGTCGGCTAAAGGCGCTAGTCCCTGTTTCGTATGGTCGTCGACTTTGAAAACCTCGAACCCGGTGGCTATCTTCACTGGCTTTGCCACGCCCCCTTTCGGGAGGTCCCAAACGGCGCTAATAATGTTCTTGTCGAGGTCCTCTTTCTTATAGCCGCCTAACGCGCCGCCGTCTTTGGCCGTGGCAGCGTCGGAGTTATCGCGAGCCATATCCGGAAAGCGCGCGCCTTTGCTCGCGTCCTCGTAAAGCTGGTTCGCTTTCTTTTCAGCCGCCGCAACCGCGGCCGCGTCCTTGTTCTGCGTCGAAATCAGAATCTCACTCAAGTAGACTTTTTCTTCGCGAATGAAATCCTTTTGATGCGCGTCGTAGTAAGCCTGAATGTCCTTGTCGTCGACATGGATATGGCGGCCCACTTCCGAACTAATCACCTCGCGCGTGAGCGCGTTATTCTTGGCTTCCGCCTGAAAATCTTCGAAACTCATGCCGGATTCCTGCCGCACGTAATCGCGGAACTTTTCTTCGTCGGTGATGCCCGATTGACGCCGCAGGCTTGCCATATATTTGCTGATTTCCGAATCCACGCTGATGTTGAGTTCCTTACCCTTTTGCACCAGCAGCAGCTGATCGATCCGGTCGCGCAGCAGATTTTTTTCGAGCTCCTCTGTCGCCTGTTGCAATTGCTGGCCGGTCGCACCGCGAGCTTTGGCTTCTTGAACTCTTTCTCTTACGAGTCTCTGCAACTCATCCTGGCTGACGATATCGCCATTCACTTTCGCCACAATCTGATCGATAACGGCGGGTTTTGTGGGAGGAATATCGGCGGCCAAGGCCAAAATTCCGGCAACCAAAGAAAACAAGACAACTTTCATAGTTAGTTCCCTTACATTATGACAAGTGACGGGCTCGACGGCGCGCGGGTTTCGTAAGTTTCGAGTTGGAGGAACGCGCGCCTTTGCGCTTAACGGGGCGCCGGAACGGGCGTTTCCACCGTCAATGCAATGAGCATCTGCCGCAAATCTTCAATCAAATCCGCGGGATTAGTGTACGGTTTTAGTGGCCATTTAAGTACGCCCGCAGGGGTAAATTGTGCGCCCGTGGAGTTGCGCACCAGTTGCATCAGCCGAAGCGGATCGATTTTCGATTGCTGATGGAATTTTATATTTGCGAAACCTTGCCGCCGGTCGATGGATTCCACCCCAGCGCGCTGCGCCATGGTCTTGAGCAGCGAGAAACGCAGTAAGTTCGAAACTTCAACCGGGGCCGGGCCATAGCGGTCGGCTAGCTCTTCCGCGATGCGCTGTGCCTGCTCTTCATCTTTGGCGTCGGCGATCCGCTTGTATGAGCGCAGACGCTGCGCTTCGTCCGAGATGTATTCTGTTGGGATGCGAATGTCGAGTCCCAGATTCAGTGTGGAGTGAATCTCGAGCGGCACTTCTTCGCCTTTGAGTTCCTTGACGGTTTCTTCCAGCAGGCGCACATAAGTGTCGTAGCCAACCGCCTCAATGTGGCCATGCTGTTCGCCTCCCAACAGATTCCCTGCGCCACGCAGTTCAAGATCAAGTGCTGCAATTTTGAAGCCCGCACCCAAATCGCTGAATTCTTTTAACGCGGCGAGCCGCTTACGCGCGACTTCGCTGAGTTGGGTGTCCGCGGGTACCAGCAGATACGCGTAAGCGCGCCGGTTTGAGCGCCCTACCCGGCCGCGCAATTGATACAACTCGCTCAAGCCATAACGTTCCGCGTTCTCAATGATGATTGTATTGGCGAGTGGAATATCGAGGCCATTTTCAACGATCGTCGTACACACGAACACGTCGTACTCATGCTTCATAAAGCCGAGTAATACTTTTTCGAGTTCCGCTTCTCCCATCTGGCCGTGCCCGACGCCAATGCGGCATTGCGGAATCATCTCCTGAATGAAAGCGGCACGCATAAAAATCGTGTCCACGCGATTGTGAACGAAGTACACTTGTCCCTGCCGCGCCAATTCTTGTTCGATCGCGGTCTTGATTAAATCAGGATTGAAATGCGCCACGACCGTGTTAATGGCGAGCCGGTCTTTGGGCGGGGTTTCGAGTACAGACATGTCGCGCAAGCCGAGGAGCGACATGTGTAAGGTGCGGGGAATGGGCGTCGCACTCATTGTGAGTACATCGACGTCGTGCCTTAGTTGCTTCAAGCGTTCTTTGTGTTTTACGCCAAAGCGCTGCTCTTCATCCACAACAAGCAGGCCCAAGTCATAGAACTTCACATCGGCAGAAAGCAAACGATGCGTGCCGATCAGAATGTCGACTTTTCCCGCGGCAAGTTCTTCCAAGGTGCCTTTCACTTCTTTAGCGGAGCGGAAACGGCTGGCGAGTTCGACGCGCACGGGGAAGGAGCTAAACCTGCGTTTGAAGGTTTCGTAATGCTGAAAAGCTAGAACGGTGGTGGGCGCCAGCACGGCGATTTGTTTGCCATCACCTAAGGCTTTAAAGGCGGCACGCATCGCTACTTCTGTTTTGCCGAAGCCCACGTCGCCGCACAACAGCCGGTCCATTGGTTGCTCGCTCTCCATATCGCCTTTAATGTGGGTCATGGCGGTGAGCTGATCCTTGGTGGCCGTGTATTCGAAGGAATCTTCGAACTCGCGCTGCCAGTTGCTGTCGGCCGAGAAGGCGAAACCCTTGCTCATCCGCCGCTGTGCATAGAGCTTGAGCAACTCATCGGCCATATCGCGCATTTTGGCTTTGACGCGCGATTTGGTTTTCTCCCAGGTGACACCGCCGAGCCGATCGAGATGCGGTTTCGCTTCGCCCGCGCCGCGGTATTTCTGCACCAGGTCGAGCCGGGTCAGCGGGACATAGAGTTTCGATTCGGCGGCGTACTCAATGAGCATGAAGTCACCCTTTTGATCGCCCTGTGTGAGTTCACGGATACCGAGGAAGCAGCCGACGCCATGCGTGGCGTGAACGACAAAATCGCCGGGTTTTAGATCGGCCACATCCGCGGCGAATGCCGCTAGTTGCGATTTGCTGGGCTGCCGGGCGATCAGATCGGACGTTTCAAACAGATCTTCCGATCCGAGAATCGCAATCAGCGAGTCGTGCAGCACAGCTCCCCGCTGCACTCTACCCTTGATCAGGAACGCACTCGATACAGCACCTGCGTGATACGCGCGTTCCACCAGCGATGGGCGCGCGCCGGCTGTCGACTCGAGCCCAAGTTGATAAGGAACCGAATACTCCTGCAGAATGTCGGCCAGCCGTTCGAGTTCTCCCACCGAGGCCGCAAAGAACGCGACGCGGAAGCCTGCTTGAATCAGATTACGCGCTTCCGCCACGGCAACCGGCATGTTGCCTTGAAATGTAAGAGACTGGCGTGTTGGGATATAGAAGCTGTGATCGGCTGCCGGGGAATTCGCCGTGATCAGCTCTAGTTCCTGAAGTGAAATCGCCGTGCGGTCGCGTATTACCGCGCTCAGTTCTTCCCAACGCAAGAAGTTTTTCTCAGGCTCGATTTGAGCAGGGCGATCTGGATTGTCCAGACGGTGCCACAACCGCTCAGCAGCCGAAAAAATCGCGTCAGGCTCATCCAGAAGAACCAATGCGTCCCGGCTTAACGAAAGCAAATTGTGCGTTCGAGGCCGCACCAGCGGTACCAGGAATTCCCAGCCGGGAAAAATTTCGCCAGGGTTAGACAAATCCAGATCGGCTTGTTCGGCAGCTTCGGCAAGTTGGCGGAGCAGGGAACGCGAACGCGGATATTCAGCCAGCGGTAACAGCGGCGCCGATGAGACCTTCAGCACCGAGCGCTGCGATTCAACGTCGAACTGGCGGATGGATTCCACGGCGTCACCGAAGAACTCTACGCGCACGGGGCGGTCGGCTTCGGCTGGAAACACGTCGAAGATACCGCCGCGAATAGAATACTCGCCCACCATCTCTACTGGCTCGCGTTTTTCGTAGCCAATGCTGTCCAGATGTTGCACCAGATCTTCGAGCGGGATTTCTTCGTTCGTGCGCAAGACCAAGGCGAGCTGCCGGTAGAACTCGGGCGATTCCGTTCGGAGCAGGGCAGAGGCGATCGGCGCGATAGTGATAGGAATTCTGTGTGACGAAAGACGCCACAGGCCGACCGCGCGCGCCTCTTCGATTTCGTTGTGCGGCGAGAGGCGCTGGTGCGGCAGCACGTCCAATGCCGGAATCAGCTGCGGCGGCGCTAACTCGCGCCCTTCCAGCAGCATCTCGAAGAAGACTTCTACCGACGCGAGCAGTGTTTCGGCCTGCTTATTGCCATCCACAATGACAAACAACGGCTTTTCCGTTGCCTGATAGAGCAGCACCAAGTAGAGCGCTTTGGCGGTGTTGACTAAGCCAGAAACGGCGAACGGGCCGCGGTCGCCGCGAGTCAGTTGTTGCAGCAGCGCTTGAAAGCTTTGCTGGCGGGCGGCGGATTGCAGCAGCTCGCGTGTGGCGGGGTNNATCACGCTCTATGTATCACGGTCTGGCGGCGAGCACCTGTTCGGCAATGTCGGTGGTGGAGAAGCCAGGTTCCAGCGGCAGGGTGTGGACCACGCCGCCCGCCGCTTCCACTTCTTCGCGCCCTGCCACAAAATGCACCCAGTCGGCACCTTTTACCAAAACGTCCGGCAGCACAGCGGCAATCAGTTCGCGCGGCGTGTCTTCGTCGAACAGCGTCACAGCATCCACGGCTTCCAATTGCAACGCCAGCGCCGCGCGGGTTTGTTCGTCGAAGAACGGACGGGTGGTGCCTTTGATTCGCTCTACGCTTGCATCAGTGTTCAGCGCTAGAATCAGCACGTCGCCTAAGGATCGGGCACGGTCGAGCGTTCGGATGTGTCCTGGATGCAGGATGTCGTAACAGCCGTTCGTTAGGACAACTTTCTTGCCTTGGGCTTTCCAGGCTTGTCGTTGTGCGACGAGTTGCGGACGGGTATATAGCTTGCTCATTCCCGAAACTATTTTACGATTTGGATGTTAAGGCGAGCAGTTGGATGAAGAAGAGTTCCGCGAATTTGGAGGGGGCTCGCACCTTGGAGGGATCGATCTTTTCTAGGATTTCAAAGCCGTGTTGGGTCTTGTGGTAAGTCTCCTTTGCGGTATCGCCCGCCGCTGCTTTGAGGCCGTCGATTACGTCGTCCTTAGGAATCTCCTCGATATTCGGATTACCGGGCAGGCTTTTTTCTTTGAAGCCCTGACCGTAATACTTTTGCAGTGCCGCTTTATCGGCCAGAAACACCAGCGGCGGTGGGTCGGGCTTAAGGAGTATAGCAAGTAGCGCAAGCCACCGGACGTACCGTCCGACATGGGGATTAAAGGGATGGTGGTATTGAGACCTTTCTCTTCGAGTCGCGTTTGCATTCTTCCACCCTCAATGGTGGTACGCAGGTCTTTCGTATTTTCATAAAAGGTCTGCAGCAACTCGATGATCTGATCTTTCACCGGTGGGCGCCCTAAAAGACGACTCAGGACGACCCCGAGATTTGAGCCGTCTTCCTCTAGATAGTCGCTCTGGAGACTTACGTCGCATGGCTCTCTAACGGTGGCAAGAGTTCCAAACTCCCAGTCGCGGTATAGCTGGATTCGCCCAAACATGCCACCTAGGTCTGTGATTTCAGGGTAGTGCTCAGGATCTTTTCGTTCGGCGAGAATGGACAACTGAGGGTTAATATCTTTCTGCTCTATTACGGAAGCAGCGCCTATCGACGTAAGATACGCGCGCCCATCTTCGCGCCTGTAATAAAAAAATGGTCGTAGTTGGCCAGCCTCGGATAACTCCTTTTGCACAGCTTCAGCGGTGATCTCGAAACGGAAACCGACCTTCGTGAACGCCAGGAAGTATCGCAATCCTATCGGGCCTCTCGTCTCAGTAACGATTGCCTCAATCGACGCCGTAGGAGTCTTAGCCGCACCTTTCCAGAGCCACTCATCCACCGGCCCACCGTTATTAATGGCAGTGGCCAATTCTTTAGGGGCATTTTGCAGCAACCCAATCACTTCAATAAGGTTGGATTTCCCTGAGCCATTTGCCCCAATCAGAACATTCAAATTCTGCAAATCAATGGTCGTATCTTCCTCACCAAACGACAACAAATTCCGAATTGTCAGCCTGCGGATGGCGGGTTCACGTTCCATGTCTACTCAATGGCCAGAATTGTAGCGCATGAGTCTGGTACCATGCTGCAAAGTGATGAAACAATCGAAAATTGCCGTCGCGCTCGCCCTGGGGCTTCTTTTTTCCTGCAGCGGTCCACCGAAGCCCACCACACCCGCGTTAACACCGGAGCTTGCCAACCAGTTGTTGAATTTTGACGAGCGTGCGCAGAATTTCATCACGCACGTGAAGCAGCGGAACCCGGCTTGCGAATTCAGCCTGGCCCTGCCCGACCAAGTGCCTCCGCTTACGCAAATCGACTTGGGCCACATCGTCCAATGCTCGGGCCGTCCCGCGCCGCTGGAATTTGATGCCAGTGCAACGTTCATCTACGATGCGAGCACGGGCAAATGGGCACTCAAGCGCTTCTCTAGCTAACCGCTCTGCTACGGCGCGCCTGCCAGTCCTTGCTTTTGAGAATATCGGGCGCGGTTTCAATCAAGCGGGGCAACAGATCGAACACCGCGCTGGATGTCCAAGCCTTCCCGCTCCGCATGGAATACCCGCGGCTGTTCAATTCCGCCGCGATGTGCGCGACACCCTTTTCCACTACGATCAATTCCAAAATCGTCTGCAGCACTTCTACTTCATCTGCTTTGGGTTGCAGACGCGCCGTCTCAGGCACGAGCGCAATGCCGTACGGCGACGGAACTCCGTCCGGCAAAGCGGAGGCGGTCTCCTCGCTCTCCTTTTCCCATTCAATCGCCTTCAACTTCCAGCCGCTGGCCGTTCGCTTCTGGAAATAGTCGAGCGAAACGGGGCTTTCAATCTCATCCCGGAGTTGGCGCATGTAGGTCTCCTTCGCAAACCTTTTAGCAATTCGATTGCCACGAAATCTCGCGTAAAAACGTGCTCGCCGTGGCACGCCGACAGACGAATTTGGGAAATTCCGTCCCATGTTTGAGACAGCCCGATCCGTTTATTCCTCGCGCAATGCCTTCATCGGTTCGGTGCGGGCGGCGCGCAGAGCCGGCACGAAACTTGCCAGCATCGCTACTACGGCCAACAACAAAACGGCGAGCGTGATGGTAAAAGGGTCAGTCGGCTTCAGTCCGAATAGTAACGTTTCGGCCGCCTTCCCGCTGCTCAGGGCTAGAACGGTGCCAACGAACAACCCGGCTGCCAGCAGCACGCCCGCTTCTTTGAGAATGAGCCGCAGGACGCCGCTGCGCGTGGCTCCTAATGCCATCCGAATTCCAATTTCGCCACGTCTGTGCGCCACCATATACGAAATCACGCCATAGAGCCCCACCGTCGCCAGCGCCGCAGCCAGAAAGCCGAAGAATGAAGAGAGCGTCGCCATGAGCCGGTCGCGCAACAGCGAATCCTGAACCTGCGTTTTGAAAGGCACAAACTGAATCGACATTTCGGGATCGGTCTTTTCCGCTGCGATCTTCAATTCCGCACTCAGTCCGCCGAACGACTGGTGGGAGCGTACCAGAAGCCCTATCCCTTGACCGGGCTCCGTCCGCTGGCTCTGCGCGACGAAAACCACGGGCTTAGTGTCTTCGCGCAGGAATTGGTACTTGGCATCTCTTACTAAGCCAACAATTTGATAGTGAAGCTCCGGTTGCCCGGGCCCGACCAGCATGCGCACTTCCTTGCCGAGCGGATTCGCGCCCGCCAGAAATTTACGAGGGAACTCCTGGTTCACGATCGCTACTTTTGGCGCCGAAGCCGTGTCGTGCTGATTAAAGTCCCGGCCGGCAATCAGCGGCGTCTCCAGCGTTTGAAAATAGCCATCGCTGACGCCATTGAACCAGGCGAGCATGTGACCCTTGCTCACAACACCTGGGATGTCGAGCATGTCGTTCCAACTATCGCCGCTGAGAGGCACTTCGTTCACGGTTGCGGCCGAGTCCACACCGGGCATGGCACGGACCTGATCCAGTAGACTTCGGAACACCATCGCGCGCCGTTCGGCGGGGTATTGCAAACGCGAAATATCAGTGCCCATGATCAGCAATCCTTCTTGCCGCAGGCCCGCGTCGAGGGTGGTGAGGTTGCGCAAGCTGCGCACGAACAACAGAGAGGCGGCCAGCAACACCAGCGAGAGCGCAACTTGACCCACAACCAGAGCGCGTCTTAGGCTGAAGCGTTCGCGGCTGGCTGTTATGCCGCGCCCCGCAGCCTTCATGGCTCCTGCCGGCGCTGTTCGAGTAGCACGCAAGGCCGGCGTCAATCCAAAAAGAAGACAGGTCAGAATCGCCACTGCCGCCGTGAATCCGAGGAGCCGCCAATCTGGCGTGAGTGTCAGGAAAATTGGATTCTGCTGCGTGGTGAGAAATGTCACCATGTAACGGCACAAAACCTCGGCCAGCAAAATTCCAAGAGACGTTCCACATGCGGTCAGCAGAAGACTTTCGGAAAGCAACTGGCGGATCAACCGGCCACGTCCTGCACCGATCGCCAAACGCACGGCCATCTCACGCTCACGAATGCTAGCCCTCGCCAACGTTAGGTTCGCCAGATTCGCGCAGGCAATCAGCAGCACCAGACCCGCGATGCCCAGCAACAAAAGCAGCGGCGCCTCATAATCGTTGCGTAGCGATGAAATGCCCGTGCCGGCAGGTGACGCGGTCAATTTGTACTGCCTGTAGTATTTGGCGTCATCCGCCCGATAATGTTCGGGCACCGTGGTTTCGAATACCGCAGGCGAAATCGTCTTGACTTGGGCGATGGCCCGGGTGAGCGTCCAACCCGGCTTAAGCCTGCCAATCACCGCCAGCCACCAATCCTGCCGATTATTTGTGTTTGCTTCGTCGCCCCCAAAAGCCGGCTCCGCGCACGCCGGCAAGATAACGTCAAACTTGCGGCCCACCTCGACACCGAAGAAACTAGCTGGCGTTACGCCCATCACCTCGACCCGATGTCCGTTCAGCAAGAGAGTTTTCCCTAGCACGGCTGAATCGCCGCCAAAATGCCGCTGCCAAAAAGGGTAGCTAATCACAGCGCCGGGTGTAACGCAGCCACGCGAATCGTCACTGCTTTCAATCAGTCTTCCGAGCAGCGGCGTCACGGCGAGGGTCTTGAAATAATCCCCTGTTACCCAGAGTCCTTCGGCCAGATTCACCTCGCCACTCTGCGTCAAATTGAACTGCGTGTTTGCCCACGCGAAGATATTTGAAAACGCCTGCTGATGCGCCCGAATCTGTTCCCATTGGGCAAAAGTAAAGCTGGGCCTGCGGGTTGAAAAATTACCCATGCAACAATGGTCGTTCGGCGCAATTCGCAGTTCGGCCAGTTGCTGCGGGTTCTCCACGGGCAACGATCTCAGTCGCACCGCATCCAGCAGTTGGAAAATGGCCGTATTGGCGCCGATGCCAAGCGCGAGAGAGATTGTCGCCACCACAAAAAAGCCAAGATTCATGCGCATCATGCGCGCGGCATAACGAAGATCCTGCCAAACGCTTTCCATAAGCACAAGCGAGTTCATTTCCCAGATCCTTTCCTTCACGGACGCCTTATTCCCTAATTTGCGGCGTGCTGCCCAGACCGCGTCTTCGGCAGAGAGTCCTTTTGACGCCTGAAGATCGGCCTCGTGCGCAAGGTAGGATTCAATCTCATGAGTCAGATCTTCGTCGCGCCGCTTTCGCTGCCAAAATCGCCGCAAGCTCATTGGTCACTCCGCGGCTGGACCTAAGACGCGTGCCACCGCCAGAACCAATTCGTCCCAGCGGCTCCGCTCACACGCCAAATGTTTCTTACCCGCAGGAGTAATTCGATAGTATTTTGCCTTCCGGTTGTTTTCGGACGTCCCCCAGAAAGACGCAATCAATCCGCGATCTTCCAGCCGGTGTAGAGCAGGGTAGAGCGATCCATGCTCTACCTCTAGAACTTCGTCCGATGTTTGTTCGATCGCATGCGCGATCGTGTGCCCATGCGCAGGGGCCAGCAAAACTGTGCGCAAAATCAGCATGTCGAGCGTACCTTGCAGCATTTCGCCGCCTTCGCCCGATGCTTTTCTTCGTCCCATGAAGCTACTCTACCAGAAGAAGTTCTTCTGGAGCAAGCGCGATCTTGTTGAATCGAGTTGTTAGCAGAAGGTATGCCCGTTTCAGCGGCGGGTGAGTGCGCGGTCATCGACTTGCTGGCTCTCGACCTGGTTGTCAACCTGCTGGTTCATCTGTGCGAGCGAAGTACGAGTGGAAAGAAGGGCGTGACAATTCTCCAAGACGGCTTGCAATTCCTGGACGTTGAGCGGTTTGCTGAGATAGCCGTCCATGCCCGCCGCAAGACATCTTTCGCGATCCTCTTTCATGGCTCCGGCAGTGAGCGCAGTGAGCATCGGACGTTTGCCCGGAGCCCACTCGGCGCAGATGCGGCGAGCGGCTTCCAAACCGTCCATCTCCGGCATCTGCACGTCAAGGAGGACAAGGTCAAATTGCCGGCGACGTAGGGCATCGAGAACCTCGATGCCATTACTGACTACATCGGGCCGATAGCCCCAACGCTCGAGAAGGCGCGCGGCCACCTTCTGATTGACCAGATTGTCCTCAGCAAGGAGAATGCGCAGCGGTGCGCGCTGGGCCAAGTCGCTCTCGAGAATTTTCTCGCCGTTCACAGGCTGGTTGAGGCCGCTTAAGACGCGCAGCAGAACGCGGTGCAGATGCTGACGCCGAATCGGCTTGGTGATGAACGCAGCGAACGGGCTACTTTGTTCGCGAAATGTTTCGCGGGCGGAAGCAGTGCTCGAACTCAACATGATCATGGGTGGGCAGACCATGGATGCACCGATCATGGGTAGACCGGTGCTGTCAAACTCTGCCTTGACGGCGCGCGCCAACTCGGCGCCATCCATCTCCGGCATGTGCCAGTCGAGCAATAAGACATCGTATGGTTGCGTGCGCAGTTGATCGAGCGCTTCGCGCGCCGAAGCAACTGCTGTCACTGAGAACCCCCACTTCTCCAAATAGGCCGTCAGAATAAATCGATTCGTTGAGTTATCGTCCAGTACCAGGACGCGCTTGCCGGTCCAGTCTTCCGCCGCTACGGGCGGGACTTTCGTGGCGGGAGCGGGCTCATATGGAACCGTGAATTGAAAAGTTGAGCCAAAGCCGGGCTGGCTTTCGACCCACATCCGCCCACCCATCAATTCGACCAGCCGTTTTGAGATAGCCAGGCCGAGGCCAGTGCCGCCGAATCTTCGTGTAGTCGAAGCGTCGACTTGACTAAAGGATTGGAATAGTCGATCAAGCTTGTCGTTCTGAATACCGATGCCCATGTCCTGCACTGAAATGTGAATTTTATCGACACTGTCTGGCTCGGCCAGCTTGCGCGCTCGCACCACGACTTCTCCCTTTTCAGTAAACTTGACTGCATTACCGACCAGATTAACGACGATCTGACGCAAGCGGGTGGAATCGCCATAGACCCACTCATCGAGGGAAAAGTCGATATCCACGGCCATCTCGAGGCTCTTTTCGCCGGCCGTCGGGGCGAGGATCTCGGCAGCTTCTTCCAGGCATTCATGCAGAGAGATCGGAATTCGCTCCAAATCGAGTTTGCCGGACTCGATCTTCGAGAAGTCCAGGATGTCGTTTATGATGCTCAATAACGAGTCGGACGAAGAGCGAATGGTGCTGACGTAATCCTGGGCGTCGGCAGGCAGATCGAGGTCTAGAAGCAGGCTGGTCATTCCCATGACGGCATTCATTGGTGTGCGAATTTCGTGGCTCATGTTGGCTAGGAACTGGCTCTTAGCCTGCACCGCTGATTCGGCATCCGCCTTAGCTTTCTCCAGACTCAGGACAAGTTCCTTCTGTTGTGTGATGTCTATGATCGCGCCAACGATTTGTTTTGGAACGCCATCTTCGAATTCCGTATGGGCTCGATTGCGGTACCAGCGAACAGACCCCCCAGGGAAGATCCTGCGAAATTCTACCTCATAAAATCCACCGGCGGCGAAAGCCTCTTCGCGCGCCTTACTGGCGGCAACGGCATCTTGCGGATGCACCGTGGCATGAATTTCCTTCGCGGTGAAACGGTGCCTGTGATCACCTAGCCCGCTTAGGGCGGCGGCGGATTCCGATAGCGTAAAGAGGTTGTCTTTCGCGTCCCATTGCCAGATGCCGAATGAAGCAATCTTTTCACCGAGTTTGAAACGCTCGGCGTAATCGCGTAAGCTCTGCTCTGTGCGCAAACGTTCAATGGCGTTGCCGGCCAAGTGCGCGCCCGCTTGCACCGCGTGCATGTCAGCCGCGCTCGGCTTGGCGGGACGCCGGTGATACATGGCGAAGGTGCCAATGACATGGTTCTCCTGCGAATCGCGAATCGGGACGCTCCAACATGCATGCAGCCCAAAGCCCAAAGCCAAATCTTTGATGGGTGCCCAACGGAAATCAGTGTTGATGTCTTCGGCAATTACGGTTTCGTTGCTGAAAGCAGCCGAGGGACAGCAGCCGACATTAGGCGCAATCGGCAAACCGTGGCATAGTTTCCAATATTCGGCCGGCGCGTTGGGAGCCGAGCCGTGTTCCAGGACTCCGCGTTCTCGATCCACAAGAAGAACCGTGCAAATGCAATCCGGCACCATGGTTTCGATGGCCCTGGTAAGAGCATCCAGCACTTCCTTGAGCGACGCGCCACGGGCGATTAGATTGAGGACATGCCTCTCTTCCTCAAGCACCATGGACGATCTTTCAAGCGCCTCTTGGTTCTTTTTAGTTTCCGACAGTTTTCGACGGGTCGAGAAGAAGGCCCAAAGCAGCCCTGCTGTCAAGACGAAAAAAACTGCCGGAATTAATTCGGACACGCTCACAGATGCACATCGGCAGGACAGGCGCAGAAATATAGGAGTAGAACCAGACCTGACCCGGTCTATGTGGCCCATGTAAGGGCAGTAAGGGGTACGGCTCGAACGCTGGAGCGACGGTGCGCTGGCGGATCAAACGGACAAAATGATTGACGCTATTTGCGAGCGAGTGGGCTTTCTAATCGGTCGATTCGTTCGTCCACACGCCTGAACTCGGATTTGATGTAGTCCTTCAAATCATCAAACCGCTTATCGATGGCCCCTTTGAAATCGCTCATGCGGGTGTTCTGGTAGAACAGACCGATGATGACCGTAAAGCAAACAAGAAGTGCCGGTCCCCATTGGTTCAGGATATTGTTGGCTGCTTGCATCGGCTTGCTGACTCCGATTGTTTCACGGCGTTCGAAACGTTGCTGGGGTCCCCCTGCTGCAATGCCGCCCTGCCGGTGCGAGTGATAGATTAGGCCCTGAATGAAAAAAATGCGAAAGAGCCTCCTAATTGTGGGGCTCGGAACCCTATTTGTTTTCACTCCTGTCGGCACCATCGGTAAAGAGTCACCCGCAAAATACCTCGATGAGCGCCTATCCCCGGAAGACCGTGCCGCCGACCTCGTTTCGCGCCTCACCCTCGACGAAAAAGTCCACCAAATGCAAAACGCGGCGCCGGCCATTCCCCGCCTCGGCATTCCCGCTTACGAATGGTGGAACGAAGGTCTACATGGCGTGGCTCGCGCGGGTCTAGCCACGGTATTTCCGCAGGCAATCGGCTTGGCCGCCACCTGGGATACCGAACTCGAACAGCGCATCGCCGACACCGTTTCGACTGAAGCCCGCGCCAAGTACAACGACGCCATCCAGCACGATAGTCACCGGCGCTATCAAGGCCTAACCTTCTGGTCGCCCAACATAAACATTTTTCGCGATCCGCGCTGGGGCCGCGGCCAGGAGACTTTTGGCGAAGATCCTTACTTAACTTCAGAAATGGCGCTGGCGTTCATCCACGGCATGCAAGGCGAAGATCCCAAATACTTCAAAACCATCGCTACCTCCAAGCATTTCGCAGTACACAGCGGACCGGAAGTGTCGCGCCACCAGTTCGACGCTCGCGTGAGCAGGGAAGATCTCAATGAAACCTATCTCTACGCGTTTCGCAAGACGCTGTCCCCTGGGGGCGCCTATTCGGTAATGTGCGCCTACAACAGCCTGGAAGGATCCCCAGCGTGTGCCAGTGATTTTCTGTTAAAAGATAAGCTGCGCAACGAATGGAAGTTTCCGGGCTACGTAGTGAGCGATTGCGGCGCCATTGGCGATATCTTTCAAGGGCACAAATTCACCGCGTCGCTGGCCGAAGCTTCTGCCAAAGCCGTGAAGGCGGGCACGGACCTAACGTGCGGCAACGAATATCTCTCGCTACTCGAAGCTGTGCAGAAACACTTCATCACGGAAGAAGAGATCAATCAAAGTGTGCGCCACCTCTTCGTCGCGCGCTTCCGCTTGGGCATGTTTGATTCACCGGCAAAGGTGCCGTTTTCCAACATTGGCGTGGATCAAGTCGCAAACGAAAGCCACGAAAAGTTAGCGCTCGAAGCTGCCGAAAAATCCATGGTTCTCTTGAAAAATGAGAATCATCTCTTGCCCTTGACCAAAGTGCCGGCGAACATCGCAGTGATTGGCCCCGCCTCCGATGATCCGGATGTCCTGTTGGGCAATTACTACGGCACACCTCGCCATCTGATCACGCCCCTCGCCGGTATCCAGAAAAAGTTCGGCGGCCAAGCCCAGGTGCGCTGGGCTTTGGGTAGTGTGTACGCCAATTCTTTCACTGCTATGGCTCCGCCCCGTGTGCTCACTCCAAACGGTGGCGCTGCCGGTGAGACAGGCGTGCTGGCCGAATACTTCAAGACTACGGACTTCAGCGGCAATCCAGTGCTCAAACGTATCGAACCGCGGGGTTATTTTGTGTGGGCGATGAATGACCCCGCAGTGATGCAAGCTTTGCCCGATCCCACGTTCGCCGTGCGTTGGAGTTTTTCGCTGCACGTGCCTGTTACCGGCGAGTACCAATTGGGTTTGGGTCGCCAGGAATGTGATAGCTGCGTAGGAACCAACACTTGGCGTCTCACTATGGACGGCAACAAATTGCTCGAAGCTTCGCTCCGAGCCGCGGGCGGCCATCGCACTCTAACCAAAACAGTTCATCTGGAGGCGGGGAAGTCCTATCAAGTTCGCGCCGAATATGTGCAGCAAGAAGGCGGCTCCGGAGTCGAGTTAGTCTGGGCGCCTCCCGCGGATGCGGCACTCGCCGAAGCAGTTGAAACCGCCAAACAAAGCGATCTCGCCATCGTGTGCATAGGCTTGAACTCGCGTCTCGAAGCCGAGGAATCACCCATGCAGATCCCTGGCTTCGCCCATGGCGACCGAACCAACATCGATCTGCCCGAACCTCAAGAAAAATTGTTAAAAGCCGTTCTCGATACCGGCAAACCCGTCGTCATCGTCCTGCTCAACGGAAGCGCGCTGGCCGTAAACACTGCACAAAGACGCGCCGGAGCCATTCTTGAAGCTTGGTATGGCGGACAGGAAGGCGGTACCGCCATTGCCAATACTCTGGCCGGCGATAACAACCCAGCCGGTCGTTTGCCCGTGACGTTCTATGAATCCGCTGACCAGCTGCCAGCCTTCGACGACTACTCCATGAAGGGCCGCACCTATCGCTTCTTCACAGGCAAGCCGCTGTATCCGTTTGGCTACGGCCTGAGCTATTCCACGTTCGACTATTCAGACCTGACCGTGAAAAAAGCGCCCGATGGCAAGCTCCAGGTTTCGGCGCGCGTGCGCAATACCTCGGAAATTGCTGGCGACGAAGTGGCCGAGGTGTACGTTGGTTCCGGCAAAGCTGCTCCTTGGTTGACGAGGTTCCGCCGGATACACTTAGGCCCCAGCGAAAGCACCATTGTGAGCTGGACGCTCGATCCAGCGGGTCTGCACGGTAACATTGTCACTGTGGCTGGAACTCAACCGCGCGACAGCAAAGGAGTTCGGGCCGTCATTGCAAACCAATAACATGCGTTGCGAGCTGGAATTCTTCAATGGAGCGGAATTGCACCTTCTATATATGGCGCGCCGTCTGCGTGAAGCGCTGGCGCTGGAATTGCTCCTGAGCCAGGCGGAAGTGGACTATTTTGTGGAACCAGGCCCATATCAGGGGGGGCTGCTCTTCACCCGCGAATTAACGGGCGCATTCTTTTACGTGCGGCCGGCCGATTTGCCGCGCACGCGCGAAATTCTGGTGCGCAACAAATATAAGCCTTACGACGAGACTGTTCCTTACGGCAGAGGTTGAACGGTTTTCGGTTCGGAGCTGCGGAGATGTCCGGCCATCTCTTCCGGCGCGGTGTCGGCGAGAAATATGCCATAGCCGGTTTCCATGGTGGCCAGATATTTCAGCTTCGTCGCGCTGCGCTGCAATGGCAGAAACTGAACGTGCAGATGGTAAGGCGCGTTTTTCTGCTGTAACGGCGACTGTTTTACCGCCATCATCAAAGGCAGCAGAAAGCCATACAGATTGTCGTACTTACGCCGCATTACGCTGATGATTTGCGCCAGCGAATTCAGTTCTTCATTCGATAAATCCAGCAGCGTGCGCACATGGCGTCGCGCGTAAACCGCTGTTTCCGCCGGAAATCGCGCAGCAAAGGGCACAAATGCCGCAAAGTGTTCGTTGCTCGCCACCATCCGTTCCTGACGCTTCAATTCTTCCGCCAGCAAGTCGCAGAACAAGCACGCGCCCTGGTGAGTTTGGCCGTGTTGCCGTGCCGATTCCACCTCCTTTTCAACCGTTGGACCTAGAAACGGCGTCGCATAAATTTGACCGTGCGGGTGCGGCATTGTAACACCTACCGCTTCGCCGCTATTCTCAAAAACCGCCACCAGCGCAATATCGGGGTTGGCTGCATGTTCGGCTGTGCGGCGCGTCCAAACATCAATCACCTTGCGCCAGTTCTCCAGGCTCAGCTTCGACGGTGGCAGCGTGTGTTCGGGCGAGTACAGCACTACATCGCAAGCTCCGCGTGGGCCGTTTTCCGCAAAAGCTTCCGGCAGGTCAATCGGTATGAAGGGATCCGCGTTCGGCGCAAATCCCGGAAAATCGTTCGGATACAGGTACACATCGTAGTGGTCGGGCACCTTGCCGGAACCCGGGTCGAACGGACACCAGTTGGCGGGCATTTGTGGACGGTTCTGCCGGTCCGTTGAGAAGACAATCCACTGCTGAAGCACGGCGTGCCAACGGAGCTGATGCATGATTTGTTATTGAGAGACTTGGACGGGGAAGATCACTGTATTCGAAGGTACGGAATTCTGCACTAATTGGAGACGGGCCTCACGCCTGGCCCAAAAATGCGCAGGCAATGCGATCACCACTTCGTAAACACCGACGGCTCCTCGCGGTAACCGCGCCGAAATCACTTCAGCCGGTTCGCCATTGATGATGGCGCTCACCGGCAAATCTGTGTCGTCGCCAATGAACCCGAGGCCGTTTGCCCATACGGTAACTCTTTCGCCCGGGGCGGCTGGATTGTCCGACGTAATCGGAGCACCTTTGGCGGGACTGCCATCCTCATCTTGCTCTTCGCTCGTGTGGAGCAGCAAGCCATTACGCGGCTCCATTTGGCCAACCGCAAAAATTCCTGGAGACGCAGGAACAAAGCGAACGGCAGCGGCGCTTGAAACTAATACTGAGCCGCCATCGCGGAAGCTGCGCAGGTAAAGACTGCCGGAGTTGCCGCTACCCAGATCGTAAGGAAGCTGCGCCTGAATCTCACCGGGAGAAACGGATAACAGCGGCAGCGGCTCGCCGTTCAAATAGACTTCCACCCCTGCCAACTGGGTGGGCAGCGGTCCGCTGCTGACTGGGTCGGCCGCTTCCGAGTCATTGGCCGCGCCCACCGCACGAATGGTGACGAGGGTTCCAGGCGCAAGCGGCGCGGGTAGAAGCGTGGCGGAATTCACGATGTCATTTTCAGAAAGGTCAATGTCGCCTGCAGAGAAAACGAGAATGCGACGGTTCTCGGTATCGGCCACGAAGAGATTTGTGCCATCGGAAACCAGCGCTGCTGGCATCCCCACACTGGCTGCGCCCGGAGCACTATCCGATTGGCCCAGCACCACGTCAGCCGGTCGATTGTCCGTATTCGGTAGGGCGTTCCAGATCAACACCCGGTGCTGCGAGGCATCGCCCACGAAAAGGCGGTGTCCATCGTAAGCAACCGAAACAGGTTCCACCGTGCTGTCGCCCAGAACCACATCAGGCTGTATCGGGCCGATGACGCCGGCGTTCGGCGTGGTAGACCGCCAAATCAATACCCGATGGCTTGCCGCATCTGCCATCACCACAACTTTGCCCAAAACCGCCACCGCCGAAACGCCGCTCATTACCGATTGGTTGATGATCGAAATGGGAGCCAAACCGCACAAGGCGCACGGGTTAGAAACATCGAAAGCCAGTATTCTGTCCCTCTCAGCCGCGTAAAGTCTTCCCCGGGCCAGCGAAAGGGCGTTCGCGCTGATACCTGCTTCACGCGCCGAAAACGACGACTGACCAATGACCGCACGCGCCGCTTGGCCGGTGTGAAAATCGCCGGCTTGGGCAAGACCGGCGAGAGCGAGTGCGAGGCAAACTATTCGCATGATAGAAGTTTACCCTAATTAGGTTACTGCTTTTGGGGCTGACGCGAAGTATCCCCATGGGCGTATTTCTCATTCATTCCAATTCCGCCGGTTCCATCGCTCCGTGACGAATGGTGAGGACCAGGACGAGCTTGTTAGGCTCATCGATCTCATAAATCACTCGGTAGACGTGTGGCCTCTTGCCATAAAGAAGATGACGTAGCGGCCTGCCCGCGTTCTTGGTTTCGCGGACCACCGGGCAGCGGCGCGGATAAGTTTCCAGGGTGGATACTGCTTGCTCAAGACCGTTGAACCAACGGGCCGCCGCAGCCGACTCGGCAGCTTTTTTTCAATATAGAGCACATCAAGATCGCTTGTCGCACGATCGGTTAATTCAACGCGGTATGCCATGTCGCCGGCGAATCGCGTCAAATGCTTCCCGCGCTGGCCGGGTTCGGCCCTTGGCGACGTCATCAATTCCTTGGCGGATTGCCTCATGTATATCGGCGCGCGCAGCAATGTCGAGCAATCGCTGATAGGCCTCTGCATCTTGTACGACGGCCTCGGCTTTGCCCTTTACGGTAAGAATCACGGGCTGCTTGCTCTTCTTGAGCTGTTTCATAAAGTCGCCGGAGCGGCGGCGAAACGTCGTGAGCGATTGAATGTCTTTTGTGATATCGAGCACGGAGAACCTCCTTTAAACGTAGTACCTTTTTCGGTGCTTATGGCTGATCTCGCCGGTTATAACCTTACTTCTTCTTCCTCCGATACACCGCCGTCACTCTCGTAGTGATCCCGCCCCGCGCCGCAAAGTCTCCATGCACTTCCGCCTCAATCGGATCCGTTGCCTTCACCACATCCGCCAAAAATCGGTTGACCACATTCTCCTGAAATATCCCCAAATTCCGATACGCCAGCGTGTACATCTTCAGCGACTTCAGCTCCAAACACCGTTTGTTCGGCGTATACACCAGCGTGATCGTCCCGCTATCGGGCAAGCCGGTTTTCGGACACACCGATGTGAACTCCGGCATGATGATTTCAATCTCAAACTCGCCAAACTGATTCGGCCAAGTTTCAATCTCGGGTAATTCAGCATGCACGCCCGCTTCTGCGTGTTCATCCGTGTATTCAGGATTCTTTTTCTTCATTTCGCCAGCAATCGATTTGAAAGCAGTTCCAAGAACAGGCCAACATCCGTCACAACCCCCGTTGCCTGACCCGTTCCTCGGTCACTCACCTTTGTCGGCACAGCCGGGTTGATATCCACGCACACAATCTTGACCCAAGCCGGCAGCATATTGCCCGCCGCAATCGAATGCAACATGGAGCTAAGACAAAGCACTACGCCGGCCCCGCGCAGGTGTTCCGCATAGGCATCCTGCGCCTCATTCATGTCTGTGATCACCCCTGGCAAAGGTCCGTCATCGCGCAAACTGCCGGCCAACACATAGGGTACTTTCGCTCTTACGCATTCGTACATCACGCCCTTTGTCAACCGTCCGCTCGTCACTGCCGCCTCAATGCTGCCTTCGTGATAGATGGCGTTAATGGCCTGCATATGAT